>NZ_JAFCWW010000006.1:0-307776 GCF_049897765.1 Pseudomonas sp. TWP3-2 | reverse complement strand
GTTTTTTTGGGGGGGGGGGTTTTTCCGGGGCCCCCCCCACCACTTTTGGTTGGGGCGCCAACCCCTATAAAACCCGCTCCCACAGTTTCTGGAAGGCACTATGGACGTGCAGCGCAGCCCGTTACAGATTCACCTGAAACGATAAAAACCGTATCAGAGCGCGGCAGATGGCCGCAGGCAGTGCTCCGATCTGATCCGCATAAATCGAATATTCCTGAGCCTGTTTTGTTTCCGACGGTGTTTCTACAGTGCAGTCCATGCCAGACCGGGTGGCCTGGCAAGACTTTGCAACCGTGGATGAACTGACCATGAGCACAGCAACAATCGGACAGGCTTATAACTACAAGGTCGTCCGCCAATTCGTCATCGCCACTATTTTCTGGGGCGTCGTGGGCATGGCGATGGGGGTATGGATCGCCTCGCAACTGGTATGGCCGGAAATGAATCTGGACCTGCCGTGGACCACCTTCGGCCGCTTGCGACCGTTGCACACCAGCCTGGTGATCTTCGGCTTCGCCGGCAGCGCGCAATTCGCCGCCAGCTACTACGCGGTGCAGCGTACCTGCCAGGTGCGGCTGTACTCGGACAAGCTCGCCGCGTTCACGTTCTGGGGCTGGCAATCGGTGATCGTGGTGATGTTTATCACCCTGCCGCTGGGCTACACCACCACCAAGGAATACGCCGAAATCGAATTCTCCGGCGCGGTGTGGATGGCCGTGGTCTGGGTCGCGTACGCCGTGGTGTTCTTCACCACCGTGGTGCAGCGCAAGACCAAGCACATCTATGTCGGCAACTGGTTTTTCGGCGCGTTCATCCTGGTGATCGCCATGCTGCACATCGTCAATCACCTGGCGATTCCGGTGGACTGGTTCAAGTCTTATCCGGTGTATTCCGGCGCCACCGACGCCATGGTGCAGTGGTGGTACGGGCACAACGCGGTAGGGTTCTTCCTGACCACCGGGTTCCTCGGGATGATGTATTACTTCGTGCCCAAGCAGGTCAATCGCCCGGTGTATTCGTACCGGTTGTCGATCGTGCATTTCTGGGCGCTGATCACCCTGTACATCTGGGCCGGCCCGCACCACTTGCACTACACCGCACTGCCGGACTGGGCACAGTCGCTCGGTATGGCGATGTCGCTGATCCTGCTCGCGCCGAGCTGGGGCGGGATGATCAACGGCATGATGACCTTGTCCGGCGCCTGGCATAAGTTGCGCACCGACCCGATCCTGCGCTTCCTGGTGCTGTCGCTGGCGTTCTACGGCATGTCCACGTTCGAAGGTCCGATGATGGCAATCAAAACCGTCAACGCGCTCTCGCACTACACCGACTGGACCATCGGCCACGTCCACGCCGGCGCGCTCGGTTGGGTGGCAATGATCACCTTCGGCGCGACCTATCACATGGTGCCGAAAATCTTCGGCCGCGAGCAGATGTACAGCACGCCGCTGATCAACCTGCACTTCTGGCTGGCAACCATCGGCACGGTGTTGTACATCGCCTCGATGTGGGTCAACGGCATTACCCAAGGCCTGATGTGGCGGGCGATCAACGAGGACGGCACTTTGACTTACTCGTTTGTCGAAGCGCTGCAAGCCAGTCATCCGGGGTTCATCGTGCGCTTTGCCGGCGGGGTGTTCTTCCTCAGCGGCATGCTGCTGATGGCCTACAACGTGTGGCGCACCGTGCGGGTGGCGGACGTAGCGTTGGCCCACCGTGAGGCGCAGATCGCCTGATCAAGGGAGCAGGTCATGTTCGAGATTTTTTTGAATGTACTGGGCGTGGTGTTTTTGTGGCTGGCGGTGGAGTACTGCTTGCGCAATGAGACTGCGCAGAGTCTGGAGGATGCGAGCCTGACGCCGTTTGCGGATGATCCGGAGGTGGCGCGGCGGGTTGAATTGGCGACGGGCAAGACAGTGAACGCGGTGGCGCCGGAGGTGGCGAAGCCGGGGTGGGGGAATGTTGATATGTGAGGGGGTCAGCGGTAGCCCCTCACCCTAGCCCTCTCCCAAGGGAGAGGGAACTGATCGAGGTGTTCTTTCGAGGTACACCGACGTGAAATATCGGAGGTGAATGCACGACTTGAAAACAATAAAGATCTGCCCCCATTTCCCGCAGACCTCGTTTTCGACAACAACGCAGATCTGCCCCCTTCCCCCCTCGCCCCCTTGGGGGAGAGGGTTGGGGTGAGGGGGTAAGCTCTTGATCTTAGCCGCGTTCGCGGGGGATCAAACTCTGCAACTGCTGCGCCAGAAAGTTCGCATCAAACGCAAACGTATCCGGATCCTTCAACCCGTTAGTCTTGCGCCACTGCCACTCCCCACCCGGCAACCCCACCAGCGAAATACTGCCGTAACGCGCCGCCGTCAGCCCCATCACCGCCAGCGAAATCTGCCCGCCATTGCCCATCACATCCGGCACAAACTCCACCGGTTTGCCAGCGATCACAATGGTCAGTTTTTCAGTCTTGAAGGTCGAGGTCTCAACCGGAATACTCGGCCCGGACGCGACATACGCCTCACGGCCAACTTCGAGCAAACCCGGCGCCTGCACCGGTTCCAGCCATTGCTGAATCTTGTCGAACAGTTCGGTGATACGTGTGGCCCACGTCACCGATTGCGTCTCGAACTGTTGCTTCTTGTGCGCTTCGCTGTCGGCATAGTGGCGAAGCATTTCGCCCAGTTGCTGTACGTCGTCCATTGCGGTGTTCCTTTGAGAAGCGGTGCTGCGGACTTCGAGCATGGCAGATGCCGATGACCGCCGTGCAAGTGATTTGCCTGCACGGCCGCTTCATCGGCTAATGACTGACAAAAGGTCAGGCCTTGCGCAGACGCGCCATGCTCAGGGCGTCGACCCATTGCCCGTCGCGCACCGCGTAGTCGCGAAACAGGCCTTCATCCTCGAAACCTAACTTGCGATACAGGCCGATAGCGGCTTCATTGTCGGCATACACCGTCAGTTCGACGCGGTGCAGATTCATCCAGTTGTCGGCCACATCCAGCGCCGCCGCCAACAGCTTCGAGCCGACACCCTTGCCCTGCCACGCCGTCGCGACACCCATGCCGAAACTGCCTGCATGACTGCGGCGAATCCGCGAATAAGCTTCCAGCCCGATCTGCCCGATCACCACGCCCTGATGCACCGCGACCAGTTTCAGCGCCCGGTCATTGTCCGCCAGCAGTCGCTGACGCCAGACCTCCACCGACTGAAACGGCATCTGCAACACCTGCCGTGCCACCGCCGGGTCGTTGTAGAGCGCGGTGACGCCATCGAGGTGCTGCTCGCTGAAGCGCTCGAGGTGAATGGCGGAGTTGTGGTCTGGCATGGCGATTCGTCCGTGATCGTTGTGTGGCCGAACACTCTAAACCGGCCAACTGCCCAACTGCCAGACCCAAAACACATCCCCTGTAGGAGCTGCCGAAGGCTGCGATCTGTTGATCTTGCTTTTAAAAATTCAAAGTCAAAAGATCGCAGCCTTCGGCAGCTCCTACAGAGTCCGAGCGCAACCATTAATCCGGAATGGTGCGGATCATCTCGGCAAGATCAGCCTTGGTGATTTCATTGGCTTTGACCGCCGCAGCAACATCGGTTTTTGATAACGGAAAGTGCCGAAACATGTCCTTCAACGTTTCCGCATCGATATTGGCCAACCAAAGCGGATCAATCAACGTGCCCCAATACTTCGGTTCCATACGCACCGCGTCACCGGCAATCACGCCCTTGTGATTGAAATACACCCGATAACGGCTGAACCCTTCGGGATAGCTTTTCTCGTAATAAAGCGTGGTGCCACGCGGCAGAACGTAGACGTTGTCATCGTCGTTGTTCGCTTCAATCACCAAGGGTTCTGTGGTTTTACGCATGTCCGTGCGCTGGCCAAATACCTTGAGCGCAACGACCGTCAGAAAACCTGCGTTGATCAGCAATGACACGGCCAGGCAGACCGCCATTTTCCGGGACTTGCGTGGTGGCTTGCCTGCCATGAATTGCTCCATTCGAATCTTGAGAATTTTGCGAATGGTACAGGACGTGCGTTCAACGCTGAACGCCGGAAACGACCTACAGGCAAACCAGCGCTTTCAGGCGCTTCGGCGATTGACTGCCCTGCCCTCACTCCCTATCCTCGCGCCTGTCACGACTCATTCGTGATCGGGTTTGACGGCTCGGCGGTATTTAAGGTGCGCATTGTCCCCAAACTTTGCTCGTGCACTCGTGTGCTCGGAACAAAGACTAATGGTGACTGTGTGCAGGGCACTTTCGAGTGCGCCGGGTACCTTAGACCGGTCCGTCAACCTGCGCACAGTTGCCACCCTATCGTTTGACGGCGACCAAGTGGCAGCTCTTGATTACTAAGGAGCTACACCGATGAACACGCACATCTCAATGACCCACAACGAATACAACGTCCCCGTCCTTCTGGTCTCGACTCAGGCACCACTCGACGTCCTCCACGCCAGCGCCGCCAGCCGCTTTCTCGCCGTAACACAGATGATGGAAAGCCTCGCCAGCCTGGATATCACCGGAGCCAAAGGCGCCGACGTGCAGCAACTGGCGCACGCAGCAGCGATGTTGTTGCGTGACGGCTGCGATGTGATGGATGTGCTCGGCCGGCAGATTCAATTACAGGGCTGAACCCAGCAAAATCAAAAGATCGCAGCCTGCGGCAGCTCCTACAAAAACCACGTATATACGGCATTGGTCGGTCGAACATGGTCGTGTAGGAGCTGCCGCAGGCTGCGATCTTTTGATCTATTCGAACCACTCCCCTCGCTCACTAAACGTCCCCTGAATCAGCTCCACAAGGGTTTGCACTTCAGCGACGTCCCGCGAATGCTCATTCACCGCCAACCAAACCTGCAACCGCATCACCTCTTCAAACAACCCCGGCAACGCCACCAACCCACGATCAAAACGGCTCATGTACATCGGCAGCAACCCGATGCACGCGCTGCAGCGAATCATTTCCAACATCAGCTCATAAGACTGCATCTGCACCACCCCGGCCAGACGTTGTTCGACCAGTTCATTCCACGGCCGAAAGCTGTCGATCTGCCGGTCGTGCTGCCACTGCACCAGCATGAAATCGGCGAGGTCTTCGGGGCTTTCCGGGCGGGCGGTGACGCGGGAGTAGCGTTTGGCGATGTGCGGCAGGTAGTCGAGTTGGGCGAGGCGTTGTGGTTGGCTGGTGGCGAAGGTCGGGCCGGGGGTTGGGCTGTCGCCGGGGGCCAGCCAGAGGACGATGTCGGCGCTGATGCTTTGCAGGGCCAGTTCGCTGTCGAGGGCGATGATTTCCAGACGGACACTGGCGTTGCGTCGCAGTAATGCGATGAGGTCGCGGCCGAGGATGTCGTGCAGGATCGATTCGGCGACGGCGAGGCGGATCAGTGGCTGTTCGATCACCGGCAGTTTGCGTTCGTGCGCGAGGGCGATCAGTTGCGCCTGTAGTTGCTGGCCTTCGCGGGTCAGGCTGAGGGCGCTGCCCTGGAAGCTGAACAGTGAGCGTTGCAGAGTTTGCTCAAGCAGCGCGAGTTGTTTGCGCAGCAGGGTCGAGCGCACGTTGAGGCTGCGCGCGGCTTGCATGAAGCAGCCGCAACGGGCGCTGACCAGAAAGTATTGTGCGATCTCGCCCTCAATGCTCGCGGCCTCGGCCAGCCAAGGCTCGGCGGTGTCTTGTGGCCAGCGAAAATCGGGGTTGCCCGGTCGTCCTGCGGGTTCGGTGAATGACATCGATGACTCCCTGTCGATCTTTGTTGTTGGTCGTTACACACATCCACTGTGGGAGCTGCGGTGCGACGATTCGACTTGCCAGCGATGGCGGAGTGTCAGGCGCCAATGATGCTGGATTTACCGGCCTCATCGCTGGCAAGCCAGCTCCCACAGGGTTCGGTGGTGAATCTGGGGTTCGGCGCTGTTCTACGGTCAGCGAAAATCGGGGTTGCCCGGTCGTCCTGCGGGTTCGGTGAATGACATCGATGACTCCCTGTCGATCTTTGTTGTTGGTCGTTACACACATCCACCGCAGCTCCCACAGGGATTTCGGTGAAGCGGAATTCAGTTTTTTTGCTCCAGGATCTTGTTGAGTTCGGCGCCGTCGATGCTCAGGGTGGCGGTGTTGAGCATGCCGTCCAGATAGGCCTGGGCGATCTGTTCCTGACGTTGGGCGCGCAGGGCTTGGGTCAGTTGGTCGCGCAGTTCATCAAGGGTCGCGGTGCGTGCCGGTTGTTGTTCAGTGAGTTTGATGATGTGCAAACCGGCGGAGCTTTGGACGGGATCGGAGACTGCGCCAACCTTGAGCCGCGCGACGGCGCTGCGCACTTCCGGCACCAGTTGCTGCAAGGGTTGCAGGCCGGTGTCGCCGCCGCGTTCGGCAGTGATCCGATCCTGAGAAAATTCTTTAGCAAGCACGGCAAACTCGGATGGAGCGGTCTGCGCTTTCTTGCTCAACTCCCCCGCCTGCTTACGTACCGCATCCAGATTTTGCGCATCACTCGCCCCGAGAAAAATCTGACTGACCCGATACAACGCCGGCGTTTGCCAATTGGCTTTACCCGCGTCATACGCCTGCTGCAACTCAGCCGCGCTCGGGTAATCCGCTGGCACCTGACTTACCGACTGCAAGTAATCACGGAACACAATCTGCTCGGTGGCCGCACGGGTCTGCCGCGCAACTTCCGGACGCTGCGCCCAGCCCTGCGCATCCGCCTGCTCCAGCACGGCTTTCTCCGCCAGCCGCGCACGAATCCAGCGCTCCAGCGCCTCGCGGTTGCCACGCAGTTGCTCGCGCGTCGCCTCAGGCACGGTCGCCAACAGCGTCTGCAATTCCTCCGGTGAGACTTGCTGATTGCCGAGCCGCGCAACCGCCGGCCCGCCAGCAACCGCTGCCACTGGCGACGGTTGCTGAGCGGCGACCGGGTCACTGCCCGGTCGCACCACCAGCGCCACGGCGACCACCAACAACGCTACAGCCGCAGCGCTGATTACCATGGCCGGTTTCTTCACAGCGCGACTTCCTCTTGCTCGGCGACCGCGACTTTCGCAGTCTGCGCAGCCGCTCCGTTCTGCGCGAAATCACGCAGATAGACGATGAATTCCTGCAGCAGGCGATCCCACAATTCGAGATTGCCACGCAGGTGTTCGTTGCTGACCCCGGCCGCGACCACCACGTCCATTTCCATCACCAGAAATTCGCCCTGCAACGACAGGCGTGCGAAGCGGCGCGAGGCGTTCCATTGCTCGGCCACACCGACCGGCAATTCACCCTGCACACGCAAGGCGCAGCTGAACGTGAAGTCAACGAAGCTGCCCTGCTCCACCGCCGGATTACCGAAACGCACCGCGTAGCCGATGCCCTGACTGGCGCTGAGCAACTGGACGATGCCGTTCTGTTCGGTCTGATTGACGCGATAACCGGCGGCTTGCAGCACGTCGGTCAGCGATTGCGGGGAAACGTGGGTGATCAATTGAGTCATGGGGTTCTTCCTTGTTGATCCGTCTAATAACAATCAGTGTGCGAGCGCCGCTTGTGGCGCGTCGAATTGGGTCTTGTACAGATCGTCGCCAAAGCCCTGCGTCAGCTCTTCGAACTTGACCCGGGCTGTGCCGGCGAAGGGCTGGCGGATCTTCATCACCTCGGCCACATCGATGTTTTCGTAGGCGGTGAGGATCTGCTTGGCCACGCCGTACATTTGCTGATTCTTGACTGAACATTGCTGCACTTGTGTGTCACGTTCAGTCAATTGCGCCTGAAGCTTAGACCGTTCCGCCTCTTTGGCACGGGCCATGACCAGCAACTCGTCATAGGCCTTTTTGAACTTGCCGGTCTGCTCGTTGCTGGCCGCCACTTGCGCCTGCGCCTGGCTGTGCAGGTTCTGCTGCTGCCCGGCCAGTTGCTCGGCGACGCCCTTGGCCTTGGCCAGCTCGGCGCTCAATTGCTTGATCTGCGCCTGCGCAGCCTTGGCCTCGTTCTGCGCCGCCAACTGCGCGGCGCTGGCCTGGGCCTGTTGACTCTGCAGGGCTTGCAGTTGCTGGGTGGTACTGCGCAATTGGGTGCGCAGGCGTTCTTCCATGCCTTCGGCGCTCGCCCCGCTGGCGACCAAAACGCCCAAACCAAACAACAAAATGCGCATGTACATTAGCCTCTCCCGGCGCCTTAGAAGCGCGTGTTGATCTCAAGCTGCATGACGTCGATGTCGTACGGCGCGCCGTACACCGCTTCGGAACTCAACCAGCGGCCAGTGGCGTAGACGTTTTTCGCCAGACCGTAGTTGGCGCCCAGGAAGTAGCCCTTGGCGTTGGTGCCGCCGAGGTGGAACGAGGAATCGTTGAAGCCGTCCGGCAAGGCGTCCGGCTGGATGTATTTGTAGCCCGCGAACAGGTTCCAGTCGCCCTGCTTCTTCAGCTCCAGCGCGGTGCCGAGGGTGAACTGCACCATCCACGCATTGGCGCCGCTTTCGACGTTGCCGTTGCTGTCGAGGTTGTTGACGATCTGCCCGGCCGAGCGCTTGCGCATCTCGCCTTCGTCGTAGCTGAGGTTGTGGATGTAGTTGCCCTGGCTGCGCAGTTTGAAGTCTTCCGGCAGGTCGGCGTCCCACACCACGTTCAGATCAAGCAGATTGAACTCCGAAGCCAGGCCAACGAATTGCGGCTGCGGCGTGGTCGACGGGTTGAGCGGGTTCGGCGTGATGTCGCGCAGCAGGAACACGCTGTTGCCCTTCTGCATGAAGGCGCTGCGGCTGCCATCGGTGTCGCAACCCGGCGCGCCGGCCCACGGTTCGCAAGGGCTGGAGCGCTGTCCTTCGATGTCGTCGAAACGGTAATAAGCCAACGCACCCTTGATGAGGTTGTTGCTGTTGATCGCCCATTTCGCGCCAAGCTGCGCGCCGTACAGCCACTTGTTGTCGCTGTCTTCCTTGTCGAAGCCGTTGCTCGATGCGGTGTCGTTGGTGTACTCGACCGGGAACGCGCCGACGGTGCCGAACACGCCCCAGTCGCGGCTGAGTTTGTGGTCGAAAATCGCTGCCACGCCGTCGAAGTTCAAGTCGTTGGAATAGAGCATGTCGGTGGACATGAACGGGTTGGCAAATCGGCCACCGGTCAGGGTCAACTCATCCGAAGGCTTCCAGTTCAGATAACCCTGATCGAGCCAGATGTCTTTTTTGGCGAAACCACCGCCGAGGCTCTGCGTAGTGGAAACCGGGTTGTTGTCCGAGCCGGTGCCGATGCGGATGCCGGCAGTCCATTCCGGCGAGATCACGGCTTTCATGCCCAGACGCGCACGCAGGCGGAACAGGTTTTCGCGGTCTTCGCGGGTGTTGAGCAGCGGCGGCAGGCTGGTGCTGCTGTTCGGGTTTACGTCGTACGGGCCGTTGTTGTTGAGCTTGGCAAAGTCGACGATTTCGTTGCTGTTGCTGCCCGAGTAGTAACGCGATTCGTCACGCAGACGAATGTCGCCGTCGAAACTCACGCGGGAAATCCAGTCGGGAAAGGTGTTGGGGGCGGCCCAGTTTTCCTGCTTGGCGGTGGCCATGACTTCGGCTTTGACCTGATCGCGGATCTGGTCGCGCACCGCTGCCGGCACGTATTGCACACGCACATCACCCGGCGCTGCGACCGGCCCGGCGGCAACCACGGCGGTGGATGCGGCAGCCTGTTTGGCTTGCGCGGCTTCGTTCTGCGCCTGAGCGATCAGCGCGTCAGCTTTGTCTTGTTTCAGAATGCCCTGCTCGACCAGCAAGCGGATCAGATTGATCGTGGCGTTCTCCGAGGGCGCAGGCGCTGCCACGGCCTGACCGACCAGGGTCGCGATGACCATGCCGACCGCCAGGGACAATCGATTCACGTTGGAAATCATCTGCACACAACTCCTAATGGCAAAACTCTAAAAGTTCGGTTAACCCGGACGCCGCCCTTGCAGGGACATGCGCACAGGCAAAGTGATGGAGGCCGGTGGCCGCTCGCTTAAGGCAGGCGCGTTACGCAAGGCAGCGAGCACCTGAGTGTCGATTTCGGGGTTGCCGCTGGACTTGATCAGCTCGACGCGGGTGATCTCGCCAACGCTGCTCAGCCACACATCGGCCTGCAACGAAAACGCGAGGTTGCGCAGGTCGGGGTTCTCGCGCAGCAGCTTCTGGAACGTGAACGCGAGGAACTGGCTGTAAGTGCCGTTGCCCAGGCGCCCGCCGCCCGCACCGGCCATGCCGCCGCCCTTGCCTGCACCGATGTTGAAAGCATCGCTGCCGCTCTGGGCGTCGCCGTCCATTTGCATCGGGTTGGCCAGATCGTCCGCTGGTGATGGCGGTGCTTCTTCCTCGGGCTTGACCTCTTGCGGCTCGGGCGTTGGCTCGGGCTCGACGATTTTTTCTTCGACCGGGGTTTCCGGCTCCGGCGGTTTTTCCGGCGGCGGAGGTGGCGGTGGCGGCAACGGAATGATCGTCGGCACCTTCGGCGCTTCACGGCGGACGCCGCTCATGTCGTTGGCCCACTGCCACAGCAAATACGCGGCGATGGCGCCGAGCAGTAACCCGGCGCCCCACTTCACAAAGCGCAGCGGCGACTTCTTCACCGGCGGCAGTGGCTCGATTGGCAGTTGTGCGGTCATGGTCAGCCCTGGCTCGGTTTGCCGGTGACGAGACCGACCTGGGACAGTTCGAGCCGGCGCAGCAGGTCGAGCACTTCAATGACCTTCTGGTACTGCACCGTAGCGTCGCCGCGCACGATCACCGGGAAGTCCGGGTTCTGCGCCTTCTCGATGCGCAGGCGTTCCTCCAGCTCCGGCAAAGTCACCGGGTAGGCGTCGAGGAACACCTGACCGCCATCGTTGACCGAAATCGCCTTGGTCTTGGCTTCCGACAGCGACACCGAGGCGCTGGCCTTCGGCAGGTTGATCTGAATCCCCGAGACCTGCGCGGTGGCGGTGAGGATGAACATCACCAGCACCACCATCAGCACGTCCACCAGTGGCGTGATGTTGATGCTGTCGACCGGTGCATCGTCATCATCGTCGTGGGAGGTATTTACGGACGCCATGTCAGTGCTCCTCAGGCCGGTACGGATGCGTTGGCGTGATGGCCGCGCTGATGCGCCGCTTCACTGAACTGGCTCTCGCCATGCATCTCCGCCAGACGCGTGATGAACTCGTCGACGAACACGCGCATGTCGGCGCTGACCTCTTTGTTGCGGGTGATCAGGCGGTTGTAACCAAACAGCGCGGGGATCGCGACGAACAGGCCCATCGCGGTGGCGAGCAAGGCTGCGGCCATGCCCGGTGCAATGGCGTTGATGTTGACGTCACCGGCCATGGCGGTGCCGAGGAACACCACCATGATCCCCATGACGGTGCCAAGCAGGCCGATGTACGGACCGCCGGCGATCGCGTTGGACAGGGTCGAAAGCTTCGAGCCAAGGGCCTGGTTTTCGCGGGTGCGCACGCCGTCCATCGAGCAGCGGATGGCTTCGATGGTGGCTGCGGAAACCGAAGAAGTGTCAGCGCCCTGTTCGCGGCGAGTGCGGATTTCCTTGACCGCCACCAGATACAGGCGCCACAGCGACGAATGCTGCAAACGCTGGGCGAGTTGCGCGTCGTCGGCGAACATCTCCAGGCGCGTGCCGACCTTGGCGAATTGCTCGCGGAACAGTTCGTTGGCGGCGGTGACGCGGCCGAGCGTGCGGTTCTTGCGCAGCATGATCACCCACGACTGGAACATCATCAGCACCAGCACCGCGATGATCACCCAGGCATCGATCGGCACAGCGTTGAGCAGGAAGCCGAGGCTGCCGAAACCGAAGCCGGACTGTTCTTCATCGACGCCGTAAGCAACCAGTTTTGACTCCGCGCCTTGCGAGGTGGCATCGGCCAGCAACAGCGGTACCGGACGTGAGACTTTCGACAGGCGCAGCTCATCGATGGCGCCAGTGAATGGCTGGAAAGCGCTGGCCGAAAGATCCCCGCCGACGGCCATGACCGAGTTGAACGCGGGCATCGCCACAGCCAACGTCGCGCCTTCGCGACCGTTGATGAACAGCGTGACTTTGGAGCCTTCAGCCGTCAGCGCAACATGCTGCCACTGGCCCGGATTCAGCGGTTGCGTGGCGACGGCGCGCTGGCCATCGATCTCCACGAACGGTACGCCTTGGTTGACGCCGATCAGCAGACTGTTGGCGCCTTCGCGGCGGGCCAGAATCAACTGTTCGCCACTAGCTTGATCGAGGCGCAGCCAGGCGCTGAAGGTGAACGAGCTGCCCGCGTTGTGTTGCAGCGAAGGGCTGGCCGGCAGCAGCAACGGTTGACCGCTGAACTGCAAGGCCCGCCCTACCACGCCGTCGATGCTCGCGCCGGTCGCACTTTGCGCGGTGTTGCCGTAAGCGGTGGTGTCTTTGGCCGGGGTGCCGGTGGCGCCTTCGAAGTGATAGAGCGCGGTGTAATTCGGATCGAACGTCAGTTGGCCGTTGCCGGTGGCCTGGGCCTTCTGGTTGCCGTAGTACATCCAGATGTCCTGACGCTGCCCGCCCTCGACATTTGGCACATCGACCCAGATCAGCGCCATGCCCATCAGCGCGTCGAAGCTTTCGATCTGGTGGTTGAGCACGGTTTTATCGTCGGCGCTGACGAAGCGCAAATCCGAGCCGTCCTCCTTCACGCCGTCGAAGGTGAAATTGCCAGTGTGCAGGCGCACCAGCAGCGCGGTGCGGCCGAGCGCCTGATTGATCGCCGCGCCTTGTGGCGTGGTATCGACGGCGATCTGTTTGCGGTAATGCCAGTCGTCCTGCCACCAGGCCTGAGCCGTGGCCGGGAGCACGAAGCCCAGGCAGATCAACAACGAAAGGATGAGGCGCTGCATGAAAAGTGCTCCTTGTTAGAAAGTGGCCTGAAGGTTGAAGTGCAGGCGCGATTCCTGTTTCGAGGTGTTCGGCCCTTCGAGTAGCGGGTAGCCCCAGTCGAGGCTGCCGGACAGCCATTTACTCAGGCTGGCGCGGGTGCCGAGACCGACGCTGGCCAGGGCGTAATTGGCGTCCTGATCCGGCAATTCGTCGCGCAGATACAGTTGCGCGCCTTCGGCGAAGGCGTAGAAGCGCCAGTCCTGCACCCACGTGCCGGCGTACTTGGCCAGCGATGGAGTACGCAGTTCCTGGCTGAGCAAGTAGCCGTCATCAGCGGTGCGTTCGGCGGCCAGATAGCCGCGTACCGAAGTCGCGCCGCCGGCAGAGAACTGTTCGTTTGAAACCAAGGGACCGGATGCCAACTGGAACGCGGCTTTGCTCGCGCTCTGCCAGTCGTTGTTGAAGGTCCAGGTGAAATTGGTATCGCCCTTGAGCACGGCGAAACTCGGATTCGCGCGGTAGCGCTTGTAGTCGAAGTCTTCGTCGGAACTGCCGTAACCGAAGATGCTGCGCGTGGCCGCGACCAGACTCAGGCCGAGGCCGAGCTGACTCTTTTCGGTGTAGCGATAGCCGTTGTAGGCGAAGGTGAAAGGTGCGTATTGCAGCGGGACTTTGTCGCTCTCGCCGGACAGGGTCAGGCGCTCGTCGAAATCCTTGAAGTCGATGCCGGCCGACAGCGAGTTCGACCAACTGCCGCTGGATGGCAGCGTGTAGATCGCCGACACCCCGTAGGAATGCCCCTTACCGAGCACGTTGCTGCCGCCAATGGTCGCGACGTTGCTGTCGGACTGATAACCGGAGAACTGCACGCTCCAGCGATCGGTCAGCGGCGCGGTGTAGGAACCGGACCAGACTTTGGCGTTGCTGGTGTCTTCGGGCGCGGTGAAGTAGGTCAGGGAAATGCTGTGACCGAGCTGCCAGAGGTTGTTGTAGCCAAGGCTGGTGACGGCACGGAGCTTTTCGGTGTCGGCGCTGTAGTCGTTGTTGAGGCCAACGCTGGCGGTCCACGGGTTCTGGTCTTCGACCTGCAAATCCACATCCATGGTGCCGGGGCGCTGGCCTTCGCGCACCAGCGGCATGACTTGCCGGCCCGGGGTTTTGTTGAGTTGCGCGAGTTCGCCCTGGACCTTGGCGAAGTCCGGCACCTCGCCTTCTTTCAGCGCCGGGACGTTGTCGCGGATGTCCAGCGGCGAATAGTGTTTCGCGCCGACCACCCGCACCCGGCCGACCTTGGTTTCGCTGACTTGCAGATAGACGATGCCGTCAGCGACGGCCTGCTCCGGCAGTTCGACGAACACCGATTGATAGCCGCGTTCCTGATAGACCTTCTGCAACGCATCACGCGCGCCCTCGATGTCGGTCAGGGCTTTTTGCGGGCCGAGAAACGGGTACACCGCCTCTTCAATCGCCCGCGCATCGAGCACGGTGTTGCCGCGCACGAAGTATTCGTTGACGTCGACCAGACGCTGGGCGGCAGCGCTTTCGGCGGCCTCTTCGGCGAGCGCCGGCTGCGCGCCCGCCGTCACCAGCAACCAGCCCCACAGCGCCAGCCGTGACGTGAAAATCTGTTCCACACTACCCCCTGAAATTCCCTTGGATCTGTTGGCGCTCAAGCGCCCCGTCATCAATTGCTGGCTGTCGAGGCGCAGGAATGCTTGCCGAGCCAGGTGTGCAAAAGCGCGAAGTTCAAGGAGAACTCGGGCATTTGCAGCAAGGCACCGCAGAACACTTCGCCGATGATTTTCTGGATGAGCTGCACCGCACGCGGGTTGTTGAGCAGCGTGGCGATGTCGCGACTGAGGACGTTGAAGCTCCAGACTTTCTGGTTCAGGCCAAGGCCGACGAACCAGCGGAACAGCAGGTTGTAGTTCAGCTGTTCGTAGAGCTGCTGTTCGCTGGGCACCGAATACAGCAGTTGCAGGAGCAGGATGTGCATGACCGTTTGCGCGGGGATGAGCATGCCGGGCTGGGCGTTGAGGTCGTGCAGGAGCTCGCGATGGGCGTCGAGCAGATCGTCGATCTGCGGGCGTAGCAATACCAGCGAATGGCCGGGCGGAATGTAGCTGGAGACCTCTTTCAAAGCGCCCTGCCAGTCATCCTGCGACACGATCCAGACCCACGGCGCGCCGTAGCGATACACCGAAACCGGCTTCTTGCGCGCGGCTTCGACGATCTTCGACAGGCGTTGATCGAGTTCCTGCATGCCCACTTTCGAGTAGCGTTCCATAGTCCCCATTGCCTCACTCCCGGCGTCCCGCCTCGGCTTGTGAAAAGCGCCCCGAAAGGCCCCTCAAGCGCGTTACATAGGCATGACCGGACTGGCTATGTGCTACCGAACTTTTGTCATAAAAGCTTCATTACAGAAATTGATCGGGATTTGACAGACAACACAAAACCCTGTGGGAGCTGGCTTGCCAGCGATAGCGGTCCGTCAGCAAAGAAATGGGTTGCTGACCCGACGCTATCGCTGGCAAGCCAGCTCCCACAGGGTTTTGTATTGTTCTGAAAAATCAGCAGTTCAGGTATAGACCGGCCAGGTGTCGACGATCTTGCCGCCGCGCACGGCCAGTAAGTCCCCGAACTGCAGGAGGACAGCTTCGGTCTGGGTCGGGCGCAGGAACACTTGATCCTCCACGGTGAGCCCCACGGCATTCGAGCCGTTGACCATTTCCTGATTCGAGCTGCGGCCATACACGCCATTGCTTTGCAACCCGGGCGGCGATTCGAACTCGGCCATCCAGTTGCCGCCGTAAATGAAAAAGGTCTGGCGCTGGTTGGCGTCCCACCACGAGAACAGTTTCGACTTGTCATCCAGCGCCGGGATGTTCACCGCGCCGGTGCTTTTCAGCACGGGTGTGGCGATGTAGGCGGCAGGCACGTGATCGACCAGTGACGGCAGATCATAGTGAGTCGGTTTGAGCATCGCGGTCCCGACCGAAACTTCCGTGCTCAGACGTTCATTTTCATGCATGCGATAGCTGGGGCTGCCGGCCGTATTCAGAGTCAAACCGTCATGCCACAACGCGGGGAATTGCTGGCGGGTGAAGTCGACGCAGCGCTGGTAAATCACCATGACCTTGGCGAACAACTCTTCAGGCGAACCCAAAATCCCCGGCACACCCATGCCCACGAACGGGTCGTAGCCCATGAACCCGGCGAACTGCAGGTGCTGCGGATTGACAGCGATCAAAGTGAGCATCTGCCCGAGCACATTCACGTCACTGACGCCACCGCGATGCAGGCCGACATCCAGTTCGATGTTGATGCGCATCCGCGTGCCCAAGCCTCGCGCCAAGTCGAGGTATTGTTGCAGGCGCTCAGGGCCGTCGAGCAGCCATTGCAGCTGTTTGGCCGGATCGAACTGACCTTTGTGCGTCTGATAGAACAGCTCGGCCGAACGCACCGGCAGCGGCTTGCCGAGCAGAATATCGGACTGTGGAAACGCGACGGCATCGTGATTGAGAAACGGCTGATGAAACGACATCAGCCGCTGCGTGCCGGCGCGCTGAGCGATGTAACTCAACAGGCCCGGCGCCGGCAGGGATTTCTCCACCAGCCGCAGATGTTTGCCGCTGCGTTTGATCGACTGCACCACCACGTCGATGTTGTGATCGAGGCGATCAAGATCAATCAGTAACACCGGGCGCATCGGGCCGTTGGCCTTGAGCTCGCGATTCAGCGCGCGGAAATAGTCGCTGTATGGTGCGCCGCGATCCCCCGGCCGCAGCCACGCGCCAACTCCCACCAGCAACGCGCTAACACCCAATGTGCCGAGCAGAAAATTGCGGCGATTGACCGCCATCAGCTCACCCCCAGAATCGACGACAGATGTGCATTAAGAAATTTGCCGCTCGGGTCCAGCGCTTGTCGAACCTGAATGAATTCCTGCCAGCGCGGATACAGCGTCTGCAACGTCCGCGCATTAAGCGTGTGCAACTTGCCCCAGTGCGGGCGGCCGTTGTACTTCCAGAAGATCGGCTCGACCGCTGCGAAGAAGTTGTGGTGATCCATCTGGTAATGCTGGTGCACCGAGATCGAACAGCTGTCGCGGCCCTCGAACATGCTCAGCGGAATATCGTCGGCCGCGACGTAGCGGTACTCGATGGGAAACCAGGTGCGCAGATCCTTGTCCTGAATCAGCTTGAGGATTTCGCGCAGGCACGCCGGGCCGTATTCGGCGGGCACCGAATATTCCATCTCGTTGAAGCGCACGGTGCGCACGTTGGCGTAGATGTCGAACGAATCGCCAACCCGGTCATCGAAACTCGCCAAATGGCGCAGGCTGTTGAGCAGCGTGCGGCGCAGATCAGGGAAATCGCTGCCGTATTTATCGATCTTTTCGATCAGCGTTACGAACGCGTTGCCGCCCTCCTCCTCGGGGCTGATTGGCGGCGTCGGCGGATCATTGGTTTCGTTGAGGGCGATGGACAGCGCGTAGTCGGAATGGGTGACGACGAGCATTTCCCAGTGCTGATTTTCGCGGGTGTGCTTGTCGAGGTCTTCGAGCAGTTCTTCGGTCTTGGCGATCCACTGGGTTTCGCGCAGAAGATAGGCCGGACGGTTTTGCAGACGGATTTTGGTTGCTACGCCGAGGGCACCGAGGGAAACGCGAGCAGCAGTGAACACTTCGGGATGGCGCTGGCGGTCGCAGTCCAGCACTTCGCCGCTGGCGGTCACCAGTTGCATGCCGCAGACGTGGGCCGAGTAGGACTGGAAGTTTTTACCGGTGCCGTGGGTCGAGGTGGCAATCGCTCCGGCGAGGGTTTGATAATCAATGTCCGCCATATTTTGCAGGGCCTGGCCGGCCTCCTTGAGCGGCACGCCCATGCGCGACATCGGGGTGCCGGCGGCGAATTCAGCTTGTAGGGTTTTCGGGTCGTGATCGAGCAAGCCGTTGAAGTAACTCAGGGACAGCAACGTGCCGTCGGTGGGCACCAGCGCGCTGAAGGAATGCGCCGAGCCGACCGGGCGGATCTTGCCCGGTGCCTGCTGGATCACCGAGGTCAGTTCATCGAGATTCTTCGGCGCCAGTCGCGCGGCTGGTTGGCAGCTCTGCCCGCCCGACCAGTTGCGCCACGGAATCAACCGAGGCGCGCGCAGCAACTGGCCCAACGCCGGGCTCGATGCCAGCGCACTGAACGCACCGACGATGCTTGCCCGTTGCAACAACTGACGCCGTGTCAGGTCCATCGTCATGCGCGCACCCTTACTGTGGCAGCGGCTGGTCGGCCATGAAGCCGATCAACTGCAGAAACTGATCTTCCGAACACTCGACGCACTGGCCCATCGGCGGCATGCCGTTGTAGCCATTGATGGCGTGGTCGAGCAACGTGTCGGCGCCTTGCTGCACGCGTGGTTCCCAGGCTTTGCGATCGCCGGTGAGTGGCGCGTTCGCGGCGGGGTTGGCATGGCAGAGCTGGCAGCTGTTGGCGTAAATCTGTGCCAGGACCGGATCGGACGGCATGCCATCGCTGGCGGTGGCTGGTGGTTTGGGGTCGTCGCCACAACCGGCCAGCGCCATACACAGCGCTATCAATAAAGTCAGTCGGGGTGCCCGCATAGCGATCCTCGCGTGAAGTGCCTTTTATTGTTGGGATCCGGCGGGTTCAACCATAAGCCAGACGCTGCGGGCATTGCGGGCCATTGATGGGGACTTCCGGGGCCAGCCAATCGCCTCTGTTCTGCGCCTTTGCGTGACATTCGCGTGACATTTGCGGGTTTAAATTTCGGCGCATTCAGGCGTATAACCTGTACAGACTTTTCCGATCGGCACGCCGACAAACTCTATGGGGTAGCAACATGGCCACAGCACACATCCTTGAGAACCTGTTCCCTGCTGTCAGCGACATCCCGGAAAAATACCGCCTCGAGGGGCAAGTCGAGCAACGCGAATACCTGGTCGACGGCCAGTTGCGCCGCTGGGACGGCCCGCTCGCCACGGTGCGCAGCCCGGTTTACTTGAAGGGCGAAAACGGCGACGAACAAGTGATCCTCGGCAGTACGCCGCTGCTCGATGCCGACACTGCCCTCACCGCCCTCGATGCCGCCGTGCGCGCCTATGACCGTGGTCAGGGCCTGTGGCCGACCATGCGCGTGGCCGAACGTATCCAGCACGTTGAAGCCTTCTTGCGCCGCATGCGTGAACAGCGCGACGCCGTCGTGAAGTTGCTGATGTGGGAGATCGGCAAGAACCTCAAGGACTCGGAAAAAGAGTTCGACCGCACCTGCGACTACATCGTCGACACCATCAATGCGCTGAAAGAACTCGACCGCCGGTCCAGCCGTTTCGAACTCGAACAAGACACGCTCGGGCAGATCCGCCGCGTGCCGCTCGGCGTGGCGCTGTGCATGGGGCCTTACAACTATCCGCTGAACGAAACCTTCACCACGCTGATTCCGGCGCTGATCATGGGCAACACGGTGGTGTTCAAACCGGCCAAGCTCGGCGTGTTGCTGATCCGTCCGTTGCTCGAAGCCTTTCGCGACAGCTTCCCGACCGGTGTGATCAACGTGATCTACGGCAGTGGCCGCGAGACCGTCAGCGCGCTGATGGCCAGCGGCAAGATCGATATCTTCGCCTTTATCGGCACCAACAAAGCCGCCAGCGACCTGAAAAAACTGCATCCGAAACCACACCGTTTGCGCGCGGCATTGGGGTTGGACGCGAAGAACCCCGGCATCATTTTGCCGGAGGTCGATCTGGACAACGCGGTCAGCGAAGCAGTCACCGGCTCCTTGTCGTTCAACGGCCAGCGCTGCACTGCGTTGAAAATCCTGTTTGTGCATGAAGACGTGGTCGACAGCTTCATCGAGAAATTCAACGCCAAACTCGCCACCCTCAAACCGGGTATGCCGTGGGACAGCGGTGTGTCGCTGACGCCATTGCCGGAAGCGAGCAAGGTCGATTATCTGCACGGTCTGGTGGCTGACGCGCAAAGCAAGGGCGCGCAAGTGGTCAACCCGAATGGCGGCGAATCCCGCGAATCGTTCTTCTATCCGGCGGTGCTGTACCCGGTGACGCCGCAAATGCGCGTGTATCAGGAAGAACAGTTCGGCCCAGTGGTGCCGATCGTGCCGTACCGTCACCTCGATACCGTGATCGATTACGTGCTCGAGTCGGATTTCGGCCAGCAACTGAGCATCTTCGGTACCAACCCGGTGGCGGTCGGCCGACTGGTCGATACGTTTGCCAATCAGGTTGGACGGATCAACCTCAACGCCCAGTGCCAACGCGGCCCGGACACTTATCCGTTCAACGGTCGCAAGAACTCCGCCGAAGGCACGCTGTCGGTACACGATGCATTGCGGGTGTTTTCGATCCGCACGCTGGTGGCGACCAAGTTCCAGGACAGCAACAAGGATCTGATCAGCGAGATCATTCGCGGACGCGATTCAAGCTTCCTGACCACCGACTACATCTTCTGAGGAGACTGACACTGAGCACGTTCAGCCCGCACCGTTGGCCACCGCTGTTGCGGCGGATTCTGCGTCCTGTACTGGACCCGTATCGCCGCTATCGACATGCGCGGCTGATCCACGCGGTGCGGGTGGCGTTGGGGTTGCTGGCGACGATCGTGCTGACCACCGGCATCAACCTGCCCCACGGTGAGTGGGCGTCGGTGACGATGCTGGTGGTGATCGGCGGTTTGCAGCATCACGGCAACATCGGCAAAAAAGCCGCAGAACGGGCCACCGGCACTTTGATCGGTGCTGGTGTCGGATTGTTGCTGGTTGCGCAGGAAGCGTGGCTGGGCATGCCGTGGCTGACCTACTTCGCGATGGCGGTGGTCTGCGGTTTCTTCTCCTATCACGCCATCGGCAAGGGCGGCTACACCGCCCTGCTCTCGGCGATTACCGTATTCATTGTTGCCGGCCACGGCGACAATCCGATCACCGACGGGCTGTGGCGCGGAGTCGACATCCTGATCGGCATCGCCTTGGCCTTGGCATTCTCTTTCGCGCTGCCGCTGTACGCGGTGTACTCGTGGCGCTACAACCTGGCTGACGCTTTGCGCGACTGCGCCACGGTGTACGGGCGGATCATCAGCGGCCAGCCGGTGACGGCCGATGAACATCTAAAACTGATGGGCAAACTGAACACGGTGATGGTGCAGCTGCGTTCGCTGATGCCGTCGGTGTCCAAGGAGGTGAAGGTTTCCATGACCGAACTGGATGCGATCCAGCGCAACCTGCGCATGTGCATCAGTACCTTGGAAATACTCGGCAATACCCGACCAGACGCCAGTGACCCCGAGGCGATGGCGCATTTGCAATTGGCGCTGAAGGCTGAACATCGACAGATTCGTGTGCAACTGATCGGTATGGCCCGGTCGCTGAAAACCGGCTCGGCCCAGCGCTTGGCACGTCCCGTGGATTTGCCGGACGCCAGCCTTGATGCACCGGTCTACAGCGCGCTCGACGGCTATCGTTTGCTGACGCGGCAACTGGCGAGCAACATCGGCGAAATGCGTCAGCGTCTGGCGAAGACGGCGCCGCGCTGGAACATCTGAAATTCGTCCGGATTTTTCGATGTAACAAATCCGATACCCTCTCTACAATGCGTCCCCATCATGGATGTGACACGGACGCCAAATGCAATTCAGGACGAACATCAACGCCTTGCGCGCGCTCGCCGTACTTTCGGTGGTGCTGTATCACTTCGGCATTACAGGCTTCGGCGGAGGCTTTGCCGGGGTTGACGTGTTCTTCGTCATTTCCGGCTTCTTGATGACCGGCATCATCTGCAAGGGGCTGGAGCAGCAGCGTTTTTCGATTCTGGGGTTTTACGCATCCCGGGCTCGCCGAATCATTCCCGCACTGCTGGTGCTGTGCGTGGCCTTGTTACTGTTTGGTTTCGTGTTCCTGCCGCTGGATGACTTTCGCGAAGTTATCCGATCGATCAAAAGCAGCCTGCTGTTCAGCTCCAACTTCATGTTCGCCAAGGGTGGCAGCTACTTCGACGCGCCGTTGCAGGAAAACTGGTTGCTGCATACGTGGTCGCTGTCGGTGGAGTGGCAGTTCTATGTGCTGTATCCCCTGCTGCTGATGATGCTGTACAAACTGTTTAGCCCGCAAAAGACCCGCTACGTTCTGCTGGTGCTGGCGGTGGTGTCTTTTGTGGCGTCAGTTGTTGTGACTCGTTCAGATCCGGTTTTTGCCTTCTACATGCTGCCGACCCGCGCCTGGGAATTGCTTGCGGGTGGACTGGTGTTTTTGTTCCCGCTGCAGATCAGCAAGCGCAACGGCGTGATCTGCGAGGGGTTGGGGCTGCTGGCGATTGCGGCCAGTGTGGTGTGCTTTTCGGAGCAGGATCAGTGGCCGGGTTACCTCGCCTTGTTGCCGGTGCTCGGTACGGTGCTGGTGATCTACGCCAATACGCAGTCGGTCTTCAGTAATAACAAGGCGCTGCAATTCACCGGCACTATTTCCTATTCGGTGTATCTGTGGCATTGGCCGCTGGTGGTGTTTCTCTATACCTGTGGCCTGCTCGATAGCTGGCCGCACGTTCTCGGCGCGCTGATCATTTCCTTCGCGCTGGGTGGCCTGTCTTATTACCTGGTTGAATCCAGAGTGAAGCCGATCAGTTCGGCACGCGGCACGCTGTTCAAGTTTGCAGGGGCCGTGGTCGGGGTGGTTGTGCTGTCGGCCACGACGGCCTCGCTGGTCAAGGCGCATCCGGATCTGCGCTTTGCCTTTGTTGACCTCGGGCAACCGGAGTACACCAGCAAGCTCTATACGCAAGAGTGCTACCCCAACAATTACGCCGCGGCTGATTGCAAGCTCGGCACGGGTGAGGTGTCAGTCATTCTGTTTGGCGACAGCCATGCGCAATCCACCGCGGCTGCCGTGCAGCTGGATAACCCGAATGCAGCGTTGTCCTGGGCCCGTGGCGGTTGCCCGACGTTGCAGAACTTTCAGATGCGCGACAAACAGCTCGAAGGCCAATGCCGTGCGTTCAATGACGAAAAACTGCAAATCCTGAAAGATTCATACGCGGGTGTTCCTGTGGTGCTGTTCAGCCGGGCGGCGTTGTATGCCGATCCAAGCCGCGGCAATAGCTACCGGATTCGCTTTCCAGATCAACAACACGTGGCCTTCAGCAATGCCTACATCGCCGAGTACGCCGCAACCGTCTGCGCAATCGCCGAGAACCACCCGGTGTACATCGTCAGGCCAATTCCGGAGATGCCGTTCAGCGTCTTCAAGGGGCTGAATCTGCATCAGCGCATCTTTGGCGATGCTTCGGACATTTCGGTCCCGTTGCTCGACTATGAACGGCGCAACAGCATTGCCAACAACGCCATCGCCGTAGCGGCGAAACGCTGCAACGCTCAGGTGCTGGACCCGACTGCGAATCTTTGCCCTGACGGCAATTGCATGGGATCGAAGGATGGCGTGCCTTTGTACTTTGACGACAACCATCTGGTGGATGCCGGCAATCTGCAGCTCAAAGGCTTGTTTAAATCGGTGTTCAAGGACATATGAGGTCACTGCGCCGCCAAGCGCCGCGCTCTCAATCCCCAGCCCTGTTGCATGCCGGCCGCGGCCAGCAGAATCGCCGCCACACCGAGCCATTGCAGCGGTTGCAGGCGATGGCCGAAGGCGAACCAGTCGACGAAAATCGCCGCAATCGGATAGATGAAAGACAGTGCGCCGGTCAATGCGGTCGGCAACTTCTGAATTGCGCCGTACAGCAGCACATACATCAAACCGGTGTGAACGATGCCCAGTGTCAGCAGACTGGCCCAGGCACTGGTTGCCTGTGGCAGCGCGGAGAAATGCGCGAACGGTGCGAGCAAGAGGATGCCGGTGCACACCTGAATCAGCGCGATCAGGTGCGGCGGCGTGCCGGTCAAGCGTTTGATGATCAATGCGGCGATGGCGTAGAGCAACGCTGCGCCGAGCGCCAGGGCAATACCGATCAGGTAATCGCTGCCGCCCTCGCCCTGCCCGCCATGCGCACTGACAATCGCCAACATGCCGAGGAAGGAAACCGCCAGCCACAACAGTTTCTGCACGGTGATTTTCTCGCCGAGAAACAGCGCCGCCAGTCCCACCAGCATGAATGGCTGCACGTTGTACACCGCCGTGCCGATGGCAATCGACGCCCGCGAATACGAGGCGAACAGCAACACCCAGTTGCCGACAATCGCCACGCCGCTGATGACTGCCAGCAGGAACGTGGTACGGGTCAGAATGCCTGGTTTTAGAAAGCCGAACGCGGCGCAGATCAACAGCAAAGTGCCGGCGCCGAACACGCAGCGCCAGAACACTACGTCGAGAACCGGTTGCCCGGACACCAGCACGAACCAGCCGATGGTCCCGGAAATCAGCATGGCGGCGGTCATCTCGAACGAGCCGCGCCGGAGGGTTTTGTCCATCATTGATCTCCTGTGTTTGAGGGAAAAGTATGCCAAGCGGACACAGGGCTTCTCCAGCGCATAAAGCAGGCTAAACTCGGTTTCTGCCTTTTTTATCGCGGGTAGTTCGCGGTGATTGCCTAATGCTGGAGTTGTGTATGACTGACGATATCGACCAGATCCTCATCGGCGCATTGATGGAAGACTCGCGGCGTTCGCTCAAGGCGCTGGCGCAGATCAGCGGATTGTCTTCACCGAGTGTCGCCGAGCGCCTGCGCCGGTTGGAAGAGCGCGGTGTGCTCAAGGGCTACACCGTGGAGATCGACCCGAAGTGCTTCGGTTATCAGTTGCAGGCCATCGTTCGGGTGCGGCCGCTGCCCGGACAATTGCAGGAAGTCGAGCGGCAGATCCAGTCGATTCCCGAGTTCACCGAATGCGACAAGGTCACTGGCGAGGACTGCTTCATCGCCCGCCTGCATGTGCGCTCGATGGAACAGCTGGACACGCTGCTCGATCGTCTTAACACCTTGGCTGAGACCAATACCGCAATCGTCAAGAAGACACCGGTCAAACGCCGCTTGCCGCCGATGGCGTGAGTGCCTTTGGCTTTAACTTGGCGTAGATTGAGATTTTCCGGCGAGGGAATGGCGGTATGAAAATTCAGGCAGTGATGCTGGCAGCAATGATGCTCGCCGGTTGCGGGACGGTGCAGACCGTGGTGCTCAGCGATGAGTCGGCAGCGAAGGATCTGCGACGACAGAAATCCTACTGTGGCGCCGTGCCACGGATCTACAGCGGCGTGACCTACGATTTCTGCATGCTGCACGCCGAGCGCCCGGAAAATGTCGATGCGTTCAACTACAAAAACGCAACGCCAGGCCTGCTGGTCGATGCAGCGGTATCCGGGGTGCTGGATACGTTGCTGCTGCCCTACACGATCTACAAGCAGAATGCCGATGGCAGCATCATCGTCAATTAGCCTTTATCGCAGGCAACAAAAAACCCGCCGAAGCGGGTTTTTTGCTATTGCGCGTCTAGCTATCAGTCGTCGCGGCTCATGATGCCGAAGATTTGCAGCAGGCTGACAAACAGGTTGTAGATCGATACATACAGGCTGATGGTCGCCATGATGTAGTTGCGCTCGCCACCGTGGATGATCGCGCTGGTCTGGAACAGAATGCACACCGACGAGAACAGCACGAAACCGGCGCTGATCGCCAGTTGCAGACCGCTGACCTGGAAGAAGAAGCTCGCCAGGGTTGCGCCCAGCAGGACGAAGAAACCGGCGGTGATGAAGCCACCGAGGAAGCTCATGTCCTTGCGGGTGATCAGCACGTACGCCGACAGACCACCGAAGACCAGTGCGGTCATCGCGAACGCGGAGCTGACCACTTCAGCGCCGCCCTGCATGCCCAGGTAACGGTTGAGGATCGGGCCGAGCAGGAAACCCATGAAACCGGTCAGGGCAAATGCCGACACCAGGCCCCACGCGGAATCGCGGAGTTTGTTAGTGAGGAAGAACAGCCCGTAGAAGCCGATCAGCACCACGAAAATGTTCGGGTAGCCAACACGCATCTGCTGAGCCACGAAAGCCATCACGCCGCTGAATGCAAGCGTCAGCGCCAGAAGGCCATAAGTGTTGCGCAGGACGCGGCTAACCTCTAGCTGCTCAGCCTGCACGCTGTTATTAACTGCGTAATCCTGTTCGCGCATGGCGACACTCCTGTTGGTTTGAAACGTTCAGTCGCAAAGATCATAACAGACGCTCTGTAACAAGCCATGCAGAGAGTTTGACAGTGTGTTTCATTCAGGTATTATGGCGCCCGCAACGCAACGGAGGTGTGGCCGAGTGGTTTAAGGCAACGGTCTTGAAAACCGTCGACTGTAACAGGTCCATGAGTTCGAATCCCATCGCCTCCGCCATATTTGTACCGACAAAGCCCTGATTATTCAGGGCTTTGTCGTTTCTGGGGTTTGAGAAAATTCGCGCTCGTCCTGATGCGTTCCATAACTTTTATGGACGTGTTCCATAACTCGGCCTGTTCTTCCCCCTCTCCGGCGTCCTGCCGATCGGCAAACACTCCCCATGTAACACGGTGCTGCGCTGGGTTCTTTCACGGAGGAAGCCCGATGCAAAATTCAGATCTGCTTCCTTCCCTGCTCTACAAATCAACGAAAACCAGCTCGCCCTCGAAGCCGCCATCATGGAGCTGACGCTGTGGCGTCGAGCAGCGCGGATATGTCTGCGTCGCGGAGAACGTGTGTGGCGCGCTCTGGACGATCGACAGTAACGAGGAACTATCAAGATGTCCCTGACTGTATTGATGACCTCGACTGACCGCTTTCGGCCCAGAGTGTGTAAAAACGCTTCGTCAAAACTGAAGATCGCGCGTCTATGCGAAATCTGAAAATTTTCGGCTGCTCAGCGATCTGGACTTTGCGTAGAAACGCGATTCTCAGTCCAACACTGGGCTCCAATCGCGCTGAAAAACGTTTTTACACAGCCTCGGCCAAAAGCAGTCAGTCACGGGTGTGACAGAGGTGATTAAACGGTTGGTATTTGGTAAACAACCGAGTCGTACTTGGCTGATGTGCGCATCTCGAGGATGATCCCACCCAGAGCCTCGGCAATACGTCGACTTGCATAGTTGTCTGTCGCAACGGGGTAGATGAAGTTTTTTGCTACCATTCGCTGGCTGGCCCACTGAACAACCGCTCGGACCGCTTCACCTCCAAAGCCTAGCCCGTGTTCATCTTCACGAATCCAGATACCCAGCTCTGGTGTTTCACTTTGGGTATCGTGCAATCCAACCAAGCCAGTAAAACGGGCATCTTCGAGTTGTCTAATTGCGAACACAAAGTCGCTGCCATCAGCGATTGAAGGCAACCACTGCCGCCAGACTTGTGCGTAATCCTCAAGCGAAGCAGGTGGTTCCCACGACATGTAGCGAGTCAACGAAGCAGTTATACAAGTGTAGGATTCAACCGCGTCCTGCGCGCAGAATGGCTCAATACGAAGGTGTGGCGACTGAATGCAGGTTTCGCGGGTATCGACGGGCATCGTAATTTCCATATCAGAGGTGCAGTACTCCGCTTGTGTCCGGTAAAAGTAACATGCTGATCGTTTCTTCAGCGAATCGAACGTCCTCTTCGGTTCAATTGCGGCCGTTTACGACAGGCTGCAATCGGCCAGAAGCGGACTTCCAGATAACTTGCTCCAGGTATCACTGCCCTTCAGAAGCTATGCTTGTTCTTTTTCGAAAGGAGTGGGAGCAGTGTCAGACGAGTATTCGTTATCGGATGCGCTGGAAAGGATGTACCAGAATCAGCTCGGTTTGGAAGCGACCCTGATGGTTGACGCTTCACGCAGAACAGCAAGGTTTGGCCGGCGTTGGTGAAAAGTTTCGTGCCGCCTTGTGGGGGATCGGCGAGAGCGCTGGTCACATCAAGCAGGGCTTGGCCAAGTTGAGGGGAAAGAGCGAGGGCTAGATTGAGTGTAGACATCTGCCCAGATTATTCTCACTGGAATGAAGGAGCAAAATCATCAAAGCCATTTTCTCCAGACTTACGTACAGACCTTATAGGTTAAAGTGTTGGTTTCTACCACGTTCTTTAGCTATGTAAAGAGCTCTGTCGGCTCGGGCTAGCAGATCATTACATGGGTGCAGAGGACTAAATATATGTACTGAAAAACCAACGCTTATAGTTAAGTACCCTGTCTTAGAAGCACACTGCGGTATTCTCAAATCTCGCACTAGCTGGCATAGAGTTTCGACGTGCCGAGCTGATTGCTCGATTGTCATTCCGCTGAAAAGAACTACAAATTCTTCACCGCCATACCTAGCTGCAAAATCAGAGCCTCGCTGGAAAGACATATTCAAACTATCCGCGACACGCTTCAATACTTCGTCGCCAGCTTGATGCCCGTAAACATCATTGAATAACTTAAAGTGATCAACATCAATCATGGCGAGAGTCAATGAATCACTGGTACGGCACGCGATTCTGCATTGAACTTCAAACTGCGTATCAAAAAAACGACGATTATAAATACCTGTCAGCCCATCTTTTATAGATAATTGCTCGAAGTGCGCCTTCATCTCTTCAAGAGACTGATGCTCGTCGCGAAGCTGCTGCAATATTAGCATGCGAGGCGTTACATCTTTTTGTATACCCAAAAAATTTGTCACAACACCATTTTCATCATGAATTGGAGATATGCTCAGCTCATTCCAAAACATCGTCCCATCCTTGCGATAGTTACGCAATGTTACAAGGCAGTACTCTCCATTTTTAACGGCACTGGAAACAATTTCAAGCTCAGGCTGTTCTCGATCGTCTTTTTGTAGATATCGACAGTTAACATTCGTGATTTCTTCAAACGAGTAACCGGTCATGCGCTCAAAAGCAGGATTTACAAAAATCAGCGGATTGTCGTCAATACCATTGTCAGAGATGGTGATGCCGTCTCGTGAATCCATAACTGCCTGTTTAAGAATTTCAATTTTCATGCAAATTCCTTTGATAGGGTTGGATGGAGGAGAGCTGTTTTAAAAGGGCATACCATCTAGACTAGAAAGTTAATTAACTTGACGAATGTATAAGTGTAGTCGTTGAAAAAATACAATGTCTGTTTTTTATGCTTTCGATAGCCGCTGCGCTTGACTTCAGTCAAAAGCTCCCCAGAAACAGCCCTGGCTGGCTGACTGCGACAGAAATGAACTGCATTAGGGCATCAGATAAAGGCTTAATTGGTCACTTCATTTTGCGCGCGACCGCTTGGTGACCGGCAGCTTCTGGCCGATTGCCGCCTGCTAGGGCGATTCCTAAGACTGCCGTATCCGCATGATCGCATCTGTAATCGCTTTTGCGTTTGTGTCTAGGGTCTCCATAGCGATCACAGCGTTATCTGCAACTACCTCCACGCCATTAGCTGAAAGCCATACGGTGACCTCCTCTATTGCAGCCGCCAACGCATGCTGGTTATGCAGGAGCAATGTCAGCGCATCTGCCGTGGCGATGTTGGAGCCTGAGTTATCGGGCATGGGATCAGTCCTAAAATGATGGTTGGGAACAGCCTAGTCCATGCGTCCGGATTAGTTTGTCCAACAATCATTTTTTCCCAAAGCAATCCCCGGTAACCCTCCGCGCAGGATCGTGGACCGCCATCCACAACAGCTCGTCGCCTCACCCTCGCCCAACCAACGCGCCTCGATTACTGTATATGCAAACAGTGCCAAGCAAAGGCGTTACCGTGAATCCCTCCGATATCGAAAACACTGACGGCTGGCTTGGCAATCCCGAGCCGCTCGAAACCTGCCGTCACCAGCTCCGGATGTATGAGAACGAATTCGAGTCGCTCACCCTTCAACTGGCACGAGCTCTGGAAAATGTTCAGGGGCTGGTGCGCATGAATGATGAGATCACCCGTGTACGGGATTCACTTCGGGTAGAACTGGACTGGGCAAAGACTGATTTATTGCGCGAAAAACGCAGCTTTGCTGAGGTGGAGCATCAAAGACAGTACTTACAGAGTAAAAATCAGCGACTGCTTAGGGAGAGGCGCAATAGCGAAGAAGAATGATCCAATTTACGGCACATCCTTGAAGAAGACGTGCCCGCCCAGTTTGAGGGTCTGCTTCGCCTTCGCCGCCCACGCTGGCGGCTTTTTCATGCTGAGCGCGTAATAGTGCGTGGCGCCACCGGTAGGATCCGGCACCTTGCCGTCAATCACCTGATTAGCAGCAATCCGCGCCTGCCCCAGTTCGCTGAATGGGATCTGCTTCACGCTGGTCAGAAACTGATAGTTGGGGTCGGTCTTGTTCCAGCAGCTGAACTGGTACGGGGCCTGGCAAACGCCGGCATAGCCCTCCCCCCACCACGACTTGGTCTTGCCATCGTTCACTCGGTTGCGGATGGTCCAGGCCACGGCGATCTGGCCTGTCACGCCCTCACCCCGGGCCTCACCGTACAGCGTGCGCGCCAAAATATCGCGCTCCTTCTCCGTCACGCTCATCAGATATGACTCCAAGATTTTCGATTAACGATTTTTGAAACGGTCTGGAAGGCGATGCCGAACTCTTCTCCGATTACGGCAAGGGATGCGCCAGCTGTGCGCCTTGCACGAATAAGCAGCACTGCCCCGTCATCTAACTTTGCGCCCCCGTTTCGAGACCCGGTCGTCCGTGTACCGTGGGCGACCTTGTCGTCCTCATTCTCGATCCGGGTTTTCCATGAGAGGTTGCTGTAGTGGTTATTGCTCGGTTTCCCATCGCCGTGGGCGACTTCCATACCAGATCCGATCGGCGCCCCAAGAAACGCTATTGCGACAAGACGGTGAGCCTCGAAATATTGGTGCTCACCATTAATCGTGAGCTTGAAGCGCGGGTATCCAGCCTTGTGCCAGCAGAATGAGAGAATCTTGCCCGGATAGGTTCGGCGCCCAGGGGTGCGTCGCCGTACGTGGCCATACTCGCTGACTTCATAATCATCAGAGGCGTGGCATCGGCGCCACTCCAGCGCGCCGAGGTTGACGCCGGCGGGCACTGGCAGAATTCTCATGGGGCACCCCACAGCGTACGGGCGAGGATGTCGCGGTCTTTTTCGGTTGCAGTCATCACTTTTCTCCAGGCATAAAAAAACCGCCTCTCGGGCGGCTGCTTGTTCTTTCTCAATCAGACCAGAGTGGATTCTGGTAATGGGTATCGTGATTTGATCGCGGTCACAGAGGCCTTCCATGGCGTGAAGTCCGGCTCAAGCCCCTGCATCATCGCGTCATAGGCAATCTCAAGCCGAAGCGGATCAGACTCCGCCTGATAGGCAGCGCGGCGCTGTGCATAAGCGGCGTCAAGATCGGCCTTTAATTGGTCTGACTTGCGTTGCTCAGCGGTGATCATCTTGCTGAAATCGATGTTCATTGAGGCAACCTCACTTCGCCATCGGGTGGGTTGGCGATATCAGCCGGAAAGCACGCGGCTTCACCGGCGTCGACAGCGATCGGCAGTGACAGCGTGATGATCAACTGACCGCCAACGCGCTCTACCGGTTGAACAACGCTCGGGCACCCGACAGCTTCTGCCGGCAACACTGCACCATCTGGAAGCTCGGTGAAATCGAAGGTTTCGCCATCAATTGTGAGGGCGTCACCGGATTTGAACAGCGCCAAAGTGCCATCCATACGGATTGGTGAAAGCTTGATAATCATGGGCATACCTTCCTTAAAACCATCGGCCAACGGCCATCAGGCGGGAGGCCCGGCCGGTAGCATCACCATAAAAAGAAACCCGAGACCACGACACGTTGGTGGGCGTCGGGGCCGAGTTCAGAGAAACGACACTATTTCCAGAGTTCGCCACGCCAGTCACCACCGGCTCTGAACTCGCAACGAAGGCAGCCGGATAGGTCCAAATGGCGGGAGCACTGATCCAGCAATTCCCCTGCACTGTGCTGGCTCCTATGGAGCCGGTTGTGAACGTGCAGATTTGTGTTCCGTCGCCAAATCGAATCCAGTTACCGTTAGCGTTGGAACCGCTCTCGACGACATTTCGACCCGCTAGCTGAAGTCCTGTGGGCACGTTCAGCACGCCGGCGTACGAATACGTCATGAACGGGCCGCCTGCGGTGTTGCCTTGGTTTACGGTTCGCCAACTGAAGCCACCCGTACCGCCTCCCTGGTTGCAGGTGAAGGACACAGCACCGGACATACCACTGCCGTTGCCAGTTTCGTTCCATCCAAGAAACCCGCCACCACCGGAAGGCACCGCTCCGGTTACCACTCGCAGAGCGTTGAAGATTGGTGTGTAGGCACCACCCGCCGCAGGCATGGCGCCTAGAGCGGTCAACAGTTCGGCGCTGGTATTCACCGCCAGACCGGTACCGCCCTTGTTCAGCGGTAGCAAGTCGTAGTTGCCCGTGGTGCCGAGCGCGGCCATTTTCTGGCCGTAGGTGTTGACCCAACTCCGCACCTCGTCAGCCAGACCTTTCTGGTAACCCTGAATCGGTGCTACTGCGTAGCTCGTACCGGAAACAGTCGGCCCCAAATATGGAGGAATGATCGAGATCACCGTATCGCTCGCAACGTTTCCGAGTTCGTACTGGCGACCGTCGGGACCAATGAACGCGTCGCCGATCCGGGTGTTTGCGGCGAAAGCGGTGTTGACGCCACTCACCGTACTTGAATTTTGGGTGACAGAAACCGTACCAAGTCTGTGCCAAGGCATACTTGCATCCTATTGGAGTTTGATTACGCGGCTTGTTTTGCGAAGACTGCCGGCAGGAAAAAGGCGTATGGGTTGTTAGCTGCGACGGTGACCGCGTAAAGCGTGCCGGTGGAAAAATCCCAGGTGCAATAAAGTTGCCTTGGAATTGTCCCCCCGGACACCATTTTCATCCCGAAATTGTTGATCAGCATGAATTCGTTCTGCGGGAAGTTAAACGGCACCGAGTAGTAGTTTCGGTATAAACCCTGGTCAGTCATATCCGACTTTACGTAGTTCCAGTTCTGGAAGCTGCGCGTGAAAGTGGCGTTCGGCGTTCCCGAATCGAAAAGCATTTTGCTATTTCCATCCCAAAGCCGCATGCCGTACTGAGCAACCGCCTGCGCCGCGAAGGCCGCGACAAAGTAACGGCCATTGGGCTGGGCGGTCGCCGTGCTGTAAGCCCGAACATAGAAGCCAGTCCAGTTTCCCGCCGAGCCGATCAACCTCATGTTGCTCAGGCCGGCGATTCCGGCAACGGTGTCCGGTCGGACGAATACCAGCGGTGGCTCCTGAGATGTCACCGGCCTGGCAAAGTATGTCGTTGACCCCATGCCCCCTTCTTCCGTTGGCGCATATCGGCCGCTCGATATAACCATCAGCCTGGAAAATTCCGAGTCGATGGTGACTACGTTGCTGTTGTTCGTAAATTCGAGCCCGTAGTCCATCAGTTGAACCTCATTACGATCAGTCGCATCGTGCCTGACGCGATGGTGCTGGCGTATCCTCGCGTGTGGTTGTAGACCCGCGCCACGTTGTCGACGAGTTCCGTTTCGAACTGCATTTGCTGGTCTGTGTAGGCACCGACAGGCACCACGATGGCAACACCATTCGCAGGCCCGACACCCGGCACGGAGAAGTCTTGATTGGTTTTCGTCGCATTGCTGAATGTGACCAGCGTCGAGAGCACCACGCGGATGGTGAACGAGTTCTCATCTACCTGGAGCACGCTATCGGCGCCCCAGATCCGCATTCCATCTGCCATTAATCACCCCAGATAGCCTAGCCGGACACGCAGCACGTTGTTGGCGTCGTAAACAGAGACGTTCAGCGAGTTGATCACCAGCCGCCCCTGTCCGGGCACGATGCCGTTGATCTCCAGCGTTCCGTCTTTGTTGAGAATCCAGCCTTGCTGGCCGGGAATATAGTTGGTCGAGCTGATGTAGCTGCCGATCTTGGCGTTGGTGATCGTGCCGTCGGCAATGAACGCCGAATTCATGAACACCTGCCCGCCCTGCACCGCGAACGGAACCGAGATGGCGCCGCCGGCAATAGTGTTGACGATGGCAAAGCGATCAGCGGCGACAAGAAATTGGCTTTGCAGCCCGGCACCAGTGTTCTCGATGCCAAGACCGATGCCGGCCGCGACATACTGACCGTTTGCCGTAACCTGCATTTTCACGGACCACATCGTCGTCAGCTTGCCAGCCGTGTCTGCGTAGGCGACCGAGGTCTGCTGGATCAGAGCGGTGTTCTGCCCAACCGAGGCGCCGAGCTGATCGATCTTCGTAGCGGTCGCCGCGTTGGTGGTTGCCACCACCTGCTCCAGTTCGGTGATGTTGGCCTCGTTCGCGGCGATCTTTACGTCGAACGTAGTGATCCGTTTGGCGAACGCTTCACCTTCAGACGCCCTGACTTTGCTTTCAGAGGCAATGGCCGCCGTGCTGGTCCAACCCTTCATCGCGTCCGAAAGGTCGCCCGATCCATCGTCTTCCCGGTATGAAGCGCGCAGCGCCTGAAACGCTGTCGCCTGTGCCGTTACAACGCCGTCGAGTTCAGTGATCTCGGCAGTGTTGGTTGCAACTTGCTGGGCAAGGCCGTTGGCGGTTTCTACGGTCTGCCCAACGTCGAGCCAGTAGAGCGGGTTCGGCGGCGGCATGTTGAGCGGCACCGGGCCAGTCGCCTGGTAGATCCGCTTGCCCAGCACCACCAAGTCGTACTCCACATAAGTTGCTTCCGGGTCGTAGCCCTTCAGGCCGTCCAGCGCATCGATCTGCGCCTGAAGACCCGGTATTTTTTGGATTTCGTCCAGCAGGTCCTGGCCAAGCTCCGTTTCGCCAATCTGGCCGGCGATCATTTCGAGAATCGCCGCGGCGTCCGAGCTGGATTGGCCCTGCACACCCATGCCGATCGGATACCACGGCCCGATGTTGCCGATCTTGTCGACGATGCGGCCCCAGAAGTAGAACGTCACACCGGCGCGCAGGCCCAGCAGCGAAAAATCACTTTGCGGGTAGGCCAGATCAGTCAGCTTGGTCGCAGCCTCCAGACTGGTCGTCGGCCCGTACCAGATTTCAGTCCGCTGACTGTCCTCCGCACCTGGTGGGAAACCCCACTTTAGGTAGATGCCGAAGATCAGCGGCGTGGCCGTCAGATAGCTCAGCGCCGGCGGAAGACCCTGTTTACCCTTGAGGTTGGTCAGGATCGAGTTGCGCCACGGCGATGTGATGTCGAACGCACTCACCGCGCGGACGCGGGCTACGTATGCGCCGGCATAGATGCCGACCACGTCGACGTTGGTCATGCCGGTGCGCTGCAGCTTGATCCAGTTGCCGCTGTCCTTGCGCCATTCCACGTCATAACCGACTGCGCCGGGCACCGCCGGCCAGCTAATGGTCATCGTGGCCACGGCCAGGCCCTGCACAATCGATGAAGTCGAGGACAGAGACACGCTCGCGGGCGCCGGAACGACGGTGATCGGAATCACGCTAATCGACCGTTCTTCCAGGCGCGCACCGGTATCGATGTAGGCGAACTTGCTAGGCTCATACTGCAGCGCACTGATCTCGAAATCACCCTCGGTCGTGCGCCGGGTGCGCAACACGCGATACAGCGGAATCGCAAGGTCATCGGCATCTAGCGCCCATTGCAGTTGCGCAATCGGCGGCTCGCTGTAGTTGGTGGTGACCGTCACGGCTCGGGCGTTGACGCTCTGCACTGTGCGACCTTCCGCGCGGCCGCCGGGCAAGTTGATGATCAGCCGATCACCAGCCTTGGCTTGAGTGTCACGATCAAGCGTCACCACGCGGCCGGACGCCGACGAGATCCGCCCGCCAACCTCGCGCCCCGCCAGCAGCGAGTCAGCCACCGGGATGATATGCCCCGGCAACGGAATCACGCCTTCCATGCCGGTTTTGAACGACACGGTGCGGTCTTGGTTGTTGCTGAGGATCGCCCACTTGCCACGCCGCTGCGCCTCGGAAGCGCGAGTGCAGCCAATGGCGCTCAATTCAGTTGGCCGGTCGCCGTAGCGCCGTTGCAGAGCCAGATCCGCGAACGGAATGACGTCGGTGTCGTAGTTGTTCGCCGGGTTGTCATAGCTGACCAGCGCACGAGTGTACCGGGTCTTCGCCGAGGCGCTGCCGTAGGAGAACTTGCCGTCGATGACGTTGGCGCGGGTGAAGACGTAGTCGAAGTCCTGAGCGCGCGGCATGTCGGCCTGCATCACCAACTGGCCCTGCGCCCAGTACGTCATGCCACGGTAAATGCCGGCGATATCGCGCAACAGCGACCAAGCGTCAGCCTTGCCTTGCAGGTTCATGTCGCAGAGGAAGCGCGGCTCTATACCGCCCAAACCATTCGGCACCAACTGGTCGCAATACTGCGCGATCCGGTAAAGCTCCCACTTGTCGACCATGAACGGCTTGATGCGCTTGCCCAGACCGAATCGGTCTTCGGTGCACACCCCGTAGGTGATCCACGCCGGGTTATTGGTCCACGCCGACTTCATGCTGCCGTCCCACGTACCGGTATAGGTGCGCTGGATCGGGTCATAGTTGCTCGGCACCATCCAGCGCCGCGCCTTGCACTTCACTGTAACGGCCGGGATGTTAGTGAACTGCTCCGCGTCGAACTCGATGTAGAGCAACGCTGTGTTCGGGTAGCGCAGCTTGGCGTCGATCACCTCGGTGTAACCGGCGATCAGCATCGTGTCGGCGATCTTGTTGCTGTTCTGGTTCGGCGTGAGGCGGCGCACGCGGATCTGCCAGCCAGTCGTGGCGTCAGGCAAATCGATGCGGCGCGAGCGCTCGTAGCGCGTGGTGGTCTTGCCGTCGGCCGCGTCCACCAGCACTTGCTGATAGGCGCCCCCGTCGGTGGCCACATCAATGGCGTACTCGACGCGGTAACCGCCCACGTTGCCTTCGTCATCCTGACGTTGCAGCGCTGGCCAGGCCAAGCGAATGCGAACGGCCGACAGTTGCGTATTGGTGATCGACCGCACCCACGGCGCATCGCTGCGCAGTTCGACGTTGAGCGACGTTTCGTTCTCGACGGATGGGATGCCCGGGATGTAAGTCTGATCCACCGAACCTGAACGCCAATCCCACCGCACGTTCGGGAAGTTGTAGTTGCCGCTGGCATCGCGGATCGGCGTGTTATCCAAGTAGATGTCGTAATCGGTGGGTACGCTGTCGAATTCGCCCTCGCCCACAGCGATCAGCAGCTTGGCCAAGTTGGTCGAGCGCAGGCTGTCACTGGCTTCGGTCGGCGACTTCGGCTTGCTGCTGCCGCCCTTCTCGCCATGGATATCGATCTGTGCTGCTGCGCCCATGCTTTCCTCCAGGCATAAAAAAACCGCCTCGCGGGCGGTCTGTGTGCTGCTGTTTTGATTACGCTTTGTCTTCAGCCACGATCGAGGCCGAGATGATCATTCCACCCCACCGGCGCTCGCCGATGCAGATCGGCACCGGGTTACCGCTGGCGGTTGTGTTCTTGGCGCTGCCGAAGGCGTAGGACGGGGAGTTTTCGGGGGATGCGCTCTGCTTCAGGCCTGAGGCTTGGGGGCTGAGCATTTGAATAACGCCGCCGGCGACCAAGCCAATACCAGCGGGGGTTAAATATGGTGCGGTAAACGGAAGAGCATAGGAAATTGCCAAGAGTACAACGCCAACAATCGTCTGTAGGGCGCCTGCGCGCTTGCTTCCCTCGATGACTGGAACAATCCGAATCTCGCGAGTACCCGCGAGTTCTAACTCTGCCTCGCCAACGTTGGCTCGATTTCTAAATATCGCGAAGCGCATACCCATGGCAGCGAGACGCTTTATTTCTGCTTCAAACCCTTCAACCGTGCAACTCAAAGCCTTGAAAACCTCGCGAGACGACCCGGAGTCGATCTGCCTGGTGTGTTCTCTTCCGAACTTTTTCGCAAGCGATCCTGATAGCTTGATATTTGTCATATTTGCAGCACGCGAAATGGTGGCCATACTTTTCTCCGTCCATAAAAAAACCGCCTTTCGGCGGCCTGTGTTTACTTGCATTTCTGAAGCGAGTCCCGCAACTCTCCTCGCCCAATTTGCGACCACGCAACACGCTGGTAAAGTTTCGCAACACTTCCTGTTTTAGATTGGGCTATATCCAGCACGTCGTCAGTTTGTTGAGCAAAGCCGTTGACGATCCGGTAGCCACTAATTGTTTCGCTCATGCTCGCAGTCGAGTTGTGCTCTTGCCACGCAGGAAAAACACATAGCGCGAAAGCTTTTGGCGTCTTAGTTGAAGAAACAGAAATTGCTGGGGCCGATGCCATCAGATCGGATGGCGACGAACAACCGTGCGCGATGTCTGCGCCGGCCAGCACCGAGTGGTTGACCGACTGCCGTACATCAATGCCCATGACAAGTCGCCGGAAAACACCGATCGCAACAAGGCGTACCGCGAGCGGGCCGTGTTCAAGAATGCGACGGGGCATACACGCAATGGCTTGCTCGGCCTCGCGTTTCACAAAGAGCCGGTTGTACCGACCTCAGTTCAGGTTCATGTGATCAACGCGAGGAAGCCGGATGCCGAGCCTGAATGTTCCGCAGGCTGACTTCCTCCAGCTTCCACAAAAGTTTCGCGGTTTCGTGGCCGGGTTTGGATCGGGCAAGACCTGGGTTGGCTGTGCCGCGCTGTGCAAACACGTTTGGGAATGGCCAGGTATCAACTCGGGGTACTTCGCTCCGACCTACCCGCAGATACGCGACATCTTCTTTCCAACGATTGAAGAAGTGGCCTACGACTGGGGCTTGAAAGTCCGAACGAAGGAAAGCGACAAAGAGGTCGACTTCTACAGCGGCCGGCAGTATCGCAGCACGACGATCTGCCGCTCGATGGAGAAGCCGCAGACCATCGTCGGCTTCAAGATCGGCCACGCGCTGGTAGATGAACTCGACGTGCTGCCTTCACTGAAGGCTCAACACGCCTGGCGCAAGATCATTGCCCGGATGCGCTACAACGTACCGGGCCTGAAGAATGGCGTTGACGTGACCACGACCCCTGAAGGGTTTAAGTTCGTCTTCCAGCAGTTCGTGAAGCAAATCCGCGAGAAGCCTGGACTGGCCGGTATGTATGGTTTGGTGCAGGCCAGCACCTTCGACAACGAGCTGAACCTGCCGGATGACTACATCCCATCACTGATGGAATCGTACCCCGAGCAACTGATCCGGGCGTACTTGAACGGCCAGTTCGTCAACCTGACGTCCGGATCGATCTACCACTCGTACGATCGCAAGCTGAATCAGTGCTTTGACACTGTGCAGCCCGGTGAGCCGCTGTTCATCGGCATGGACTTCAACGTTGGCAAGATGGCGGCGATCACCCACGTCAAACGTGATCAGGGACTGCCGCGCGCAGTGGACGAGCTGATGGATGGCTACGACACGCCCGACATGATCAAACGCATCAAAGAACGCTACTGGCTGCACGACGGCAATGACTTCAAAAAGACCTGCGAGATTCGGATCTACCCGGACGCCTCCGGTGATTCACGCAAGTCGGTCAACGCCAGCATCACCGACATCGCCATGCTCAAACAGGCAGGTTTTACAGTCATCGCGCCGGCGGCTAACCCGCCGGTGAAGGATCGAATCAACGCCATGAACGCCATGTTCTGCAATGCGCAAGGCGAGCGGCGTTACCTGGTCAACCCGTTCACTTGCCCGACCTACGCCGATGGCCTAGAGCAACAGATCTGGGCGCCCAACGGCGAGCCAGACAAGAGCCAAGGAAACGACCACGCCAACGACGGCGGCGGTTACTTCATTCACCGCGAGTACCCGATCATCAAACCGGTCACCGCTATCAAGATGGGATACGCCCGATGAGCAACGATGTCTCCTTCAAGCGGGCGGACTACATCGAAGTGCTGGACCGTTGGGCAGGAGCTCATCACCCGTCTGTTCACCGACGGCGCTATCTCCATCGACGAGTTCAATCACTACTGCAAACGGCTGCGTGACATCTGTCAGCAGCGCAAGGAGGCGGCATGAGCACGGCACCGGTTAAATCGCTGATTGAAGAGCAGCTCGACGACATCGAACACAAGATCGCAATTCTCGGTTTTGGCCTTCCCTTCAATGAGGTGATCGGCCGCAAACGCGAGGATCTGGTCGCCAATCTCCCGCAGCGCCTGGCACCCAGCATGAAGGGCAAACAGATTGCAGTGAGAGTTAGGCCGTGACCGGTCGCCAGTGGGCGCGGCGCCTGCTTATTTGGCGCGGTGCGTTCACCTCCCTCGGCGTTTTCACCCTCCTGATGTTGCTCAGCACCCTCGCTGACCGCATCACTCAATAAACAAAGCATTCAATCGCTGCGCCAGTGCGCGGCAAGGAATTGTCATGTCCGCACAAAGCGTGGCGCCGGTGGCGCACGAACAAACCCTGCACGTTCTTCCTCATGCAGCGACCAGCACCAGCTCGCTGGTCCTCGATGGCGACAGTCTCGACAAGATGATGCGTCTGGCCGAAGTCATGGCGCTGGGCCGGGCCACGCTGCCGAAGCACTTCAACGGCAACTCAGCGGATTGTCTGGCGGTCGTCATGCAATCGATGCAGTGGAGGATGAACCCCTTCGCGGTGGCGCAGAAAACGCATTTGGTGAACGGCGTGCTGGGCTACGAAGCGCAGCTGGTAAACGCGGTGATCACTACCTGCGCACCGGTGGTGGATCGTCTGCACTACGAGTGGTTCGGTGCTTGGGAAAAGGTGATCGGCCAGTTCGACATCAAGACCAATAGCGAAGGCAAACAATACCGTCAGCCAGGCTGGAAGCTTGAGGACGAGCAAGGGCTGGGCGTGAAGGTCTGGGCGACCTTCCGGGGCGAAGACGAGCCGCGAGTCCTTGAGTTGCTGCTTGCCCAGGCTCGCACTCGCAACAGCACCCTCTGGGCTGACGATCCTCGCCAGCAACTGGCGTACCTCGCCACCAAACGTTGGTCGCGCCTCTACTGCCCGGACGTGATCCTCGGCGTGTACAGCCCGGATGAGTTGGAAGAAACCGTACCAACCATTCGCGACGTATCACCGGCGCGTGGCGCAGCACCAGCTGACCTCCCGCCTTACCCCGAAGAAAAGCTAGCGGAGAATCTGCCGAAGTGGCGCGTTGCTGTCGACTCCGGTCGATCTGCACCTGACCACCTGATTGCAACCGTCAGCAGCAAATTCACCCTGAGCGAAGAGCAGATCGCCAAGATCAAGGCGCTCGCATCACTTGAAGGAGAGCAAGAATGAAAATCCACAATGTCGCGCAAGGCACCGACGCCTGGCACGCCCTCCGCGCGAACTACTTCACCGCCTCCGAGGCGCCAGCGATGATGGGCGCTTCTAAGCAAATCAAGCGCACCGAACTGCTGCATGCGAAAAAGACCGGCCTCGACCGCGACGTGTCGTGGTGGGTGCAGAAAAACCTGTTCGATAAAGGCCACGAAGCTGAAGCGCTGGCTCGGCCGATCCTCGAAGATCGGATCGGTGAGGACCTTTTTCCTATCGTCGGTACCGAGGGCGATCTGCTCGCCTCGCTCGATGGTTGCACAATCCTCGGCGACATTCTGTTCGAACACAAAATGTGGAACGAGCAGCTCGCGGCCGACGTGCGCGACGGAAATCTCGATCCGCACTATTACTGGCAGCTTGAGCAGCAACTGCTGGTGAGCGGCGCCGAGAAAGTGATCTTTGTCTGCTCCGACGGCACGGAAGAAAACTTCGTGTCGATGGAATACACGCCAGTGCCTGGCCGCGCCGCCAAGCTGGTCGCTGGCTGGAAGCAGTTCCAGGCTGATCTGCTCGACTTCACGCCCGCCGAAGTGCTGCCCGAGGCCGTCGGAAAGACGCCAGAAACACTGCCAGCGTTGCGCATTGAAGTCACTGGCATGGTCACTGCCAGCAACCTGGAGCAGTTCAAAGCTCATTCGCTGGCGGTGTTCGGCTCGATCAACACTGAGCTCGAAACGGATCAGCGCCGCTGGCTTATTGATCGCCAGTGGGTGTTCGTCGAAAGCCGCGGCAAACGCCCATTGGTGGGTCGGATGTATGCCCGCATGAAGCTGGGCATGATCAGCCCAACCATTGCCGATCCGAACCCACCGCCGGCGGCGCCGGCATGGACGCCTGACTACTCGCGAGTGAATTGATATGCGCCCCCGCAAGACCGAGCACCACCACCTGCCGCCCCGGATGTATCAACGCTCACGAAAACGCAAAAACGGCAGCGTTTGGACGGCCTACTACTACCGCGACCTGCTCGGGAAGGATATTCCGCTGGGCAAGGATCTCGACAAAGCCAGGCTCAAATGGGCGGAACTTGAAGCGAAGGAAAAGCCGCTCGACTTGCGCACGATGAAAGGCATCTTTGACCGATACATCCGCGAGATCGTGCCCAAGAAGGCCCCGCGCACGCAAAAGGACAACATGGCGGAGATCAAGCAGCTCCGGCCGATGTTCGACGGTGCCCCGATTGACTCGATCACGCCGGCAACCATTGCCGGCTACCGAGACGCTCGCTCGGCCAAGGTGCGGGCGAACCGTGAGATCGCCACCCTCTCCCACGTTTTCAACATTGCCCGCGAGTGGGGGCTGACAATGAAGGAAAACCCCTGCCAAGGAGTTCGCAAGAATAAGGAGACGCCGAGGGATTATTACGCGAATGATGTGGTGTGGGATGCGGTTTACAAGAAGGCAGCTCAGGAGCTGAAAGAAGCGATGGACCTGGCCTATCTGACCGGACAGCGGCCGGCAGACGTGCTGGTCATGCGGAAGGATGACGTCGAAGGCGGATACCTGACCGTCCAGCAGAACAAGACGCACAAAAAGCTGCGCATCCAGATGACCACCGCCGGGGAGGCAAACAGCCTGGGTAAGCTGATCGCGGAAATCACAGAGAGAAACACCCTGCTGGTTTCGAGCTATCTGATCGTGAGCCGGAGCGGCAAGAGGATGACGGCGACGATGCTGAGAAAACGGTGGGATGCGGCGCGCGAGAAAGCAAAACTGGAAGCGATTGAGAAAGGTGACGAGCTGCTGGCCGGCCGGATCGGGGAATTCCAGTTCCGCGACATTCGCCCAAAGGCCGCGTCGGAGATCAGTGATGTGGGCGACGCGAGTCTGTTGCTCGGGCACACGAAAGGCGACATTACCGAGCGCGTTTATCGCCGTGTCGGTGCCATCGCGAAACCCTCAAAATAACCCAAAAAAGCGTTCCATAACTCAAAGCGACGCCCTTATAATTCGCGGCCTGTAGGGGTGTCGAAAAACAAAAGTAATGGAACGAAAAATCGCTGCACGCGGCGATTTTAAAGGCTTTGAATAGCGGTCTTGAAAACCGTCGACTGTAACAGGTCCATGAGTTCGAATCCCATCGCCTCCGCCATATTTGTACCGACAAAGCCCTGATTATTCAGGGCTTTGTCGTTTCTGGCGTCCTGAGATTTTCTACACGGCTGTCACTGCATCGGTCTGCAGGACAACATGCCGATACCGGGCAACAGCACGAAAGCACGGAAGCAACACTCACTCCATGGAAGGCAGGAATCTGAACAATGTTGGAACACATCTGGCGCAGCATCCTTTCACCCGGATACTTCCCCAACGTGCTGGAGTGGATGATCAGTATCCTCCTCAACCCGTTCATGGTGATTCTGTGCCTGATGGTCGGAGCGCTGACCGGTAAATGGTGGAGAGCCATCCCATACGGCAGCCTCACCTGTTATGTGGTGTTTCTGAGCCGGTCGTCATTCTATCGGTGGGGAAGCATTTTTCCCGAAGCCGGCCTGCCTGCGCTTTTCATTGATGGCGCACTCCTGGCCCTCCTCGGCTTCTATTTGAAAGGCCTGCTCAGAAACCGCTCGCAAGCAAAACCCGAGGGCCATTGGTTGCGCTGGCTTTACCAAAGCCTGAAGGTCGTCATGCTCACAGTCATGGTGATGTTCTGGGTACTCGTCGTGCTGGTTGTCGTGACCCTCACCGTCTCGGTTGCGACCCAACCATCATTGGTGCACTGACCTACCTGCGCGCATGACAGCGTCATACCCTTGATGCCCAAGCCCCCAAGACATCCTTTAAATGGCAGAATCCCTCAACCTGCCCTTTTCGGAGACCACAATGCTTCGCGTGTTTGAACGAAGACTCGACCCATTCCCCCCCGACGAAACGCCGCCACCGCCCGACGGCCTGATGCGTTTTCTGTGGGCCTGCACACGCGGTGCGCGCGGTTATGTGCTGCTGCTGGCGCTGTTGAGTGCCAGTGTGTCGATCTACGAAGCCTGGCTGTTTTCCTTCCTCGGGCAAGTGGTGGATCTGCTCTCGACCTGGAAGGCCGGCGGCGATATCAACGGGCAGGAAGAACGTCGCGTGCTGTGGGGTATCGGCATTGTGTTGCTGACCAGCATCGGGCTGGTGGCGCTGCGCACCATGGTTCAGCACCAGATTCTTGCGATCAATTTGCCGCTGCGGCTGCGCTGGGATTTCCATCGGCTGATGCTGCGGCAAAGCCTTTCGTTTTTCTCGGATGAGTTCTCCGGCCGGGTCACGACCAAGGTGATGCAGACCGCACTGTCGGTGCGCGAAGTGCTCTTCACCCTGATCGAAATCGCCCCGGGCATCGGCGTTTACTTCATTGCGATCATCGCGCTGGCCGGCGCCTTTGACCTGAAACTGATGCTGCCGTTTCTTGGCTGGATCGTCTTGTTCGGGCTGGCCATGCTGTACTTCGTGCCTCGCCTGGGCAAAGTCGGCCAAGAACAGGCGCATGCGCGATCGTCGATGACCGGACGGATTTCCGACGCCTACACCAACATCACCACCGTCAAATTGTTCTCGCACTCCAAACGTGAGGCGCACTTTGCGCGCGCGGCGATGGAGGATTTCAAACAGACCGGCTTCAAGCAAATGCGTCTGGTCAGTCAGTTCGAGATCGTCAATCAGGCGCTGGTGGTCGGGTTGATCCTTGGCGCCGGCGGCTATGCGTTGTGGCTGTGGCATCAGGGCGAAGTCGGCACCGGAGCGGTGGCGGCGATTACTGCCATGGCGCTGCGCATCAACGGCATGTCGCACTGGATCATGTGGCAGATGACGTCACTGTTCGAAAACATCGGCACCGTACAGGATGGCATGGCCACCCTGACCCGCGGCCCGAAGGTGCAGGATGCGCCGAACGCCGGCGTGCTGGTGCCCGCGGGCGGCGCGGTGATTTTCGACAATGTCAGCTTCAATTACAACGGTGAACGCCAGGTACTCGACGGCCTCAACCTGAACATTCGTGCGGGCGAAAAAATCGGTCTGGTCGGCCGTTCCGGTGCCGGTAAATCCACGCTGATCAATTTGCTGCTGCGTTTCTATGACGTAAACAGCGGTGAAATTCGCATCGACGGACAGAATATCGCGCAAGTGACTCAAGACAGCCTGCGCAGCACTATCGGCATGGTCACTCAGGACACGTCGCTGCTGCACCGCTCCATTCGCGACAACATTGCCTACGGTCGCCCGGATGCCACCGACGCCCAGGTGCGTGCTGCTGCGGCGAATGCGCAGGCCGCCGGTTTCATCGAGCAACTGAGCGACCAAAATGGCCATACCGGCTATGACACGCTTGTTGGCGAGCGCGGCATCAAGCTGTCCGGTGGTCAGCGCCAGCGCATCGCCATCGCGCGAGTGATGCTCAAGAACGCGCCGATCCTGTTGCTCGACGAGGCCACCAGCGCGCTGGATTCCGAGGTCGAAGTGGCCATTCAGGAAAGCCTCGATGAAATGATGCAGGGCAAGACCGTCATCGCCATCGCCCATCGGCTGTCGACCATCGCGGCCATGGATCGGCTGATTGTGATGGATGAGGGAAGCATCATCGAACAAGGCACTCACGCGGAACTGCTGGCCCGCAACGGCACCTACGCTCGGCTCTGGCAACATCAAAGCGGTGGTTTTCTGGGTGAGGAGCAAGGCGTGGCGGAGACGCTGGATCAGGCGTAGGCGCTCCACCGACGTAAATGCCCTCAGAGCTTTCGCTTGAGTTCATCAGGCGAAAGCGCCGGTTCCCGCTTCCAATTCACATTTTTTTCACGAATGCCTTTGTCACTGTAAAAAACCCTGACACAATTAATCGTAATGATTCGCAATAGCTCCATTACTCTTAGTTAGAAGTCAGGAAGTAATCATGTCGCGCCCCGCCTCGCATTGCCGTTTCAATCCGTCACGCAATCTCCTGTCCATGGCCGTCTGCATGGCGATCATCACTCCGGCACTGGCCGAAGAAGGCAATCCGGTCCAGGACAGCGCCCCGCCAGCCGTCCTCGAACTCGGCGCGACCGCAATCACCTCGAATGTATTGGGCAGCACCACCGAAGGCTCCAACTCCTACACCACCGGCACCATGGCCACCGCGACCAAGTTGCCGCTGACCTTGCGTGAAACGCCGCAAGCCGTGACGGTCATCACCCGCCAGCGCATGGACGATCAGGCGATGACCAGCATCAACGACGTGGTCAAATACACGCCGGGGCTGTTCCTGAATTTCTCCAGCGGTCCCGGTCGCCAGTCGTACACCGCGCGCGGTTTCGACATCGACAACATCATGTACGACGGCATTCCCAGCGGCTACAACGGGGTAACCGTGGGCGCCCAGCCGAATCTGGCGATGTTTGATCGGGTAGAAGTTGTGCGCGGCGCCACCGGCCTGGTGACTGGCGCGGGCAACCCTTCGGCGGCGATCAACATGGTGCGCAAACGGCCACTGGCCGAGCAGAAAGTCACCCTGACGGGCGCGGCCGGAACCTGGGACAACTATCGCGGCGAAATCGACGCTTCCAGCCCGCTCAACGACAGCGGCACCCTGCGCGGTCGAGTAGTCACGTCTTATCAGGACACAAACAGCTTCATCGATGACGTCGAGGAACAACACGATCTGTTCTACGCCATCACTGAAGCCGACCTGAGCGAAGACACCACGCTGACCCTGGGTTTCTCGCACCAGAAAGACAAGACCAACTACTTCTGGGGTTCATCGATGATCGGCCAGGATGGCCATCACCTCGACCTGCCGCGGTCGTACAACCCGGGCACCAAGTGGGAAAACAAGGATCAGGAGATCAACACGCTGTTCGCCGAGGTCCGCCAGCAACTGGCCAACGACTGGAAGCTGCAGGTCAACGCCAACTACTCCGAACAGAACGCGCTGTTCTCCGGTTCCTATCAGTCGCGCTGGGTCAATAACACGCTGGCGCGCACTGTTTACCAGTCGGCCCACGATGAAAACCAGGCGGGTCTGGACGCGTTCTTCAGCGGTCCGTTCGAAGCATTCGGGCGTAGCCATGAACTGGTGGTCGGCGCAAGCAAGCGCATCTACGACATGACCACCCACAACTACGACCCGTACGACACCAACTGGCCGATCAACGCCGGCAAGCCGAACTTCACCCACACCGACAACACGCGCGAAGTTACCACTCAGGATGGCGTGTATATGACCACCCGCCTGAGCCTCGCTGATCCACTGAAGCTGATCCTCGGCGGGCGTCTGGACTGGTATGACTACGACAACCGTGATAGCGATGGCGACTACAAGGTCACACGCAACGTCACGCGCTACGCCGGTCTGATCTACGAGCTGGACGAGCATCACTCGCTCTACACCAGCTACAGCGACATCTTTACTCCACAGAGCAACAAGGATACGTCGGGCGCACCGGTCAAACCGATTGCCGGCAAAAACTACGAAGTCGGCATCAAGGGCGAGTATTTTGACGGCGCGCTGAATGCCAGTTTCGCCGTGTTCCGCGTCGATCAGGAAAACCGCGCGGTACAGGTGTTCGTACCGAACTGCCCGCAGTCTGCCTGCTATGAAGGCTCCGGCGAGATCCGCAGCCAGGGTATCGACTTCGAGCTGCAAGGCGCGCTCACCGACAATTGGCAGGTCGGCGCTGGCTACACCTACGCCCGCACGCACACCATCAAGGACCAGGAAAATCCGCAGAAGATCAACAAACAGTTCGACACCGATACCCCGGAGCACCTGTTCAAACTGACCACCACCTACCACCTTCAGGGCCCACTGGAAAAACTGCGCGTGGGCGGCAACATCTTGTGGCAGAGCCGCATGTACAACGACATCGAACTGGCTGATGGCAGCAGCTACCGCCTCAAACAAGGCGCCTACGCGGTTACCGATCTGATGGCCGGCTACCGCGTCAACCAGCACCTGGATCTGCAACTGAACGCCAACAACATTTTCGACCGCAGCTACTACTCGTCGATTGCCACCACGGCGGATTACGGCGGCGACAGTTATGGCTCCCCGCGCAACATGATGCTGACTGCCAAGTACAGCTTCTAAACAGCTTCAGCGCAGGGACGCGCTCGCACCAGGCAGTTCGCGTTGTAAGCTTGCGGCATCAGCCCGAGAGTTACCGAAATGCCGAAGAAGCCACCGCAAAGCCAGACCCCCACCGCCGCCGAAATAGAGCGCTCGATCCAGGCGCTGAACAAAATGGCCGAGCGCTTGTGGGGGGATGGCCGCGAAGCCGAAGCCAAAGCCCTTCTCGACGCGCTGGATGCTTTGAACCGCGCACTTGACCGCATCAGAATCGGCGAGAGCCGCAGAGTCCTGCACTGATAGCCGAGAACAAGTCTCGCCTCGATCCAAACTTTTCCGCTAGCGAAACGGTCTGTGTCTTTAAGACTGCCGACATGGCTTTTCAAAAGCGGACAGCTGATTTCAGCTAAGGACTGGTGATGACTTTCTTTATTTTCCTTCTGGCCTGCGCTGCTGCGGCAACCACCGGCGTGATGTTCAAACCGGGCGACTGGTATGAAGCGCTGGCCAAACCGAGCTTCACGCCACCCAATTGGTTGTTCCCGGTCGCGTGGACGACAATCTACCTGCTGCTCGCCTGGGCCGGTTACCGGTTGAGCTTGATCCCCGGCAGCCAGACAGTTCTGGCGTTATGGGCCGCACAGATTGCGCTGAATACGCTGTGGACACCGGTGTTCTTCGGCGCCCACAAGATTTTCGCGGCGATGGTGATTTTGGCCGTGCTTTGGCTGGTGGTCGCGGCGATGGTGGTGTTGGCGTTGCAACTGGACGTGATCACCGGTTTGATCCTGTTTCCTTATCTTGCCTGGCTGTGTGTCGCGGCTGCGTTGAATTTTTCGATCCTGATCAAAAACCGCTGAAGACAGGTTTCGGGCGGGGGGCTCCAGCGCCCCGCCCCCCATTCGCAAATTCAAGCTTGCTCAGAACATATGGATATCCGTATATTCGGCCATCCACATGTAATGAGCCGCCTACGTGATCACCCCTCCCGAACTCTTCAAAAGCCTGGCTGACGAGACCCGCGTGCGTGCCACGTTGCTGATCGCCAGTCAGGGTGAACTGTGCGTGTGCGAGCTAATGTGTGCCCTCGACGACAGTCAGCCAAAGATCAGCCGTCACCTCGCGCAACTGCGCAGCAGCGGTCTGCTGCTGGATCGGCGTCAGGGCCAATGGGTTTATTACCGCCTCAACCCGGCGCTGCCAGAGTGGGTGCAGCAGATATTGCAGCTGACTGCGCAAGCCAATTCCGAATGGCTGCACAGCAACGCTGCGCGCCTGCAAAACATGGATAGCCGTCCTGTCCGCGACGCAGCCTGCTGCTGAATTCCAAACCTGCGCCCGACGCGCAAGGAGTATTTATGCGAGTCCTGTTCATGTGCACGGCCAACAGTTGCCGCAGCATCCTCTCAGAAGCGATGTTCAATCACCTGGCACCCCACGGTTTCGCAGCCGTGAGCGCCGGGAGTTTCCCCAAGGGCCAGGTCCTGCCGCGCAGCCTCACCACGTTGCAGCAGGCCGGTATCTCCATCGACGGCTTGCACAGCAAGGGCAATGACGCTTTCGCGGACAACCCGCCGGATGTGGTGATCACTGTCTGCGACAAGGCTGCGGGCGAAACCTGCCCGGTGTATTTCGGCCCGGCGCTGAAAGCCCATTGGGGGCTGGAAGATCCGTCCGACGTGATCGGTGACGAAGCGCAAATCGACGCGGCTTTCCGCGCCACATTGGCGCGCATCGAGCAGCGCTGCACGGCCTTCCTCGGGCTTCCCTTCGATACGCTAAGCCGCGAGCAACTCTCGCTAGAGCTGGCCCGAATCGGCACACTTTAAGGAACACTTTTCATGTCAGAGCACCTGCCCAATCTCGATCTGAGCCTGTTCGAAGAGCCACGAACGCCGAATCCTGGCGAGCACAAACCGCGCATGCTGTTGCTGTACGGATCGACCCGCGAGCGCTCGTTCAGCCGCCTGCTGGTAGAAGAAGCCGCGCGCCTGCTGGAACACTTCGGCGCTGAAGTGCGTATCTTCAATCCGTCCGGTCTGCCGCTACCGGATGACGCCCCGAATACGCATCCGAAAGTGCAGGAACTGCGCGAGCTGGTGCTGTGGTCGGAAGGTCAGGTGTGGTGTTCGCCGGAACGCCATGGCGCGATGTCCGGCGTGTTCAAGGCGCAGATCGACTGGATACCGCTGGAACTCGGCGCCGTTCGCCCGACCCAGGGCAAGACGCTGGCGGTGATGCAGGTGTGTGGCGGCTCGCAGTCGTTCAACGTGGTCAATCAGTTGCGGGTGCTCGGCCGCTGGATGCGCATGTTCACCATCCCTAATCAGTCCTCGGTGCCCAAGGCTTTCATGGAGTTCGACGACGCAGGCCGGATGAAGCCTTCAGCCTATTACGACCGGGTGGTCGACGTGATGGAAGAACTGGTGAAGTTCACGTTACTGCTGCGCGATCGTCAGGATTTTTTGGTAGATCGCTACTCGGAACGTAAGGAAAGCGCCGAGCAACTGAGCGCGCGGGTCAATCAGCGCTCGATCTGAAGACGAGCAACTTGCCGCTCGTCCTGTGCGCTGCACCTTTGGCGTCGACAATCTTCCAACGCAGTACACCCCCTCGCACGGAAGATTTGATGATGAACAAAACAATCGCCGTTCTCACGCTCGCCGGGCTGCTGTCGTCCTGTTCGCTGTCGGTGCTGGCGGCCGACAAATCCTCTGCGGGATCCGCCGCGCCACCGAGCGGGATTCCCGGGGTCGATCAGGCTCAAGGCTCGGAATCCAAATACGACAAGGCCGATAAAAAAGGCGAAGAAGCCTCCGGTAACAACTCTGGCGCTGAATCGCACGAAACGGCAAAAGACGCCGCCACCTCAAGCGATTCCAAAGACGCAAAAAAACCTTGATTCATGTAGGCCTGTCTATCCGACAGGCCTAAATGTTCACGCGGCTGAGTAACCAGTTTCTGAAAGCCGTGATTTTCCGGGAGTCAGCCGTGGCATGTGGCGCGACCAGGTAAAACCCCGAGTCTGACTTCAAGCGCAGATCAAACGGCACCACCAGCCGGCCCGCACGCAAGTCGTCTTCCACATAGGTGGAACGACCAATGCACACGCCCTGCCCGTCCACCGCCGCTTGCACCGCCATCAGCGCCAGATCGAACGTCAGACGCGCGTCCTTCGCCGCGAGATGCGGCTGGTCGGCAGCGCTTAGCCAATTGCTCCAGTCATTGCCGGTCACACCGTTGACTTGCAGCAGCGTGTGATTAGCCAGATCGGCCGGGGTTCGCAGCGCATTCGGCCCGGCGAGCAAGCGCGGGCTGCACACCGGGAAAATCTCGTCGGACATCAACCAGTCGGCGCGCAGCCCCGGCCAATTGCCGTCGCCGTAACGAATCGCCGCGTCGATGCCACCCTTGCGAAAATCTGCCAGCTCGGTGAACGCGCTGATGCGCACATCAATCTCCGGATGCGCCTCGCGAAATGACGGCAACCGCGGCAACAGCCACTTCGACCCCACCGACACCAGCGTGCTGATGGTCAACACACTGGTGTTGCTCGATTCCAACAACTGCTCGGTGGCATGGCGCAATTCATGGAACGCGGCGCGCACACCGGGCAGATAAACCTGGCCCTCATCGGTCAGCGCCAGCCCGTCCTTCAAACGCATGAACAGGCGCACGCCGAGCTCATCTTCCAGTCGCCGAATCTGGTGGCTGATCGCAGTTTGCGTGACGTTCAGCTCTTCGCCGGCCTTGGTAAAGCTCATGTGTCGGGCGGCGCATTCGAACGCGCGTAATCCATTGAGTGAGGGTAGTCGGGTGAGCATATACAGGCTTCGATCCATGAGATTTTGTCATACGCTAGCACCCGAGATGTCCTTTGCGAAGCGTCGCAGCGTTGGTGGATGCTGCTCGACAACTTACAAAGGAAATCCCATGAAACTGTACTTCGCGCCCATGACCTGCTCGCTGTCGCCGCACATTGTTTTGCGTGAACTTGGCTTGCCGTTTGAACTGATAAGGGTCAACAACCAGACCAAACGCACTGCCGACGGCCGCGATTTTCGCCAGATCAATCCGAAGGGCTACGTGGCGGCGCTGGAATTGGAGAATGGCCAAGTGCTGACCGAAGGCCCTGCGATTTTGCAGTTCCTTGCCGACCTTATGCCCAGCCGAGCTTTGGCGCCGGCCGCTGGTACCTGGGCGCGCTCGCGGTTGCAGGAGCATTTGAATTTCATCAGCTCGGAAATTCATGGCGGCTGCGCGCCGTTATTCAGCGCTGATCTGCCGGAATCATCCAGGAAGATGTTTCAGCAAAAACTGTTCAAACGCCTGGATTATCTCAATCGAATTCTCAGCACTCAGGCGTACCTGATGGAAAGCTTCAGCGTGGCCGACGCTTATCTGTTCACCGTCCTCACTTGGCTGCCGGCCTTCAATATCGAGATCAACGACTGGCCAGCGCTGGCGCTGTACATGAAGAGAATCGGCGCCCGACCGAGCGTACTGGCCGCCATCGCCGCAGAAGCTGCAACACAGCCGGTTTGAATCATCCGGCTGCGGCTTGCCGATAAAGCGGCCATCCGGCAGACCAAAGGCACGCGCGGGTTGCCGAATGCCGCAGCGCTTCTATATTGAAGGCAGCCTTTGCCCTTCATCCTCGAGCGCCCCATGGCCACGACTGATCAATTGATCATCTGCGAGCACTGCGACTGCGTGTACGAAAAAGTCCCGCTCGCCAAACATCAGAAGACTATATGCGTGCGTTGCGGCGGCGTGCTGCAGCGCTACAACGGTCTGACGGTGCAACAACGGCTGGCGTTGACCTTCACCGCGAGCATGTTGTGGCTGTTCGCCAATTTCTACCCGGTGATGAGCATCAGCCTGCAAGGCATCAAGAACAGCGCGACGTTGTGGGATTCGGTGCTGGCGCTGAGTCAGGGGCCGATCACCTTTATCGCGATGGTCGCGGCGATTTCCATCATTATCGCCCCGGCCTTTCAACTGGTGCTGCTGACCTGGGTGCTGGGCTTCGCCCTCGCCTCACAGCGCTCGCCGGGATTCAAGACCTGCATGCGCTGGCTGGAGACGCTGCGCCCGTGGAGCATGCTCGAAGTGTGCCTGCTCGGGGCGATGGTCGCAGTGTTCAAACTGGCCGGGATGCTCGACGTATTGCCAGGCATCGGCTTGTTCGCGCTGGCGGCGCTCAGTCTGTTGCTGATCCGCATTGCCGGGCGCGATGTGCGCGACCTGTGGGAGATTCTATGAGCCGGCCACCAACCGCCCCCGAACTCAATCTGTGCCTGTGCCACAGCTGCGGACTCGCCTGCGACATGACCGGTGAACCGCAGCAGTGCCCGCGCTGCGACGCTGATTTGCATCGTTACAAAACCAATTCACTGGCCAGAACCTGGGCTTACATGTTCACGGCGCTGGCGTTTTATGTGCCGGCCAATCTGCTGCCGGTGATGAACACCGTAATGCTCGGGAATGGCGCCGACAGCACGATCATGAGCGGCGTCATTGAGTTCTGGCAGCACGGCGCGTGGGACATCGCGCTGATCATTTTCATCGCCAGCATCGCCGTGCCGGGCATCAAATTCGTGGCGCTGACGCTGCTGCTGATCACCGTGCAGCGCAACAGCAACTGGGCACGGCGCGAGCGCTCGAAAATGTTCCGCTTCGTTGAACTGATCGGCTATTGGTCGATGCTTGATGTGATCGTAGTAGCACTGGTGGCGGCGCTGGTGAAGTTCCAGGCGCTGGGTGACATCGAGCCGCGCGTGGGCATTCTGTTTTTTGGTCTGGTGGTGGTGTTCACCATGCTCGCGGCGATGAGTTTTGATCCGCGATTGATCTGGCAGGATGCGCCGGATGAGGTCGGCGAGCCGCAACCGTCAACCTGAAGCCACGCAATAAACCGTGACAAAGCCACCTCGGTGAAACCACCTCAAGACGTATACTCTCGCCCGCTTCGTCTAACCTGACTTTGCCACCGCTGTGATTTGCAATCGCGGCGCATCCATCTCGACGCTTATGAAACGGAGAATATTCATGCTCAAGCGCACCCTGGCACTGACCGCAGGCCTGGCCCTGTCCTTATCCGCCGTGCTGGCGCAAGCCGCCGACGTTTTGAAAGTCAGCGCCATTCCCGACGAAGCACCGACCGAACTGCTGCGCAAATTCGAGCCGTTGGGCGCCAATCTGGAGCAGAAGCTGGGCATGAAAGTTGAGTTTGTGCCGGTCGCCGACTATCCGGCAGTGGTCGAAGCCTTGGCCACCAACCGTCTCGACATGGCCTGGCTCGGCGGTTTCACCTTCGTTCAGGCGCAGCTGAAAAGTGATCCGAAAGTCATTCCACTGGTGCAGCGTGAGCAGGATGCGCAGTTCACCAGCAAATTCATCAGCGCCGACCCGAACGTCAAAAGCCTGGCCGATCTGAAGGGCAAAACCTTCGCGTTCGGCTCGGTCTCGTCGACCTCTGGCAGCCTGATGCCGCGCTATTTCATGCTCAAGGACGGCATCAAGCCAGAATCGTATTTCAGCCACGTCGGCTACTCCGGCGCGCACGACGCCACCGTCGCCTGGGTGCAGGCCGGCAAAGTCGATGCCGGTGTGCTCAACGCCAGCGTCTGGCAGAAACTGGTGGATGCCGGCAAGGTCGACACCAACAAGGTCAAAGTTTTCGCCACCACCCCGACCTACTTCGATTACAACTGGACCGTGCGCGGCACCCTCGACCCGGCGCTGGCGGCGAAGATCAAACAAGCCTTCCTTGACCTCGACCCGGCCAATCCTGAGCAGAAGAAGATCCTCGATCTGCAAGCCGCCAGCCGTTTCATCGAAACCAGCCCGGACAACTACAAAGGCATCGAGGAAGCCGCCCGCGCTGCCGACCTGTTGAAATGACGTTACGCCTCAAGCAAGGTTTTTTGCGCCACGCCAACGGGGTCGAAGCCTTGCGTGGTGTGGATTTGCAGATTGGTGCGGGCGAGCAAGTGGCGATCATCGGCCCGTCCGGTGCGGGTAAATCGAGTCTTCTCAACTTGCTGGCCACCGCTGTGCGCCCCAGCAGCGGCGAAATCGAAGTGCTGGGCCAACACGCCTGGCGCCTGTCTGCCCGTCAACGGCAACGCCTGCGCGCACGTATCGGTCTGGTGCATCAGGCACCGCCGCTGCCGCCACGGCAACGGGTAGTAACGGCGGTGCTGGCCGGCAAACTCGGGCAATGGAGCCTCGGTAAAAGTCTGCTCAATCTGCTGCATCCGCTGGATGTGCCCGGCGCCCGCGCGGCGCTGGCGCGGCTGGATCTGAGCGACAAACTCTTCGCTCAATGCCAGCAACTGTCCGGCGGGCAATTGCAGCGCGTCGGCATTGCGAGAGTGCTGTATCAGGCGCCGGAGATATTGCTGGCAGATGAGCCGGTTTCGGCGATGGACCCGGTGCTGGCCGGCCACACGCTGTCGATCCTGTCGCGACATGCGCGGGAACATAACGTCACGCTGGTGGCCAGCCTGCATGCGGTGGAACTGGCGCTGGCGCACTTCCCGCGCATCATTGGCTTGCGCGATGGGCAGATTCTGTTTGATAGCCCCTCTGCTGAAGTCAGCCGCGAAATGCTTGATGCGCTGTACGCCAACGAACAACTGCAATCGCCGGTGACCGCCGCCGCGTCTTTGACTGTGCAGATTCCTCGATGCTGAGTGCTGACTCACGCGATCCCGCTGCTTGGCCACGCTTGCTGCTGACGTTGTTGGCGATTGCGTTGCTGTGGCCGGGGATTCAGCTCAGTGAACTGGATTTGGGCGTGCTGTTTAACGCCGACAGCCAAAATGAAATGGGCCGCTTTGTCTCGGCATTCTGGCCGCCGGCGCATGATCGGGATTTTCTGCAATTACTGCTGAAAGCCACCCTGCAAACCCTGGCCATCGCCACGGCCGGCATGGCTTTGGCGCTGCTGCTGGCGGTGCCGGCCAGCCTGCTCGCCAGCCGCGCGCTGTCGCTGTCTGCGGCTTCGCGTAGCGGGCGACCTAGCCATCTCGGCCGACTGCTGCGCTGGCCGGTGCGCGGCTTGCTGATCTTCCTGCGCAGCGTGCCGGAAATCGTCTGGGCGCTGCTGTTCGTGCGCGCCGTCGGCCTCGGCCCGGCGGCGGGCGTGCTGGCCATCGCCATCACCTACAGCGGCATGCTCGGCAAGGTCTACGCCGAAATCTATGAATCCACCGACCAACGCCCGGCCCACGCCTTGTTGCAGGCCGGCAGCGGACGGCTGGCGAGTTTCGCCTACGGCGTTCTGCCCAATGTCGCGGCGGAATTGCTCTCGTACACGGTGTATCGCTGGGAATGCGCGATTCGCGCGTCAGTCGTAATGGGCTTCGTCGGCGCCGGAGGCTTGGGACAACAGATCGACCTATCGATCCGCATGTTCGCCGGCGGTGAAGTCGCAAGCATGTTGCTGACCTTCCTGCTGCTGGTACTCGGCGCCGACCAACTCAGCCGCCTGCTGCGCTGGAGGCTGGCATGAAGCGCCTGATCAACCTGCTGCTGATCGCCGGCATCCTCGGCGCAGTCATCGCCTCGTTCGCCTACCTCGGCCTCGACCTCGAAGAGCTCGCCAGCGCCGACAGCCTGCAACACATGGGCAGCTACGTGCAGCGCTTCCTCAGCCCCGACCTCAGCGCCGGTTACCTGAAAGCAGTACTCCACGGCTCAATGGAAACCCTGGCCATGTCCGCCCTCGGCACCCTGCTCGCCGCCATTCTCGGACTCTTTCTCGCCCTCCCCGCCGCCGGCCGCTTCGGCTGGCCCCTGCAAAGCGCCGCGCGCCTGCTGCTCAACGCCCTGCGCGCCATCCCCGAACTGGTTTGGGCCGCCCTCATGGTCCTCGCCGCCGGCCTAGGCCCCAACGCCGGCACCCTCGCCCTCGCCCTGCACACCACCGGCGTACTTGGCCGCCTATTCGCCGAAGCGCTGGAAAACACACCGCCGGAACCTGCGGAAGCGATTCGTTTGCAAGGCGGCAATCCGGTTCTGGCGTTTTGCTACGGCACGCTGCCGAACCTTGCGCCGCAGTTGCTGGCTTATTGTTTGTACCGCTGGGAGAACAATATCCGGATGGCCAGCGTGCTTGGGTTTGTTGGGGCTGGGGGGCTGGGACAGATGTTGTATGTGAGCTTGAGTCTGTTTCAGGGGGCGCAGGCGAGTACGGTGATTTTGGCTATGTTGGTGTTGGTTTTGGGGGTGGATATGTTGAGTGCGTGGAGTCGGGGGCGGTGGGTTAAGGCGTAGATTTTCGCATCCTCAAGCCTGCATATCGTGATCAGTGAGCAAGTAGCCCCCTCACCGCTTCTTAAGCAACTTGTTCACGTAATACTTCAAACTCCAGCGATCCTTCGGTCGCGGCTTATAGTGAGTTTTATTGCGCTGCGACGGATCTGCCGCTTGCGTACTCGCTGTGTAGTAATAAAGCGCAATGGATCGCCGAGTAATGCCCTCAGGCGTAGTCAACGGCTCCGGATGTCCGTGATTGCTGTCCTTGTCCGTGTTGAAGATCACGCAGCGGTTATAAATGGGCAAAACCTTCTTCAGGCATTTCTTCATCCCTATATCCCAAAGCTCCAGGTTCCCGCCGTACTCCTCCTGCCAATCCTCCGTCAGATAAATGATCACATTCAGCCGCCGCTCAACGTTGAGCTTTTTGTTGAGGCGAAAGTCGGAATGTACGCCGAGGAAACCACCACTTCTCGTTTCGTGCAGGCCACCACCGGTGAAATAGGGATCGGAAATCAGCCCGTGAATGCCGGTCAGCTTTTCAAGGAATTGCAGCATCGGCGCGGAGTTGAAGGCGTTGAACAAGCTCTTCAAGTAGGGGCTGCATTCGTTCGGGCTGATCTGGCGTTTGAGTTGGCCTTTGTAGCCGCGCTCGTAAAGCATTTCGTTGTTGGTCGGTTCAACCGGGAAGTTTTCGCGGATGCTAGCGATGACGTCTGTCTGCAGGAAGTTGTCGATGACGATGTGCGGGAATGGGGTCGCTTGGCTATATTCACTGGTCAGCGACTCGCCGAAAACGCTGGCGGCGTTTTGGTCGAAGTCGAGTTGCGGGTTCAGGGTGATGGGGAGTGTTTGCGTGTTGGCTGACATTGACGCTCCAATGGTCTTTAAAACTTTCAGGGTTCGTCAAACAGGGCCTGGGACTCGGCACAGTGCCGCTGTTGGCTCGCGGAGTAGAGGTACGAGCAGGTTGCCACGTCAGCAATGGCCTGCCGAGTGTCCTTTTCCAAAACGTGGGGCGACGCTGTTACGACATGTTTCTGGCTGTCACAAACACCTCATGTGTCTAGTCCTGAAATAGGTTTACACCTGTCTCAGCCCTTTCTTTGAGTGTGGATATGTTGAGTGCGTGGAGTCGGGGGTGGTGGGTTAAGGTTTAGAGTTGGGATGGTTCGGGAGTTCGCCAATGGCGAATCCTCATCAAATAGACTCCCCGCAACCGACACCACACCAACTCAGGTCGCGATCACTCTGCACAGCGTAAGCTGATGCACGATTGTTAGGTCGGATCATGCGCTCCGACGATTGAAAGTGAAGAAGACTGAGCTTTCAGGCATAACCGCTTCCCCTCCAGCAATGCGACGTAATCGATCAGGAACGTGCGAAAGTCCTCCTTGAAGATGCCATTGTGGGCTTCTATCAACTCGTTATCACTGTAGGCAACCACAACCGGATTGTACGGTTTGCTCCGACCTGACAATGCGGTCAGGTTCGCACCAGCAAACGGAACACCGGGGTTGGTCAGGTCAAAATTCAACGCTTGCTGGCAATAATCTTTGGAAAACTTATAGGAAGCTTTATTGGGCTGTAGAGTCAGCAAATGGGTACGTTGTGGTTCGTACTCACCCAGAGCCGTAATCCACTCCGCTTTTTTCTCATCGCTTGAAAATGCCGGCCTGAACAAGGCACTGACACGCCGTCCGAGCGGGAAAAACCATTGCCGCGCCCAATCTCTTTCCCCTGAAAACACCAGAAGTACAGGTGTCTGTGCCGGGCTGTAGGAATATCTGGACTGCAACGCTCGCAGGCGATCAAACTGTGCAGCTTCAAACGCGGGGTTGATCAGCACGGTGACGTCGCCCACGCTGGCCACTGGCATCTGAGCCGGTTGCGCCTCATGCAGAAGGAAATTATCTTCTAGCGATGCCGCGACGGATCTGTAGAGCACCTGCCCACCAAAACTATGGCCGATGCTGACTAATCCCATGAAATGCTTCTGATCACTTTGGTTACGTTTTTTGTATATCTCGTTGAGGCGGAAGATAAACTCGCGCGCCGCGCCATCCCCTACACGCTCCGCGGCAGCCTTGCGCCCCCAGAATGTTGAATAATCCAGAAATCCAGGAAGCGACTCACCTCGCCAGGAAAGATAGACACCTACGACCTTCACATCACCTCCAATGTTTAAGTTCGTTCTGGCGTCTTGGTAAATCTCATCCTTGAGCTTTTCATCTACCGCCTTTACGGTAATGTGAAAATCGCTGCGATTAGTGTCATCTTCGGCAGCGTTATGATGCCAGCCATGGACAAATAGCAGCACAACCACATTGGACTTTGCCGCGCTGTCATCGATCGCATTGAGAACACCTTCCGCCTTTTTGCGATCCCAGAAATTGCCAAAATCATCCAATTCCACATCTACATTAGATAGGCCGTGCATAGGCTGCAAAGGCGCTTGCTGATACGGTCGATGTCCGTAATTGCAACTGGTCAAAACAACGACGGCCATGACCACCAAGCCTGCCAGTCCTACCCTTCTTCGCTTGCCTGCGGAATTGGCCATCTAATTCACTCCGTTGATTTCAAGCCGGAACCATTCGAATTGAGTGTAGGTGGCGGCGCATCAAAATGCGCGGAGAATGCACCGTGCAGCAAATTAATATTTTCTGGCCATCACTGTTCTTTCATAGACAAGCAATGGAGTGTTTAAGGCGTAACATTTTTAACAGAAAAGGGGACAGATTTATTTTCTGAGAAACAAATCTGTCCCCTTTTTTCTTTAGCCGCTTTAGATACCCCCGAAACCGAAAATCCAGAAAAGTAAAGCTCTGCCTCTATGCCCCTCATACTCCGATTCACTATCAAGCTGTTTTCGACAATAAAACAAACTGATAATGGCTGGGATAAACAACAAGGTGAACAACCATTGAAACACATCTGTTGATTTCAAGGTGATCGCCACAAGTAAATTAATGAAAGTCATGCCAATAATGAATAAGTTGTATCTAATATGTCGACGCTTAATTGAAGCAAAGCTTTCCCAATCATAAATCAGCCAGTCGTGGGAAAAATCGTCGCATTTAGGACACCTAAGGCTTGCCGAAAGCTTGTCTGCGATATAACCGCAGCTAGGGCATCGAACTTTCATGGCGCTATCCTGACACTCTCTCATTAGTTGACATGCCATGTCATGGTAAGCGCGAGATCTATCAAGGGATAACGCGATAGGGATGATGGCAAGCCCGACTACGATAAAGAGGGTAGCAGGACACAATCTATTTGCCCGTAGTCTGTCCACCGACTGCTTCTGGCCGATAGCTGCCTGTCACCAAGCAACTCCGGCCAAGCGATGGTCACGTTATGTGATCTCACAGCCCCCTAGACGAGGTGGCAAATGCTCACACCTTCACCTCAACATTATCCAGCGCCTGATTCACCGCTAACTCCCCCAACATCACCACCTGCGCAATCCCCAGCGCAGTCTTCCGGTGGGCAGGATCCAGCACGGCAGCAAAGTTGTGGAGCATTTCCCCGGCCGAACCGAGAGATTCGCTGGCGTTAGCCAGTAGCGATTCGGTGTCATAGGCCGTATTGGCGATGAACATGGGGTCGTGCTTGTGGTGGTTGCCCATGATGCGTTGTTTGGGTGTCAGGTAATGGTCGAGGGCGCGTTCGGCGGCTTCGTTCAGGGTTTTTGAGTCGGGGAATTGATACGGGGAAACCGGGTCGGTTTCTGGAGGATTTGGCGTAGGTTTTATCATGGTGTAACTCCCAACGGATAAGCGATTAGGAGCCATCACCCTCGCTACCAAACGAAGGGTGGTGGCCATACGCAGGTTGGTAGACCGGCCGTCAGGAACCCCGGCGCGTCCGAAGACGCCCCGCGCATGACCACCATAGAACGGAGACGATGAGAGTCGCCGCAAGACAGTAGTCTTGTGCTGCTGACGGACACGGGCTACCAAACCCGATCACTGTTTCTCAGTGACCGACCCACAATAGAACCCGCGCCGTAGACGCACAAGCCGGCGGATTCTGGCGTAGTCGTAGGCAATGGCGCAAGCCGGTGTAGCCTTTAGGGAGTAACGTTTAGTGTCCTTAAACGCCATCGAAAAACCTGATTAAACAAGGCTGGAAGTGAGTCAGGCGTCAGATCACGTCAAGGTCGCGCAACCACACGAATGCTGACCGCGCAGTGCAGAAAAATAAATCTGTCACCATTTCCCACTAATCAAATGCGCCGTTGAGAACTTCATAAATGATCCCGGTCGCCAGCGCGACGAGTATCAAGTCGGTACCGGCCTGCTGCCATTCGTATCCGTCGTAATGAGGCAGTCTGCCGACCAGCCGGCCATCGAGTTTTTTCGCGATCCCGGGTGGAAGCGGTTTACCCCTCGCAAGATTCTTTTGAATGCCGGGTGGCAACGCTGGGCCTTGGCTCCAGTAGTCTCGATAACCACCGACAATTCCGAGCACGCTACCGCGGTCAATACTCGGCCCATGACTCCGGTCTGCGTCGGCATTTTTGCTCTTGTTTGTATGCGATTTCGAATTGCCATGGGCTTGGCCGTTTTGCGCTTTTCCCTGCCCCTTCCCATTACCAGGATCCGCCAGTGTCGTCACCGAACCGCAGGCAAGCGCGAGACAAGTAATCGCGGCAAATAACGAGCGAACGTTGGGCATGGTTCGTTCCTTCAGAAGACCAAGGGGTGTCTTTTAACCATAGACGCATTTGACGATCAGGGCGTCGTTACGCTTGACCTGCAACGACAGCCTTTCAGAAACTGGAAAGAAGGTGGCAGCGCGTGCCAAGCAACCGCCGATTCATTGGATGAAGAGCTGAAGGAGTTTTCGCATTGGGACATTTACTGAGTGAGCCGCAGTTGACCGACGTCAGAGCCGCACTCTCCTGGCCGTTCAACGATTTCGCCATCGAGTATGACTACATAGCGAATAGCGTAAGAGGCGTCGATCCTGACGTACTTTACGAAATCCTTTACTCAGAGGTCGCACCAGTGTGCTTCACCAACCTCGTGGCGCCCGTGCCCCCGGTGTGGACGGGCTTCGATCCCCACCTACTCAGGGCTTCGATAGAGGAAAGGCTGGCTGCAAGAGAACGTAACTGGTTTCGCAGGCAGTTTGATAAAGCGTTGGTTCGCTGGCTGAAATACAACTACAGCGACATCTGGAAGGAAATTGCTTCCAGGCTATGAGCGCCTGAACGCGCCGCGTTTAACAGCCATCCGCTGTATCTTCGTCGGCTGCTTCTGCAACGACTCGAGCCGCCAGCGAACCTTTCACCCAAAAACACCGTCCGAGCTTAGGCATTAATGTTTACCGCTCGCCACGAGGTTTCCGTTTGAAAGCTGCCATCATCAAAAAATACCGTCTGATCATCAAGACCATGGGTTATGTGGGTTGGGCTTTGTTCTGGTTGTTGCTTTGGGACATCGCCGTAACCGTGGACTTCATGCTGTTCCTCAACGCCAAGATCAACCTGCCGTTGATGCCGCTGACATTGCTCGGTTCGGCGTTGGTGGTGCTGATCAGTTTTCGCAACAGCAGCGCGTATAACCGTTGGTGGGAAGCGCGGACGTTGTGGGGGTCGATGATCAACAATTCGCGCAGCTTCGCCCGGCAGGTGCTGACGTTGCTGGATGACGCTGGCGCGGAGGTCAATCCGGTCAAGTCGACCTTGCTGCGCCGCCACGTGGCGTATGTGAATTGCCTCGCGGCGCATCTGCAGGGCCATCCGTGCCCGGATGAAATCCGTGCGTTTATTCCCGCGGATGAATTTGCGCGCAGTGGCACCACCAATAACTTTGCCAACGACATTCTCACCGGCTCAGCGGCGTTGCTGGCGCGGGAGTACAAGGCCGGACGGCTGGACAGCATTCGTCTGGCCCGGCTGGAGTCGACTTTGGTGGATTTGTCCAACAGCCAGGGCGGCATGGAGCGGATTGCCAATACGCCGCTGCCCTACCCTTACGTGTATTTTCCGCGGCTGTTTATCTCGCTGTTCTGCCTGATCGTGCCGGTGGGCCTGGTTGAGTCGCTGGGCTGGTACACACCACTGGCCTCGACCGTGGTCGGTTTTATGCTGCTGGCCATCGAACGCATCGGCACCGACCTGCAAAGCCCGTTTCGCCACAGCGAACACCAGATTCAGATGGAAGCCCTGTGCGAAACCATCGAGAAAAACCTGCAATCGATGCAGCGTGATTCTTTGGGGCACGGGCGCAGGCTGGAAGAGCCTGCGTGAAGGCTCAGATAATAAATCCGTCCCCTTTTAGATAGTCCCCTTTTAGATACTCTCCTTTTTAGGTTCTGGTATGGATGAGTGGCGGGCCTGTGGAGTGGAGACAGAGTGTTTAGCGCTTACCGTTTAATAACCCACCATTCTTTCCTCAAGGCTACGACAGCCTGCGCATTTGCCTACAAACATGGCAGAAAGCGCTGGCTTGTAGGCTCGTTCTCAAGGCTTTATCGTTTCCCCATCGCAGCACATCGGCGAATACGCAAGCCAGGCGAAATGAAATGCCAGCCGTTTGCACGAAACGACAAAGCCGTGATTGACGTTATCGTCAGCACTCTTTAGTCTCCACTCATCCCGCCCAAGGCAGTAAGCCGTCCTAACCATCCAGGACGTGCCAAACCCTTGGGCGTTTTTGTTTTCAGGAAAAGCATGCCCACAGCAGTTTTGGTTGACGGCGCGTACTTCATCAAACGATTTCGCAGAATCGAACCTCAAAATGCGTTCAATGCCGAGCGGGCTGCCGATTTGGTTCACCGTTGGGCGACAGCTCATCTGTCCTCCAGAAGCATTCCCCGTCCTAACGGCCTCCCCCTTGGGCCACATCAGCATCCGAGAAGAGAGCTTTACCGAATTTTCTTCTACGACTGCCCTCCGCTGGACACCAAGCAACACAACCCCATCACTAAGAAGCTTGTGGATTTTTCGAAATCCAGAGAGGCCGTTTTCCGCAGGGAGTTGCACGTTCGATTGCGCAGCAAACGAAAATTGGCGTTGCGGCTGGGACATCTGTCGAAAGACGTGAAATGGACGATCAAGCCCGCGAAAATCGCAGAATTGCTAAAAGGAAAAATTCAGATCGCAGATCTGACAGACACTGACGTCAGCATTGATACACGCCAAAAAGGCGTGGATATGAGAATCGGTGTCGACGTTGCCTCTCTTTCATTCAAACAGCAGGTCGATCAGATTGTCCTCATCGCAGGCGACGCAGACTTTGTGCCAGCGGCAAAGATGGCGCGGCGCGAAGGTGTGGATTTCATACTCGACCCGATGTGGCAGAGCATTCCTGACGGTCTCATGGAGCATATCGATGGACTGCGTTCAACGTGTCCAAAGCCCCCACTCAGATCGCCACCAAACTCCGATCAGGTTTAAGCGCCCGCTTGTGTACCTACCGAACCAACTGCCGAACCCCCAACGACAAAATCAACCCACCACACACCCGGTCAATCGCGGTTTTTCTGCTCCGATAAGCAGACGCAATCTTCGGTTGCGACAGCGCAATCGCCACCAATCCATACCAAGTCAGCGAAACCACAACCACCACCGCCAACATCGACAAAAATGTGCCGGTCGAGACATGCGCGGGGGCGGCCGCCGAGAACACTGCGGCGTAGAACGCCATGGATTTTGGGTTGCCGATGTTGGTCACGATGCCCTGAATTAACGACTGACGGCAGCTTCCGTCGACACTCGGCCGCTCAGAGATCGACACGCCCTGCCCCGACTTGATCAGCAGGCGTAATCCGAACCACATGAGATAGGCCGCGCCGAGCACCTTGACGATCAGTGCCGCCCAGGGAAACGCGGCAAACACGATGCCAACGCCTGCAATGGCACTTGCGCCCCAGAACAGATTGACTAGCACGATACCGGCGACCAGCGCCAACGCCTCCGAACGGCTGGCAGCCACGGCTTTGTGCACGACAGCGACGAAGTTCGGCCCCGGAATCACCACGCCGGCCAGGTAAACCAGGAAAACCGTAACAACAGCGGGTCCATCGATCATGTGCATTCCTTGTAATGACTACGGCTGAGGCGTGCAGCTTAGGCAATTATCGGACGTGCCGTCGAGCGCCTGGCTGACGCGGAAAAAAGCTTGCCCGCAAGCCATGCGCCCGCCAAATCCCGATATATCAAACTAATCCGCAACAACCACTGTCCATCTGTTGTGCACCTCTGGAAAACACCGCTGCATCCACCCCACCCGTGTAGACTCGACGTACACACATCGGAAATCTTTCAGCCATGCCTACGGAAAGCGAAGAGGGCCGCCGGATCGTTGCGTCCCTGGCGCTCCGGGTTGATCACATCGCAGACATCGACCAAGTCGCCGGTGCGATCATTACGTTGCTCCACGACACAAGCGCTGCGCTCGTTCCGGTCATTGGCCCCATAGGGGTCGCTGCACTCTTTCGCCGTAGTCTTAACCTCTGCACCTCTGCGCAGCCACGGCTGGCCGACATTGCTCGGCGCCTCGCAGACCCTCTGGATCTGGAGGATCTCAGATCCATCCTCGTCCAGCAAAATCGAACCGACGTCATTTTCCTTGGCGAAGAATGGTTGAAAGCGCTGTATGCGCTGTTGGCCACGCTGATCGGTAATTCGCTCTGCGCACGTCTGCTTCTGGATGTGTGGGACATCAATTCGAGCGCCCCACCCGCGCAGGAAATCTCGCCATGAGCAGCAAAGTAACAATCAACCGTTTAGCTACGGGCGTACCTGGGCTGGACGAGGTGCTGGGCGGAGGTTTGCCGGAGTTTTCCTTCAATCTGATCGCCGGCCCGCCCGGCTGCGGCAAGACCACGCTGGCGCATCAAATGATGTTCGCCCTGGCCACCCCGGAGCGTCCTGCGCTGTTTTTCACCGTGCTGGGCGAGCCGCCACTGAAAATGCTGCGCTATCAGCAGCAGTTCGACTTTTTTGACAGCGAAACCATCAACAAATCGGTGCGCTACATCAACCTGGCTGACGACACACTCGCCGGTGATCTGGACGAAGTGTTGCGCCGCATCGTCATCGAAGTCGAAAAATACTCGCCGGGCCTGGTGTTTGTGGATTCGTTCCGCTCGGTGGTGCTGGCGAGCCAGACACAGGTCAATCCGAACAACAATCTGCCTCAGTTCGTGCAACAACTGGGTATGTTGATGACCACCTGGCAGGCCACCACATTCCTGATCGGCGAATACTTCACCGAAACCGACACAAACCCGATTTTCACCGTGGCCGATGGCTTGATCTGGCTGCGTCAGAGCGTCCAGCGCAACTCGATGGTGCGCAAGATGGAAATCATGAAGATGCGCGGCCAGCCGACTCTGCCGGGGCTGCACACCTTCCGGATTGCCGATTGCGGGATCAAGGTTTTTCCACCCGCAGGCGCAGACGGGGCAGTAATGGCCGATTCAGCGGCCGGCAAGCAGTCTGGACGTCTGAGTATCGGCGTACCGGGCATTGACGAAATGCTCGGCGGCGGCCTGCCCCGCGGTTATTCATTGCTGGTTGCCGGACCTTCGGGATCAGGCAAAAGCATCCTCGCCTCGACGTTCCTCGCCGAAGGCGCGCGCAACGGTGAAACCGGGGTCATCGCAGTCTTCGAGCAGCGGCCCAATCACCTGCGCAGCGCTCAACTCACGACATTGATCGAGAGCGGCAAAGTCGGACTGGTCGAAAGCCACGCGCCCGATCTGTCGATCGATGAGATTGTGCAAATGCTGCTGGACGAGATCCGCCGTCTGGGCGCCACCCGCGTGGTCATCGACTCCCTCTCGGGCTTCGAACTGGCGGTGGCACCGACCTTTCGCGACGACTTCCGCGAATCGTTGTCGCGACTGGTCATCGCCTTGACCGGATATGGTGTTACGGTGTTGATGACCTCCGAACTCGAAGATCGGTATACCGATCTGCGGTTCAGCCCTTACGGTACGGCGTTCCTCACCGATGCGATCATCGTGCAGCGCTATATCGAGGTCGACAGCCGCTTGTTGCGCATCATGGGTGTGGTCAAGGTTCGTGCCAGTGCGCATTCGGATGAATTGCGTCTGTATCAGATCGACGACAACGGGTTGCAGGTTGGCGAAATGCTGCACGGTCGTGAAGGGTTGTTGGGCGGACGCCCGACTAAAAGCACGTCCTGATGCTCTACGTCTGGGAGACGAATATGACTGAGTACTTCACATGATTGAAACCGGTGGCAAGAACGAACGCGAGCTGGCCAATGCCGCCCGCGAGCTCTTGTTGTTGGGCAAAAAAATCGTCAATGCCCGGGCGCTGCTGGTAACGCTGGAAAAAGAACTGGTCGACGTCAACAGTGAACTGCGCGACAGCCCGCAAATCGAGCATCTGATCGAGGCCAATCAACAATTGGTCCTGGCGCTGCTCGGGGCGTTGTCGGATGCGGATGCGCCGGCCAATGCCGAGCTGTCCGAGTCTTATCTGGAAACCCTTGAAGCCAACGAGCAACTGGTTCTCGCCGCCCTCAGCGCCCAAGACCTGCAATCGCGGGCCGAGCAGGCGTTGGCGCAGCAAAAAAGCGTTCTGGCGAAAGTCGCCCACGAGCTACGCAATCCACTGACTCCCATCAGCATGATTGCCGAACGCATGGTCAAGATGCCGAGCGTTGAGTTGCCACGCATGCGGGCGCTGATCGAAGGCCAGATTCAGCATATGTCGCGCATGGTCGAAGACCTGCTGGATGTGTCGCGCGCCAGCAGCGGCAAGCTGCGCCTGAATCGTTGCGACGTTGATATGGTGCAAGTCATCAACAGTGCAATCGAGACATGCAGTCCGATGATGAGCGCTAAAAACCTGCAGTTGACCACTCATTTCCCTGATGAAACGCTGATGGTCAACGGTGATGCGGTGCGTCTCGCGCAGATCCTGCACAATCTGCTGACCAACTCGACCAAGTACACGCCGAATGACGGGACGGTCGAGCTGTCTGTTGCATCCGAATCCGACTTGGTGGTGATCCGTATTGCCGATAATGGTATTGGCATCGCCGCGCATGCCCTGCCCTTCATTTTCGATCCCTATGTACAGGACGTAAGCGCCATCAGTTTCAACGGGTCGGGCCTGGGGATTGGTCTGACGGTGGTGCGCGAACTGGTCGAAGCCCACGGCGGCACGGTGATTGGTCGCAGTGAAGGCGAAGGCAAAGGCAGCGAATTCACTGTGACGTTGCCTTTGGTGCGTCCTTGAAAGCCGCTTGTCAGGCTTGGCTGAGCAGCTCGCTGATCCATTTGGCCTGTTGCGCCGTCTCCTGCACCTTATCCTCGGGAACGGCCTGCCGCGCCTGAGCGAAGCTGGTCAGTGTTTGCTGCTTGTGCCGCAAGATGTGTTGCCACTTGCTCAAAAACACCTGGCTGCGCGCGAGCATCTGTAGTGGGCCGAAGTACAGCTCTTCGGGGCTGTACGCCACCGGCTCATCGCGCTCGGCGACGATGATTTCATAGTAAAAACGATTTTCCCGCAGCAGCTCTTCAGTGACGATGCGGTAGTCGTGTTGCATCAGCCATTGGCGCAAGGGCTGTTCGCCGCCGTTGGGCTGCAGGATCAGGCGCTCGCGGCCACGCAGTCGCGCCTTGCCGGCCTCGAGAATGTCGCGAATCGTCTCGCCACCCATGCCACAGATGCTGATCGCGGTAATTCCGTCGCCCGGCTCGATTGCCGCCAGACCACTGGCCATACGCACGCTGATCCTCTGCTCGAGTTCGTTGTCGCGCACAGTGCGTTGTGCGGCGCGAAACGGCGTCAACGCCACCTCCCCCGCGACTGCCGCTGCAATCGCGCCACGGCGCATCAACGCCACCGGCAGATAGCCGTGATCCGAACCGATATCGGCCAGCCGCGCATCCGCTGGCACATGCGCCGCCACGCGTTCCAGGCGCATGGACAAAGTGTGTTGATTCAACTGCAGATCCTTTTCACCACGAACGTCCGGCGCTGTAGGCCGGATCGGGGCGCGATTGTGTCGGGCAATGCAGCACATTTCAAATTTATGCGACGGAGCTGTGGCTGGACGCTTGACTCAGTGCCCCGCCACCGCAGGCTTGCCCGTCGCTCTCGGACCTGTTTTGAACCCATGCAGCTGCGCACGCCAGACAATCGCGAAACCCACAGCCACCAGCCCCACCATCGCCCATGGGAAAGAGGCGACTCCCCAGGTATCGAGCAATACCCCGCCGATCACCCCACTGCCAGCTATCGCGCTGTTCCACACCACAACATTCAGCGACAGCGCCACATCCGCCCCATCACCGGCCGCGTCCGCCAGCGCGGTTTGCAGCAAGGTCGCTGCGCCGCCGAAACTCAGTCCCCAGACTGCCATGCCCATGTAGATCACCTCAGGCACGCTGCCCAGCAAGCCTAACAGCACGCAGACCGCTGCAAATGTTGCAAGGCTCACCAGCACAGTCTTGCGTAACAACGGCTCAACCAGTTTGGCCGTCAGCCAGATCCCCAGCAATGCGGCAATGCCGAACACCAGCAACACCAGATCAACTTGATTGCCCAACCCGGCCGGTACCACAAACGGTGCGATGTAGGTGTAGAGGATGTTATGCGCCAGCATCCAGCTGATCACTACCGCCAGCACAGGTCGGACACCCGGAGTGGTCAGCACAGTGCGCAGCGACATGCGCTGGTGCGCGGCCTGCGGCGGGTAATCGGGAACTTTAACCAGCACCCACGCGATCAACACCAGGGTCATCGCCGACATGATGCCGAAAGTCGTGCGCCAGCCCACGAGCCCACCCAGCCAGGTCCCGAGCGGCACGCCCAGAGACAACGCAATCGGAGCACCGACCATGGCCAGTGCCAGCGCCTTGCCCTGTTGATGAGGTTCGACCATGCGCCGCGCGTAACCTGCCAGCAGGCTCCAGGCCAACCCCGCCGCAATCCCGGCACAGAAGCGCGCCACCAGCGTCACGCCGTAGTGCGATGAGAATGCGGTAATGGAGTTGAACAGCAAGAAGCCGACGATAGTCAGCAGCAACACATTGCGCCGGCGCCAGCCGCGGGTGGCGATGGTCATCGGGATTACTGCCAGCACCGAACCCAGTGCGTAAGCCGTGACCATCTGGCCGGCCATCGACGGGGAAATCGCCAGGCCTTCGCTAATCAGTGGCAACAGACCTGCGGGCAGGGTTTCGGTGACGATGCAGATGAAGCCAGTCATCGCCAGCGCGAGCAAGGCTCCGATTGGCAAGCGTTCGGGCGCTGCGGATAAGGTCATTGAGGGGGTCACGGGAGATTCCTTGAGAGCGTATCGCGGATTTAAATACTGATCGATACAAATGTTGCGGGCGACACGCCTCGTTGTCAACGACTTATGTATCGACTAGTATTTATCTCTTCCTCAGAGGAGTGTTGAAATGGCACAAATGGGCCGCCCACGTAACTTCGACCGCGACCAGGCCGTAGAGCAGGCCCTGCTGCTGTTCTGGCAACACGGCTACGACGCTACTTCGCTCGCGCAGTTGAAAAACGGCATGGGTGGCGGGATCTCCGCGCCGAGCTTTTACGCGGCGTTCGGCTCCAAAGAAGCGCTGTTTGATGAGTGCGTACAGCGTTATCTGACGACATTTGCCCAAGTCACCGAATGCCTGTGGGACGAGAACCTGCCGCCCCGCCGCGCCATCGAAACCGCACTGCGGCAGTCGGCGCTGATGCAGTGTGAAGACGGCCACCCGAAGGGCTGCATGGTCACCCTCGGCGTGATGAGCGCACCCAGCCCGGAAAATGCGCGGGTGGTCGCGGCGCTGTCCCACTCCCGCGCCCGCACTCGCGCGGGGATTCTGGCGTGTGTCGAGCGGGGAATCATTGCCGGTGAACTACCGGGAAATACCCACGCGCACGGCATGGCGACGGTGTTTGACAGTTTCTTGCAGGGCATCTCGATCCTTGCTCGGGACAACACATCGCACGAGGTCATCGATGCGGCGATTACCCAGATAATGCTGACGTGGGACATCGCGGCCTCCGCCATCTCGACGCGTCGATAACCATCGATCACGCAGCGGTTCTGCCTGGCACTAGCCTGTCGCGATACCCCGCTGTTAGCATCGGCGGCAGCGTCGCTCAGGGGCAGACTCGCCTGACGCGTTGCTCCCGATGAGTTGATCCATTCAAGGAAGATAAAAACAATGAAAAAAGCTTTCGCCTCACTCCTTCTGATTTGCCTGACCACCCCCGCATTCGCAGTCGACAGCCCTATCGGCTTTCAGACCACTACCCTGCCGGACGCACAAAACAACCGCCCGCTGGAAATGGTCGTCTGGTACCCCAGCACAACCACCGCTACTCCGGAGTTGATCGCCGACACCATCGTGTTCGTCGGTAACCCTGCTGTGCCCGACGCGCCACCGACTGCGGGCGAACATCCATTGGTGGTGATTTCTCACGGTAACGGCGGTAACTGGATCAACCAGGCGTGGCTGGCCAGCGCGTTGGCCCATAAGGGTTACATTGTGGCGGCGGTCAATCACCCAGGCACCACCAGCAAAGATCGCAGTCCGCAGGCAGCGGCGCAGCTATGGCAACGGCCCAACGACATTCGCCGGGCCATCGATGCAGTGACGGCGCAACCGGAAAAGTTTGGCGCCGTTGCCAAGCAACGCATTGCCGTCGTCGGCCATTCGCTCGGAGGCTGGACCGCGCTTGAACTCGCCGGCTCGCGTTTCGATCCAGACCTGTTTGCCAAGGATTGCAAGGTTCATACGCAACTGAGCAGTTGCATCAACTACCAAAAATTCAATCCCACCCCTGAGGCGCGTCTGGCCGCTGACTTGAGCGACAAGCGGATCAGCGCCGTCGTCTCGCTGGACCTCGGCCTGTCCCGCGGCTTCACCGATGCGAGCCTTGCGGCCCTGCCGGTGCCCGTGCTGGTGATCGGCGCGGGCGTGCCGTCGGTAGACCTCCCCGTGCAGCTGGAATCCGCCGATCTGGCAAAACGCTTGCCCGCAGCGTCGTCGCGCTACGTCGAGATCGCGGACGCCAGCCACTTCACCTTCATGGCCCGATGCAAACCCGGTGCGGTGGAGTTGATCGAAGAATCGTCGCCCGGCGATGGCATCATTTGCGGCGATGCCGAGGGTGGCCGCGCGCGGGAGGTGCTGCAGCAGCAGGTGACTTCGCTGATCACAGAGTTTCTGGCGCACGCACCGCGCGGCTAGAACTGTGACGCGGCGCTACAGCCGCTTCACCATCGGAATGCACGCCAGTTGCAGACCCGACGGCGAATGGTAAATCGCCGTTTGCTCACCTTCATAACCGCTACGTCGATAGAAGTCCGCCGCATTTAACGTGGCATCCAGGCTGACTTTTTCGAGGCCCGATTCCCGCGCCACAGACTCAAGGAAATCCAGCATCTGCAGACCGAGGCCGCGCTGCATGAAATCGGGCAGTACGAAGATCGCGCCGATCTCCCGATGCTCCAGATCGAGCATCCCGGTTGCCATCGGCTCGCCCTCGACGCAGCCCAGATAGAAGTGCTTTTCCATCAGCGTGCAATATCCGTCCTCGGCCGCGCCTTTGGTCCAGATCAGCATTTGTTCCTCGGTATAGGCGCCGATGCATTGATGCCTGATCGCTCGCAGACGGATGTCGAATGCCACTTGGGCATCGCCGGGGTGGGCGCGTTTGATCTCCATGATTTGAATCTCCTTGCGCCACTGGCCAACCAGCCGGAAAAAGTCGTTAGAGTATCCGCCAAACAGACCGCACCAGCGTACAGAAAGGATTGCAGCGTGAGCTCCACATGGGAATGGCTGGACAGGTTGAAGAACAAGCACACATCCGAGTGCAAATGGGAGGAGCGTCGACGCGCCGAAGCGTTGGAGCTGCTGGCGAACGCCAAGGGCAGCGGATCATGGATAGAGCTCAGCACTCACGACAACGGTTTCGTGCGCGAAGTCGCAGTCAGAGAACTGTGCAACGACGCTTCGCCAGAAACACTCGTGGCGCTGATCGTGCGCCTGAATGATTGGGTGCCGCAGATCCGTGAACTGGCGCGGGCCGGGCTGAACCGTTATCTGACGCCCTTGCACGCTTCGGCGTTGTTGTTCGCGCTGGTGCCGCTCATTGCGCTGGCTGCGCGGCAAAGAGCCGACCACGGCCCGACCCTGCATGCCGCTCGCGCCGTACTGCAATTGCCCGAAACTCGCGCGCAAGTCCATGCCGATTTCCTTACACGACAGGGTAAAGCCGCGCGCTATCTGTTTGCGCTTTTACTGGAGAACGATCCCGACCCGCAAGGCCTCCTGCGCGATGCCTTGGCTCATCGCGAGCTGATCGTTCGCTTGGATGCAGTAGCTGCCTGCCAGCAATTGCCGGCACAGCAAGCCTCACCTTTGTTAGTTGAGGCTTTGGCGCGTCAGGGGGCGAAAGTGCGGGTGTGCGTGCTTCGCGCTCTACTGCCGTTGTTCGAAGAACCGCGACCGCTGTTGCGCAAGGCGTTGCTCGATGCATCGCCCGCGATCCGCAGTCTGGCGCGCTGGTCGGCACCGCGTCACGACCTCGATACGCTGGAAGTCTTGGATGAACGGTTGGCGCACGATCACCCGACAGGCAAACGCGAGTGGCTAGGCATCCTTGGTCTGGCGGGCGAAATTGACGCCTGCCTCGACCAACGATGGCTGACCGCAGCGCTGCGCTCCAGCTTTCCCACAGTGCGTCAGGCAACGGCGCACCTGCTTGGCGAGGCGCATCTGCCCGAGTTACTCGGGGCACTTGATGACCCGTGCGACAAGGTGTTCGCCACAGCAATCGTGCGGCTCGACAAGCAGTCCTGGTCTGCAGTGAACGCGTTGGTCGGCGAGAAACTGGATCGCGACTGGCATGAGTTATCGCCACGTCGCCGCCAACAAATACTACATTTGCGGCCCGGTTGGCAGCAGGTGGCGTACCTGTTGCAGCGACTGGAAAAAGAGCCGGTTGTGGAGGATTTCTGGCTCCGCCATCTCAATGCGTGGTGCGATGGTCGCTATGCAGTTCAGGATTCATTTACCCCTAAAACCGAGCGCGAAGCCGTGGTGACAAAACTGCGTGACCTTGCGGCCGTCGGCCTCATATGCAAAGTCAGTGTTACCCGGTTTACCAGATAATTTGCGTAGCCCTTACCCATTCGTCGAGAGCCACACCTCATGGAAGACACCATCACCTACCGAACCGCCACCGCAGACGACGCACTGACCATGTGCGAGTTGGGTCAATTGCTCAACGCGGTCCACCACGTTGCCCGGCCAGACATTTACGCCGCGCCCACCGAAGATTTTGCGCGTGATCTGCCGCACTGGTCAGGCGTGTTCGAGAAGGCGGGGCACGTTGTATTCATCGCGCATGTCGATCAGCAACCTGCCGCGTTCATTACTGCCAACATAGCGCCAAGCGTCGGCCCGTTGATGCAGCCGATGAACGTGGTGCGCATCGGTTCGGTGTGTGTCGCCGAACGGTTTTCCGGCAGAGGCATCGGGCGCGGGCTTATTCAGCGTGTCAGGGATTGGGCGGTCGAGCATGACGCGCAGGACTTGAGACTGACGGTCTGGCCGTTCAATGAGCGTGCGGCGCGCATGTATGCAGAGTTCGGGTTTGAGAACCGCGCGGTCGAGATGGGTATGCGCCTGAATCAAAATCCTCCACTGCCGTCAGACAAGTCAATCAATTCAGGGCACTCTGCTGTCGCATAGCAGTCTGCTCATACACCCCCTGGCCGTGCACATTGGAGCGCCGACATGATCATCGTCCACCACCTCAACAACTCACGCTCGCAGCGCATTCTGTGGCTGCTCGAAGAACTCGGTCTGCCCTACGAGATCAAGCGCTACCAGCGCGACCCGAAAACCAATCTCGCGCCGCCGGAACTCAAGGCGATCAATGCGCTGGGCAAATCACCGGTGATTGAGGACGGTGCCAACGTGGTGATCGAATCCGGCGCGATCGTCGACTACCTGATCCGCCGCCACGGCGACGGCCGCCTGCAACCGGACCCAGCCAGCGCCGCCTACGACAAGTACGTGCAATGGCTGCACTTCGCCGAAGGCTCGGCGATGCTGCCGCTGATGCTCAACCTGTATGTTGGACGCCTGGGTGAAGCCGGCGCGCCGTTACATCCGCGTATCGAATCGGAAGTGGCTAACTATCTCGGTTACCTGAACGACGCGCTGGAACACTCGCCGTATCTGTTGGGCGAAGAACTGACCGGCGCAGATATCCAAATGAGTTTTATCGGCGAAATCGCCGGGGCGCAGGGCAAGTTGCAGGCGTACCCGAATCTCGCGGCGTGGGTGAAGCGCTTTCAGGGCAGAGAGGCGTATTGCAAGGCGCTGGAACAAGGTGGGGAATATGCGTTTGCGAAGTGAGATGCCGTAAAAATGGGGACAGATTTATTTACGGATAATAAATCTGTCCCCTCTCCGTTTTACCTTCGCTTACTCATAAAACTTGCCAGCGAGTAGAATTTCCGCACAACGCTGCCATACATTGGGTTGCGAAGTACTCGACGGAGTATTCCTGGAGTCAGCGATCGCCCAGGCAGCTGCTGCATCCAGAAACGAATCGACAGATCCATTCTCCCAACCCAAAACCCCGGGCCCATACGGAGATGAAGGAGGCGACCGCTCCAGCACACGCTCTCTGGCAAAATCACAACCCAGCGCCTGAACAAACGCGATAAACGATTGCTCATCGTTCACGTTTTCCAACAATTCATCCAAATCTACAGGCATCGCTATCCTCATATCGGGTTGCTGGCGTTGGGATCTGCGGAAACTAACCTCTAAGCTTGCGCATGATTTGCTCGACCATCGGCCTCGTGTATTTCTCAGCCGGGTTGGTCTCCGGAGGATCGTAACGGCGAATCCATTCACCTTGATCGAATGCCTGATAAAGGGCGAAAGCCGGCTGAGGCATATCGTCAGTCATCCCCACTTCAACCACAGCACCTATGATCCCGTTCATGACAGCATCGCAAAAATCATAGCTCAGGGCCCTCTGTAGGTAGCCATGCGCAACTGCGACAGACAACTCGTTCAGCAGGTCTGTCGGCGCAATACGTAACTTGTCACAAGTGCCTGCCAGATCACTCAGCGCTAAGCCATGGGATTCGGCGTTAACCAATAGCTCACTGAGCTCGTGCTTCGGCAATATCATGCGGCCCCTCCAAAGACGTTTATGCGGTCTACCCTGCCGAGAGCAATTCTAACTTAGGCCAACGAAACGGCGCGCTGAATCGTGATAGGCGCTCGCTCAATCCTACTCCGGCAAATACACCGTAATCGCGCTGTGCAGCACATCGAGCGTCCAGGGCTTGCGCAGGAACATTGCGTGATCGGGAAGTAAGTCCTCCGGCATCGTACGGTTGCCGGAGGTAATGATCACGGGCAAAGATGGCCACCGTATCCAGATCATTTTCGCCAGCCCTATTCCATCCATACTGCCCGGCATGCAAACGTCGGTTATGACCAACGCCACTGAAGAACAGTCAACCAAAGTGGTGAGCGCGTCATCCGCAGAGGCACAATCCAGCACTCGAAAACCCAGCAGCGAGACAGCCTCCACGATCAGGGAGCGCAATGTTTCGTCATCTTCTACTACCAACACCGTAAGCGACATATCGTAAATCCCAAGACCTTGATACTTAGTGCTGTCGCGGCTGCTGGACGTTTTACGTGGCTGACCAGTGGTCTGAATCGACGCAATCAGTCTGCAATTGCAAGCCTGTCTCGAGCAAAAGAATGAACGACTCCCCCCTCATGCTTTCGAAAAATAGAGCACGTCTAATCAAGAGGTGCAGGAAGTTCATTTTTACGATGCAAGCAACAGACAGGTATCCGCATGCGCCCGCAGACTTCATTTATTTTCGACCTTGACGGCACGTTGACCGACAGCGTTTACCAGAATGTATTCGCCTGGAAAGCGGCGCTGGATTCAGAAGGTATTCCACTGGCGATGTGGCGTATTCACCGCAAGATCGGCATGAGCGGCGGGCTGATGCTGAAAACGCTGTCGCGGGAAACCGGGCAAGAGATCAGCGCAGAACAGGCGCAAAGGCTGAGCAAAAAGCACGCTGAGGTTTATCAGGATCTGCGCCATCAGATCACCGCCCTGCCCGGTGCGATTGAATTGCTGGGCACGTTGACCGAAGAGAAATTGAAATGGTGCATTGCCACCAGCGGCGGGATCGAAACGGCGAGCATCAACTTGAAGGCGCTCGGGCTTGATCCGCAAGGCGTCAATCTCATCACGCGCGATGACGTCAAGTACGGCAAACCGGATCCCGACCTGTTTCTGGCGGCGGCGCAAAAACTCGATGCGCCGACAGAGCAATGCCTGGTGATTGGCGACGCGGTGTGGGACATGCTCGCGGCCAGACGCAGCAAGGCAACCGGCATCGGTCTGTTGTCGGGCGGCTACGATACTGGTGAGCTTGAGCGCGCCGGGGCGCTGCGGGTTTACGAGGATCCTTTGAGCCTGTTGCAGCATCTGGATGAGGTTGCATCGCGTCCATAGCCCGTCGCGTACTTTGTATTTTTATCAGGATCACCTACATGCGGCTGTCAGATTTCATCACCGACAACATCGAGCCCATCTTGCAGGACTGGGAAGATTTCGCACGGACCATCGACACGCCTGGCGCACCGTTAGGTACCAACGCGTTGCGTGATCACGCCGAACAGATGCTCCAGGCCATCGTGGTCGATCTGCGCACCAAGCAAACGGCCCAGGAGCAGCTTGCGAAATCCCATGGCAACGCACCTGCCAGCCCGGTCGAAACGCCTGCGGAAACCCACGCTGTCACCCGACTGATGGCAGGTTTCACCATCGATCAGATGGCGTCCGAGTACCGTGCGCTCAGGGCGAGCGTGCTCAGTCAGTGGTCAAAGCAAATGAAGGCTGGCACGCCACTCGACGTGGATGACATGACCCGATTTCACGAAGCAATCGACCAGGCGCTGGCGGAATCCATCGCCAGCTACTCACGCGCGGTCGAAGTGTCACGCAACGTCTTTCTGGGCATTCTCGGGCATGATTTGAGAACGCCGCTGGGCGCTATTTTGCTCGGGGCCGACATGTTGCGACGCTCGGAGGACATCGGACCCAGAGGGACCAAAATCGCATCGCAGATTTACACCAGCGTCAAACGCGCCAGCCAGATTGTCGGCGATCTGCTGGATCTGACGCGATGCCAGATGGGCCCGGGGATTCCGGTGAAAAGAGAGCGGCTGGACCTGGTGCCTTTGTGCGAGCGCATTGTTGATGAGCTTCGGGCATTCCATCCAGGCACGGATATCCTCTTCGAGAAAAGCACTTCCTGTGAGGGCGAATTTGACGGCGCGCGAATGGAGCAGGTGTTCTCCAACATTATCGGCAACGCCGTGCAGCACGGTGATAACCAGCAACCTGTGAGGGTGACACTGGATGCTTCGCAGGACGGTGTGACGTTCTCGGTACACAACAGTGGTCAACCGATTCCGGACGATGTGCTGCCGTTCATTTTCAACCCGATGGGCCGGTTTTCTCAGCACCCGGTTGCCGACCATGGGCCCAGTGAAAGTCTGGGTCTGGGTTTGTTCATCGCGTCGGAGATCGTTACGTCACACGGTGGCGCCGTCGAGGTCATTTCAAAGCACGGAAGCGGCACCACATTCGTGGTAACGATGCCGAAGCGTGCGTGAAGCGTTTCACGCGTCCGCCCCGCTCGGTTGGAGCGTGACTAAAACCGCATAGCGATCAAGCGACAAGCGTAGCGAATCTTCCTCATTTCTCGCAGGAAGTTCATAGAGCGTTCGGCCCACAGGATTTTCGAACTGGTAGACGATCCGGTCCGAGAGATTCAAATCGATCCGAAGGACTGAACCGTCGCCCATGCGCCAGCGCGCCGATACTGCTTTATCACCCAGCACCAGTGTTTCAATCGCTTTGGCGCCAGGCAGTCGGGGCAAAATCTCACGCTGGCGTAGTTGCAGCAGCTCACGGTACAAGGCCAACCAGTCGGCGGGATTGAGGTCTTGGTCTTTTTGCTTTGATGGTGCATCCAGTGCCGGTATCGAGTTTTCGAATGACGATGTGGCGTTCGGATCAGGGATGCGCTCGCGTGTTTCTTTGTCCGCAAACGCGGCAAAATTTTCAAACTCCCCTCGCCGCCCTTCACACACTTGCTGCGCCAGTTCATCGCGAAAGTCAGTGAAGAACAGAAACGGCTGATCGGCCCCACATTCGTCGCCCATGAAGATCAACGGAATCATCGGCGAGAGCAGCAACAAGACCGTGGCAGCGCGCAAGGCTGGCGTGGGAGCAAGATGTACCAGCCGTTCGCCGAAAGCGCGATTGCCGATCTGATCGTGGTTTTGCAGGAACAGCACAAATGCACTCGGCGGCAAATGCACACTGCATTCCCCGCGGGGCTGGCCATCGCTGGTCGCCTCGCCCTGGTAAACAAACCCCTCGCTCAGCATCCGGGCCAGTTTTTGCGTGGTGGCTTGCGCGAAGTCGGCGTAATAGGCGTCGGTCTCGCCAGTGAGCAGCACGTGCAGCGTGTTATGCCCGTCGTCATTCCACTGCGCATCGAAACCTTGTTCAAGTCGATGCGCCTCGTTCAGTTCGTTCTCCAGGATCAACCAGACCTGGCGAGCCTCGCCGCACTGCTGTCGAACGCGCTGCGAAAATTCCTCGAGAAAAGTCGGATCCTCGATGGCGTGGACGGCGTCCAGCCGCAAGCCATCAAAACGGTAGTCCTGCAGCCACATCAGCGCGCTGTCGATGAAAAAATCGCGCACTTCACGCCGCCGGTAATCAATAGCGTCGCCCCACGGTGTTTCCTTATCGCTGCGGAAAAACTCCCTGGCATACGCATTCAGATTATTACCGTCTGGCCCGAAGTGGTTGTAGACCACGTCCAGTACCACCGCCAAATCCAGCCCGTGCGCGGTGTCGATCAACGACTTGAGTTCGTGCGGAGAACCGTAGGATGCCTGCGGCGCGTAGGGGAACACGCCGTCATAACCCCAATTGTGAATACCCGGGAACTGCGCCAGCGGCATCAACTCGATAGCCGTGACGCCCAGATCAGCCAGGCGCGGCAACATCGCCTCCACTGCCGCATAGCCGCCTACCAGGCCAACGTGGAGTTCGTAAAAGATCGCCTCATGCCAGGGTCGCCCCTGCCACGCCTGATGCTGCCAACGAAAGACGTTTTGATCGAGCACCACGCTGTACCCATAAATGTCTTCAGCCTGAGCGTGCGAAGCCGGATCAGGAACCTCCAGATGGGCGTCAACTCTGTACTTGTAGAGAGTGCCCGCCGCGCACACGACTTCGAGCACGAACCAGCCACCCTGTTGTGCTGGCATCGGCCATGATCGACCGTCGGAGGTCACGACACTGACTGCCTGCGCATCAGGCGCCCACAGCGCGAAACGCGTCAGCCCCGAAGCCATGAAGATTGCGCCGTGGCGTGCGCGCAAATCGGTCGGCAGATCCATTCAATCCTCCTTCGATGTGTCTTGCTCGCCCCGCTGGTAATCCTCGCCCGCGACTGCCCGCAAGTAAGCCTGATCGGCGGCCACGCGCAGCTCGCGCCACTCATCCCAGTCAACGATGCACTTGCGATCCATCTCATCTGCCTGACGCAGAAGCTCTTCGTGATAGCTGTCCGGGCAATCCATCCGCAACGCGCAATTTTCAAAAGTGCGATACCAGGAATCCAGCGCATGCAGTCGCCGGAGTTGAACGGGCAGGAGCATGGTTTTGAAATGACTCATGGCAGCGTCGATCCCGATAGGTTTCAGAATGGAGCTTCGGAATTGACGGCCGGTTCAGAACGTCCGACGAGGGGTGATTTTCTTCTTGCCTGCACTGCCCATCAGGGGCCGCACAATGAAAAATATTCGCGCAGATTCATGGACTTGTAATTGCCCGGAAAAATCTTGGAATTTTTTCTGACGCAGTCACTCCTTGTGCTTATGAGCTAGAGGAGGGTCTCATGAACACTGATATTTTCGTCATCGAATACAAACTCCATGGGGCGCCGAAGTCCTTCGTCATCCGCACAAAATCGATGCGCAATGCGGACGCGTGGCACTGGGCGAGTTGTGATGCGGGGATGGCGCCAATCCCGAAACCCGGGAGGCCGCCACTCAAGGTGGTGTCCAAACCACAAGCGGAGAAATACGGGGTGACCGAAGTGAAATGGCGCGAGACCGAGTCGCTGGAGTGGTCGGAGGTTACGACCTGATCACTCGATTGGCTTTGCAGGTCTCGATGCCTGCATTCAGCGAAAAATCAGCGACTGGTGCACCGCGCCTCCCGTGCGTGCACCGTCGCCCACGGCGATTGCCACATTGCCCGCGCCAACGGCCGCATCCCCGCAGGCAAATACGCCGGGGACGGTTGTTTCGCGCATCGCGTCGACCTTGAGGAATTCCCCCGTTGGCCCAGCTTCAAACGCGCAGCCCAGTTGTGCCGCCAATGGGCTGCCGATGCGCGTCAGAGGCTGAGTAAACAACCCGGCAAATTTGATTACACGGCCGCTGGCGAGTAACACATCGGCTTGTTCCCCGCCTACCGACAACACAGGTTCGCGCTCTATCACAACCCCACGACCGGCGAGCTTTTCCAACTGTTCGGCATCCGGCTCGAACGCCTGGTTGAGCAACAGCGTTGTTGGCCCCCAGTCGGGCAACATCAGCGCCTGATGAATCGCTACAGGCGACGCGGCCAATACCCCGATCGGCCCGCTGTCGAGCTCATAGCCGTGGCAATACGGACAGTGAAACACGCGCTGCCCCCAGCGCTCTGCCAGTCCGGGAACCTTGGGCAATTCGTCCACCACGCCGGTGGCCAGGATCAGACGCCGTGCCGCAAACTCGCGCCCGTTTTCGGCCGTTATCACCAATCCATCGCCGCCCGCCTTCGCCTGCATGGCCGACTGCGAAAGCCACTCTACAGTCGGGTAGGCAAGCAACTGAGCGCGTGCCTCATCGGCTATCGCTGCGGGGTCGTGGCCGTCCTGCCCGAGAAATCCATGTGAGGTGCGCGCGAAGCGATTGCGTCGCTGCCCCGCATCAATCACCAACACTTTTTGCCGCGCCCGCGCCAGTTGCAAGCCTGCGGAAATGCCGGAATAGCTGCCGCCAACGATGATCACGTCGTAAACCATGGGTGTCTCCGTGAGTCTTCGACCTGCTCGAAGAATTCTAGACACACCGTAAGTTACGTGACATTGAGGTGTCAACGGTCTCGTAACTTATGCAGTATCGAGCGATACTCGGCGCAAGCAATTCAGAAGATCACCATCCATGAGAAACGACACCCGCCTGTCGCGCATGCTGCACGTACTGATCCACATGGCCCGCCACGAACAACCGGCCACCTCCGACACCATCGCGCAGATGCTCGGCACCAACCCAGTGGTGGTCCGACGCACTATGGCGCTGCTCAAGGAACAGGGTTATGTAAGTTCGGAAAAGGGTCACCGTGGCGGCTGGACACTGGCGAAACCGTTGGCGGACATGACGCTGCTGGATATCCACCAAGCCTTGGGCTCGTCTTCGGTTTTTGCCATTGGTTTGTCGACCGACCATCCAAAATGCCTGGTCGAGCAAGCGGTGAACGCTGCGCTGACAGATGCGTTTGATGCGGCGCAGGCGTTGCTTCTGGAGCGATTGGGGAGTGTCACGCTTGAGCAGTTGGCGGAGGATTTTGAGCGGCGGTATCAGAGTTTGTAAGGGCTGTTCAGGACGATGGAGTGGTTTTCGGCTAGCAAAGTCGCCACGCCTCTCGGCCTTCAACTGGGTTGCGTTATCCCTTTGGTAATCGCACGGGGTTATCGAGCAGATGACGCGAGGATGGAGAAACGCCGGCGTAAACCGATCTCGGATATTGTGGTTTTACATTGACGCCAAAAGCGGTCGGAGGAATATTGCCGTAACTCTGATCAGCCGAGAACTCTGCAAACCGGCGATGTCACTCATCGCGGATGGCTGGAATCCTGTGCAAGCGCAAAGGGCGTGAGTCGGATTTCGCCGTTTTCTGAAAAAATCTCCAGAACCCAGTCAACAAAGCAGCGCACGCGAACCGACAGGTGCCTTGAGCCGGGATAGACCATATGAACGGGGCGGGGGGAGAACTGCCATTGGGGTAGTACCGGGACAAGCTTCCCGGATCGGACGAATCCGGCAACCGCAAAAGGGGCACCTGGGCAGATACCGCCTCCCGCCATGCATGCCGAAATAGCGACATCGGGTTCGTCGAACTGCATACCTTCGCCAGGCTGCACCACGAAGCGTTGAGTCCCCGACTCGAGTTCCCAGACAAACGGGTTGCGCTCCCTACCGCTGAACCAGCTTATTCGCTTGAGTTGCGACAGCGCATTCGGAGTGTCCACACTCCCGACAGAAGCAAGATACTCGGGCGATGCATACAGCCCCATATGAATGTCGCAGAGATGTCGAGCGATCATGCTCGAATCCTTGAGCGCACCTCCCCTGATCGTGCAATCGATGCCGTCCTCCAGCAAGTGACTGATGCGGTCAGAGCTGCTCAATCGCAATTGGATCCTCGGATAACGCATCTGAAAATCATGCAACCTTGGAGCAATCACCCAGCGTGCAATGGAGACCAGAGAGTCAACTCTCAGGCGGCCGATGGGGGTTGCAGCCCCTCCATTCAGAGTCGCCTCCAGCTCATCAATCTGCTGCAGCAAGATTTGGCACTTATCGAAGTAGGCGCTGCCGTCGTCTGTGAGGCTCAAAGCACGGGTCGTACGGTTGAGCAATCGCACGCCAAGATATTTCTCAAGGTCACTGATGCGCTGGGAAACACGTGCTTTGGGAAGATTCAGGGCATCGGCAGCACGCGTGAAGCTGCCGGCGCCTACCACCTTCACGAAGGTGGCCATGGCGGTGAGCTTATCCATCTATTGTTCGCAATTATTGAACCAAGAGTCATTCTGGATCAGATTTTTCTTTTTTGCGCGACCAATTACGATTTCTGCCGTCAACTTCACTCACTTGGAAATCATCATGTCAAAAGCGGTCGTTGTTTATTTTTCCGGATATGGCCATACCAGGCGCGTGGCGGAAGCGGCAGCAGAGGGTGCACAGGCAGCGCTGATCGAGATCGATGGCGAGGGCAACATTCCCGAGACTGTATGGGATCAACTGGACGGAGCGCAATCGATCATTTTCGGTGCCCCGACATACATGGGTTCGGTGCCTTGGCAATTTAAAAAATTCGCCGATGCCACGTCCAACAAGTGGTTCGTTCGGCAATGGCAGGACAAAGCCTTCGGAGGCTTTACCAACAGCGCAAGCTTGAACGGTGACAAACAAGTTTCCCTGATCTTTCTGCAAACGCTGGCATCGCAGCACGGCGGTATCTGGGTCAGTCTCGGTTTGGCTCCTGCCAATTCATCGGGGTCCACGCGGGCAGACGTGAATAACCTGGGCGGATCGGTCGGCGCGCTGGTGCAGTCGCCATCCGATCAGGATGCCCAAGGCATTCCGCAAGGAGACCTCGAAACCGTAAAGCTCTACGCAGCTCGCGTCGCCAGAATTGGACAGCAACTTCACGCCTGATCGACCAGTCGCGCGCGGCCGCATTCCTGCAGAGATTCATCTCCGAAAGGAACAATGCTGCTGTTTGCTCTTAACGCTCACCTCCTAAATTATCTTCAAGGCACTCAGATGAAACTGTATTACTCCCCTGGCTCTTGCTCACTGGCCGTCCACATCGTGCTACGCGAAGCCAACCTGTCCCATGAACTATCGATGGTCGATCTGTGGAAGCACAAGACTGCATCGGGCGACGATTACTACCGGATCAACCCGAAGGGCACTGTACCCGCCCTTGAGTTCGAGGGAAATCTTCTGACAGAGGGCCCAGCCATTACACAGTACCTGGCGGACCGCTACGCCCCTGCATTAGTGCCTGCCAATGGCACGCTCGAACGCACACGCTTGCACGAGATGCTGAACTTCCTGTCCTCGGACTTTCACAAGTCTTTCACTCCGCTGTTCTACCTGGCTACCGATGCGGATGCCACTGACGCTCAGCGGCCGGTTATCACCAAGTTGACTTACCTCAACAGCTTGCTGGCCGATGGTCGCGCCTACATTCTGGGCGACGTGTTCACCGTGGCAGACGCCTACCTCTACGCCCTCACACGCTGGTGTGCCAAATTCAAGATTTCGCTAGACACGTTCTGGGAATTCAGAGGCTACATGGCGCGTGTCGAGGCCCGTCCGGCAGTCAAAGCCGCGCTCCACGCTGAAGGTCTGGAAGAGGATTACGATCGACGCTGAGTTCAGCGAGCAAGCTGACAAGAAAAAAGGGGAGATTTATCTCCCTTACTCTGAACGTCTGGACTGGTGACAGTGGCGATGTGCAAATCGCAACCGAGGCCAAGACCGGTCCGTCGCAAATTGCCCCAGAAGCCATAAGCGTAGTTAGATACCAGCCAATTGCCCAGCTGACCAGACTCAACACCCCATGAAAACCGCCATCATCTCCGACACCCACAACCTCCTGCGCCCCGAAGCCCTGGCGGCGATCCAGTCCTGCGAGCTGATCATCCACGCCGGCGACATCGGCAGCGCTGCCATTCTCGCCCAGCTCGAAACGATTGCCCCGGTCCACGCCGTACGCGGCAACAACGATCAATCCGCGCCATGGGCGCAAGACTTGGCCGATGTCCTGACCTTCGACCTCAACGGCTACCAGACCCTGCTCGTCCACGATATCGCCGACGTCCCGGCCGACCTCGATCCCGCGATCAAAATCGTCATCACCGGCCACTCCCACAAACCTTTGATCGAGTGGCGCGGTGAGCGGCTCTACATAAATCCGGGTAGTGCCGGCCCGCGTCGTTTCAAGTTACCGGTGACGCTGGCATTGCTCGAAGTAACCGCGCAATCGCTCGAACCGCGCCTGATTTCCCTGCTGGAACCGTCCACCTGAAACCGCTAACGTAGCCGCACACTCACCAAGAACTCACGCATCCATGTCCATCGCCGACAACCTCCTCGCCTTCACCCTCGCCGCCACAGTGCTGACGCTGACGCCCGGTCTCGACACCGCGTTGATCTTGCGCACCGCCACCGTTGAAGGCCGGCAACAAGCCTTTCGCGCCGCGCTGGGCATCAATGCCGGCTGTCTGCTCTGGGGCGCTGCGGTCGCGTTCGGCCTGGGTGCGTTGATCGCCGTTTCCGAGTTGGCCTACAACGTATTGAAGTACTGCGGCGCGGCGTATCTGGCGTGGCTCGGGTTGAACATGCTGCTGCGCCCTCGCCGCTCGTTGGGCGCGGTTGAGGCCAACGGCAAATCGGGTTCAAACTGGTTTTTAAAAGGCATGCTCGGCAATGTACTCAACCCGAAGATCGGGATTTTCTACGTGTCTTTTCTGCCGCAGTTCATTCCGCAGGGCGCGCCGCTCGTGACGTGGACGTTCGGGCTGGTGAGCATTCATGTGCTGCTCGGTTTGGTCTGGTCTGCTGTGTTGATTGGCGCTACGCAGCCGCTGGCAGGGTTTCTGCGGCGTGAGAAGGTGATCCGCTGGATGGATCGCACCACGGGACTGATTTTTGTGTTGTTTGCTGCGCGGTTGGCGTTCAGCAAGCGCTGATCTGGCCGTTATTTCCGTACCGCATGAAGATTGACGACATGAAGATCTGTTTCCCGACATTCTGGTCGCAAGACTCCGGCATTGATTACGGAGCAAAGGAACTGCGCCTCGGCGATATTTTGCCGAGCGTTGGCGAAAGCACGTTCGCCTGGTTCGAAAGCCGCGAGCCGGTAAGCGTCGGTGAAACAGTGCGGGTCATGTGGTGCCCGCCTGTTGCCGATTTGAACGGTTGGGATGAGCAGCCTTCGGAGATAGCAGAGAGCTACCTTGTAGAGGCCATAGTACTGAATGCCGCTCCAGTGGCTGAAACCGTGCATATGGCGCATTACGGGCAGTGCAGATACGAATTACAGGTTCTCTCTTGCGAAAGATTGCTGTCGGTTTTGCGCAAGTTTCAGGAAGATTCAAAATCCGATCATGTGCCGGTTCTGCCAGACAATCTGCGGGCATGGGAAGAATTGAGTTGGTGCGGTAGCGCCGTCATTCAGGAGTTCACTTACCTGACGGCGAATACCGGCTTTGAAGCATCTATGCAGTTGATCCTCGAAGTCAGCAGCGAAGAGATCATCGTCCTGTTTTCCTGGCACAGCGATCCGGGGGACGTTTACTGCCAGCTTTGCAGGACTAGCCTCGCAGCTTACGAACGGCTGATCATCGCGCGCGCACTCGGCGAAGCACAGCCGCTATATGACTCGCAACCGGCGTATTTAGCGAGTGGCCCGTCGGTATGAGGTTTTTTCGCCATGTCGCAACGACACGATCAATCCGCATCTGAATCATTTGCTCAACTACTCCACCCCAAACTTTTCCTCGCTCCGCGTTTCGATCACCTAACCTCTTAGGATTGTGTGATCAACCCGGTTCGAGCCCCCATGCAAAAAGCATTATTGTTTTTCTTCGCGCTTCTCCTCCTCGGCCCAGCCATCGCGTCGGTGTCGGCCGCCGATCTGCCGGGAACGGCCGAGATCAACACCGCTGCCCCGCTCCCCGGTGTCACTCAAACCGATTTGCAGGCACTGCAACAGCGCCTTGACGGTCTCAAACAGCAGATATCCTCCGCGAACAATTACAACCAGCTCGAAGGCCCGCAGGATCGGGTGCAGGCGTTTATTCTGGACCTGGATCGGTTGTCGGCCTCGTTGTTGCCGCAGCAGGCGCAGTTGACCGTGCAGCTTGGTGTTTTGGGCGCGGCACCGGTCGGTGAGGTGGCGGCCGAGCAGGCGGATATCGTGGCGCAGCGTGCGGCCTTGACCGAGCAAAAGAACAAGGTCGATACCGCGCTGAAGAATGTCGCGACGCTGAAGCAAAGTGCGACTGAACTGATCACCCAGATCGCGGGCATCAGGCGAACGCTGCTGGAAAGCGAATTGACCCTGCGCAGCCACAGTGTGTTGAGCACCGGGTTCTGGGCGCCGCTGGTTGCGCCGTCGTGGGACGACCGTCACCGGTTGGGGGGTTTTGTTGATCACATCAAGGCAACCGGTGCCGAAGCATTGAGGCCGCAACAGCGGTTTTACACCGGCGTTCTTGTGCTGCTGGCCTGGCTGGTGTGGACGTTGGGCCGGCGGTTCGCTGATCGGTGGCTGGCATGGGTGTGTATTCATCGGATGCCGGAGGGACGCTTGCGCCGCAGTTCGCTGGCATTCGCTTCCGCGCTGGCAACGCTGGCGGCCACAGCGATTGCGCTGGAGTTGTTGTTTTACGCCTGCACTCGGCATGTACCGTTGCCGCCGATGCTGGCGACGTTTTCCGATGAATTCGAGAAGGTGGTTTATGCCTGTGTGCTGATCACCGGGTTGAGCCGCGCGTTGCTCTCGACCGAGCGTCCGACATGGCGTTTGCCGGGGATGGCGGACGAGGTCGCACTCACACTCAAGCCATTCTTTCAGATTCTCGCCGGTACGCTGTTGGTGCTGGTCACGCTGGTGCAGATCTTCAACGCTTCCGGGATGAGCAGCCAGATCGTGATCTCCGGGCGTGGGGTGATAGCGCTGGTGGTGATGGGGATTGTGGCGACGTTGCTGTATCGACTCGGCAAGGTGCGCAAGGCGCTGGCGGCGGCCGGTGAAGCGCCGGTCGCGGGCAATACATTTGCCGGTGTGGTGTACACCGTCGCCACTCTGGCAATGGTAATTGCGCTCGGCGCGCTGCTGATCGGCTACGTGTCGCTGGCGCGTTTTATCACTTACGAGCTGGTGTGGGCGTTCATCGTGTTCTGCGGATTTTATCTGCTGATGCAACTGCTCAAGGACAGCTGCGAGTACCTGTTCTCGCCGCGCCACTCCAGCGGCAAGGCGTTGAAGCAGTTGCTGGGCATCGGCGATCGGCGCCTTGAACAAGCCTCGACGCTGCTGGCGGGCGTGGGGCGCGCCGGATTGTTGCTGCTGGCCGTAATTACCATGTTCGTCGGCGGTATCGGCACGACTCTCGGGCAACTGATCGCCAACATCGGCACCATCCTTGGCGGTGCCGGCCTGCGCAAATTGAACATCGTGCCTGGGCACTTGCTCAACGCGATGCTGGCGCTGCTGATCGGCATCTACCTGATCCGCGCTTTGCGCCGCTGGCTCGACCACGAGTTTCTGCCCAAGACCGATATGGACCCGGGCATGTGCGCCTCGCTGAGCACACTGTTTTCCAACATCGGTTATGCGTTGGTAATTCTGTTGACGCTGTCGTCGCTAGGCGTGCAGTGGACCAATCTGGCGTGGATCGTCAGTGCGCTGTCGGTGGGCATCGGTTTCGGTTTGCAGGAGATCGTGAAGAACTTTGTCTCCGGTCTGATCCTGCTGACCGAGCGCCCGGTCAAGGTTGGCGATTTGATCAGCATCAGCGGCGTCGAGGGCGATATCCGCCGCATCAATGTGCGCGCCACCGAGATCCAGCTCAGCGATCGCTCGATTGTGATCGTGCCCAATTCGCAGCTGATCTCGCAGAATCTGCGCAACGTCACGCTCGGCGGCAGCGCCCAGGGTGTAGCGACGCTGGAGCTGATGTTTCCGCTGGACATCGACCCGGAGCAAGTGCAGAACCTGCTGTTCGACACCTACACCGAACACGAAACCATCCTCGCAAACCCGGCGCCATTCGTGCGCTTCAGCAAGCTGTCGCCGGACGGGATCACGTTGACGGTGACCGGTTACGTCGCCAGCCCGAGGATTGTCGGCACGACCAAGAGTGATTTGCTGTTCGAAATCCTCAAGCGCTTGAGCGCGGCGGGAATCGAGCTGGCAAAACCGGCCCAACCGCCCGCCTGACGCTTGCGTCGGTCAGTCGTAAAAAGGCGCGACCAACTCGCGGCTGCCGACGAAGAAACTGTCGGCGACCAGCCGCAGCGGTTGCAGATCGAGGTCGCTGGTTTTGTCCTTGATCAGCTGCTGGAAATGTCGGTACACCGCTGCGTACTCGCCCTCCTCCGACACCGCTTGGCGCACGCCGTCGATGCTCATCAGTGCGCCACCATTGTCGAGGCGCAGCACACCTTCGGCACAACGGACTTCGATGCTCCAGAGCTCATCGTGACCGTGATCGAAATCAAACTCGGCGCGTACATCGAGCTGGCGCGCGTCGGACATTTTGATCGACGCGGCAATCGGCGACTGGCAGTTACTCGGCACGCGCAGCTCGGCGGATTCGACAAACAGCGGCAACGCCAGCAGGTGGGTGGCAATCGACAAGGCGTTGATGCCCGGATCGAATACACCGAGGCCGCCGGGCTGCCAGATCCACGCCTGACCGGGGTGCCATTTGCGCACGTCTTCCTTCCAGTCGATCTGCACACTTTGCAGAGTGCGGCTGGCCAGCCAGTCACGCGCCGCTTCGATGCCCGGCGCGTAACGCGAATGCCAGGCGAACAGCCCGCTGACGCCTTGCGCGTTGACCTGATCGACCAGCGCCAGCGCTTCACCGAGGGTTGGGCACGGCGGTTTTTCCACGAGTACGTGCTTGCCGGCCGCCAGCGCTTCTTGCACCAGCGTGAAGCGACCTTGCGGCGGCGTGCAAAAGGCAATCGCATCGACCTGCGGGCCGTTTTCCAGCAGCTCGCTCAGGGATCGGAAATTCTCAACGCCGGCGCAAGGCTGCCCTTGCGTTGCGACAGCCACCAATTCAAACGCCGGGTTGGCCATGATCGCTGGCACGTGTTGATCCTGGGCAATCTTGCCGTAGCCCACCAGACCGAGACGGATCGGTTGCATCAATGACTCCTGATTTTTGTCTTGTTTTAGGAAGCGCTTATGGGTCACGCGCGGTCACACTACAATCCGCGGGTTCGCGGGGGCTAATCCTGACAAGGGAGTGAGAGATTGGATAGCAAAGAATTTGCACCATTAGACCAAAGAGATCTGGAGCAGGTGCAGCGGTTCAACCGCAAGCTCAAGTGGCTGCCGCGTTTCCGCATTCGCAATCGTCTGACGCCGCGTTTGATTCAGGGTTTGTTGCGGGTTGCGCAGATCTCTGGCGCGGGGACATTGCGCGGAGTTGTTGCCGAAACCAAGGTCATCACAGTGGATGGCGTGTCCGTTCCTTTGCGGATTATCCGGCCCAAAGGCCAGGTAAAAGGCGTGGTGCTGGATTACCACGGTGGCGGCTGGGTGATTGGCAATGCGCAAATGGATGACGCGTTCAACGTGGCGATGGTCAACGCGTGCGAGGTGATCACCGTGTCGGTTGATTACCGGTTGGCGGTGTCGACGCCGATCGAAGGCTTGCTGGGTGATTGCCTGGGTGCCGCTCAGTGGCTGTTGAGCGACTGCGAAGAATTCAAGGACCTGCCGGTTATCGTCGTCGGCGAATCCGCTGGTGCGCATCTTGCCGCTGCGACGCTACTGTCGCTAAAAGCCTGGCCTGACTTGCTGCAAAGAATCCGGGGGACGGTTCTGTATTACGGCGTCTATGACCTGACCGGAACGCCCAGCGTGCGCGCCGCTGGCCCGGAAACGCTGTTGCTCGATGGCCCAGGCATGTTTGACGCGTTGCGCATGCTCACGCCAGACAGGAGCGACGAACAACGCCGCCAACCGCCGCTATCGCCCCTGTATGGCGACTTCAGCGGTCTGCCTCCGGCGTTGCTGTTTGCCGGTGAACTTGATCCGCTGCGTGACGACACGCTGCTGATTGCTCAACAGTGGATGCAAGCCGCCGAAGTTGACCTGCACCTGTTGCCGGCCTGTCCCCATGGCTTCATTCACTTCCCCACAACTGTCGCAGCACGGGTTCTGAGCCACAGCCGACAGTGGATCAGCGCGCGCATCAACCAGCCAGCTTGCCGCCAATAAGGCGTATCCGGTGGCAGTCACGCGGCCCGAGTTTCTCACCGCTTGCCGAGCGCACTTCAATCGGCAGCAGCGGTTGGTCGGAGGCGTTATCCAGCAACAGCGAGCGCGTCTCCTGCGGCTCGAACAGATGGCGCTCGCCCCACTGGCGCATGCTGATTACCAGCGGAAAAATCTCCCGCCCCTTCTCGGTCAGTACGTACTCTTTGTAAGCGCTGCCGTCCGACGCCGGTTGCACATCAAACACCCCGACCTCGACCAAGGCTTTCAGGCGCGACGCCAGAATGTTTTTCGCCACGCCGAGGCTCTTCTGAAACTCACTGAAGCGGCGAATGTCGTCAAACGCATCGCGGATGATCATCAGCGACCAGCGATCGCCAATGGCCTCAAGGGTTCTGGCGACTGGGCATTCGTTGCCTGACGGTGATGCGACTTCGACCATGTTGGGACCTCCCGAAATTTGATCCTGGCGAGTCTAGCGACCCGCCAGGCGAAACATGGTTGCAATTTGAAACCTGATATTGCAACAATCAGCTCAGGTTTTAATTTGAAACCAGTTTAACGCCATGGAGGCGTGCATGACAGCAGATGCAAAATTGGCCATCAACACATCGCGTGCGACTGACGGGCTATCGCCGGCGCTGACGTTTTTGTTTTCGGTCACCTGCGCGCTGGCAGTGGCCAATGTTTACTTCGCCCAACCGTTGCTTGATTCCATCGCTCAGAGCCTGGGCGTAGCGCCGTCGATGATCGGGATCGTGGTGACGGCGACTCAGGTTGGTTACGCGCTGGGGTTATTGTTCATCGTGCCGTTGGGGGATCTGGTCAATCGCAAGCGGCTGGTTCTGACTCAAGTCCTGTTGTCGTCAGCGGCGCTCGCGGCTGTCGGCGCTGCACAGCAATGGCTGGTCCTGTTGAGCGCGATGATCGCCGTTGGTTTGTTGGCCGTGGTGGTTCAAGTGTTGGTGGCTTACACCGCGATGCTCGCAACGCCCGCACAACGCGGACAAGCCGTGGGCACGGTCACCAGCGGCATCGTGCTGGGCATTCTGTTGGCGCGGTTTACTTCTGGTGTGATTGCAGATCTTGCGGGATGGCGTGCGGTTTATTTTGTGTCATCGGGGTTGATGCTGAGCATCGCCGCAGTGCTGTGGAAAGTCGCACCGGTCACCGCGCTGCCGCGCCATCGAGAGTCGTATCGGGCGCTGATCGGTTCTCTGTTCAAACTGTTCATCACCGAACGCACGTTACGGGTCAGAGGCCTGTTGGCGATGTTGATCTTCGGCGCTTTCTCGGTGCTGTGGACGTCGATGGTGCTGCCATTGAGCGCCCCGCCGCTGTCGCTTTCTCATACGGCGATCGGCCTGTTTGGCTTGGCCGGCGTTGCGGGTGCGCTGGCGGCCAGAAGTGCCGGTCGCTGGGCTGACCGGGGTTTGGGGCAACGGGTGACCGGCATATCCCTCGCGCTGCTGACGCTTTCATGGCTGCCCAGCAGTTTTACCGAGTCTTCGCTGATCGCGCTGGTCATCGGCGTGATCCTGCTCGACTTCGCGGTGCAGGCCGTGCACGTCACCAACCAGAGCATGATCTTCGCCGCACGACCCGACGCGCAAAGTCGCATGGTCGGGGCGTACATGTGTTTCTACTCAGTCGGTAGCGCACTGGGCGCCGTCGCCGCGACCCAGGTTTACGCGCGCTGGGGCTGGATCGCGGTCAGCCTGCTCGGCGCTGCGATCAGCGCGACCGCCCTGCTCCTGTGGTTTCTCACGCTTCATCACTCAACGCCCGCTCAAGGAAGACCCGCATGAAGGCCAGGCACCTGTTACTCGCCATTGCGATTACCGCAATCTGGGGCATCAATTTCTCGGTGATCAAACTGGGACTGACCACGGTTGACCCGTTCATCCTCGCCGGCATTCGCTTCACCCTGTGCGCGCTGCCGGCGATCCTGTTCATCCCGAAACCTGACGTGCAATGGCGCTACATCATCGGCTACGGACTGGTGTTCGGCATCGGGTTGTGGGGCGTGGTCAATCTCGGGATCAAATCCGGGCTTTCGGCGGGCATTGCTTCGCTGGTGCTGCAGTTCAGCGCGTTCTTCACCATCCTGCTCGGGTCGTGGGTGTTCAAGGAAAGGATTTCGCGCTTTCAATACGCGGGCATGGCGCTCGCGTTGTGTGGTCTGCTGAGCATTCTTTCGATCGTCGATGGCACCGTCACCACGCTTGGCTTGAGCCTGGTGCTGCTCGGCGCAGTTGCCTGGAGCGCGGCCAACGTGATCAACAAGAAAGCCAGAACCACCGAGGTTTTTGCGTTTCTGGTGTGGTCGAGTGCGTTCTCGCCGATACCGCTGTTTGCACTGGATTACGCGGTGAACGGCACGACGGGGTACAGCGCATTGGTCAGCCAACTCGACTACCGCGCCGTCCTGTCGATTCTGTTTCAGGTCTATCCCAACACGCTGTTCGGCTACTGGGTATGGAACTCGTTGCTCAAGCAATATCCGGTGTCCACCGTCGCGCCGTTGTCGTTGCTGGTGCCGGTGTTCGGGTTGCTGGGTTCGGTGGTGATTTTTGATGAGCAATTGTCGCTGAACAAGATTATTGCGGTGGTGCTGATTGTGTCGGGGCTTGGGGTCGGGTTGTATGGGCAGCGGTTGCTTGGCGCGGTTCTAAAGCGCTACGCAACCGTATGAAGGCGATCAGATCGCTGCACTTTCGGCCTGATCATCAGCTCTGATGACGACGCTTCTGTCCTCATCCAACTGATAGGGCATATCTGCCTCAACGCCATCCGTACCGGTCTTGACCACCACGTTGGTGTAGCGCTTGCCGTCCCAGCAGCGGAATACCAATGTCGAGTTTTCGCCGCCGGTAAGGGTTGAGCCAATGCTCGCGATGAGGCGACTGTTGGCGCCTGCGGTCAGCTCGCAGTTCTTGCCGGCCGTCAGCTTGCTGGCGTCACCGGCCATGAGCACACAATCGTCGCCCGCCGTGAGTTTGCTTCGATCGCCCGCGGTGAGGTAACTCTTGCTGCCAGCCAACAGTTTGCTGCGGTCGCCCGCGGTCTGGTTACTGCCCGCACCCGCCGTCAGTTTGCTGCGGTCACCGGCCATCTGGATGCTGTCAGCGCCGGCGATCAACGTGCTGCGCGAACCCGCCGTCTGCGAACTGCCCTTGCCGGCGATCAACATGCTTTTGTGCCCGGCAATCTGCGTGCTTTCCTGGCCCGCAATCAGCGAACTTTTGTGACTGGCGATCTGGTTGCTGCCATAACCGGCCGTCAGGCTACTGTGCATGCCGGCAGTCAGGCTGCTGCCGTAACCGGCGGTCAGCACGCTTTCAAGTCCACTGATCAGCGTGCTGCCATAACCCGCGGTGAGGAAGCTGTGCATGCCACTGGTCAAGGAGCTGCCGTAACCGGCAATCAGTGAGCTGTCCTGCCCCGCTGTTCCGTTGCTGCCATAACCTGCGGTGAGCGTGCTGTCGCGCGCTGCCATCTGGGTACTGCCGTAACCGGCGGTCAACGTACTGGCATAACCAGCGATTTGCGTGCTGCCGTAACCGGCCATCAACGAGCTATCAAAACCAGCCGTTTGCGTGCTGCCATAACCCGCGGTGAGCGTGCTGCTGTCCAGAGCGGTCAGCGTACTGCCGTAACCTGCGGTCAGAATGCTGGCGTAACCGGCGGTTTGAGTACTGCCATAACCGGCCACCAGCGTACTGCTATAACCCGCAGTAGAGGTGCTGCCATAACCGGTGGTCAGCGAGCTTTCTTCCTGAGCGGTTTGAGTACTGCCGTAACCTGCGGTCAGTGTGCTTTGGTAGCCTGCGGTTTGCGTACTGCCGTAGCCGGCGATCAGCGTGCTTTCGCAGCCGGCGGTCGATGTACTTCCGTAGCCGGTAGTTAACCAGCTTTGCTCCTGAGCCGTCTGGCAACTGCCATAACCCGCGGTGAGCGTTGAATCATAGCCGGCGGTCTGGGTGCTGCCGTACCCGGCGATCAGCGAACTTTGATAACCCGCAGTCGACGTACTGCCGTAGCCAGCGGTAAGCGAGCTGTTGTCCTGAGCGGTTTGCGTGCTGCCGTAGCCGGCAGTCAGGGTGCTGTCATAGCCGGTTGTTTGAGTACTGCCATAGCCTGCAATCAACGAACTGTTGAATCCGGCTGTTGAAGTACTGCCATAACCCGCAGTGAGTGAACTGTCTTCCTGCGCCGTCTGGGTACTGCCGTAGCCCGCCGTGAGCGTGCTTTCTTGACCGGCGGTTTGCGTACTGCCATAACCCGCGACCAGCGAACTGTCAGGCCCGGCTGTGCTTGTACTGCCATAACCCGTGGTCAGCGAGCTGCCTTCTTGCGCTGTTTGGGTACTGCCGTATCCGGCAGTCAGAACGCTGCCGTGCCCGGCGGTTTGTGTGCTGCCGTACCCGGCGATTAATGAGCTGTCGTATCCACCGGTTTCAGTACTGCCGTAGCCGGCGATGAGATCGCTGCTTTCCTGGGCTGTCTGAGTACTACCGTAGCCCGAGGTCAGAATGCTTTTGTAGCCTGCTGTCTGAGTGCTGCCGTAACCAGCGATTAATGCACTTCCGTGCCCGGCGGTTTGCGAGCTGCCATACCCGGCAGTCACCATACTCCCGGATCCAGTAGTAGCCGTACTGCCGTAGCCGGCGGTGAGATCACTACCTTCCTGAGCCGTCTGCGTACTACCGTAGCCGGCAGTCAGGGTGCTTTCTCCTCCCGCAGTCTGGGTGCTGCCATAACCGGCGATCAGCGAACTGTCGGAGCCAGCGGTGCTGGTGCTGCCATAACCAGCGGTGAGATCGCTGCCCAATTGAGCCGTTTGCGTACTGCCATAACCGGCGGTCAGGGAGCTATCTCCCCCGGCAGTCTGCGTACTGCCATAGCCTGCGATCAGCGAGCTGTCTGAGCCTGCTGTGCTTGTGCTGCCATAGCCGGCAGTGAGATCGCTACCATATTGAGCCGTTTGCGTACTGCCATAACCGGCAGTCAGGGTGCTGTCTTCCCCGGCGGTCTGCGTACTGCCATAACCGGCAATCAGCGAGCTGTCTGAACCCGCGGTGCTCGTACTGCCGTAACCGGCAGTAAGATCGCTGCCCAATTGAGCTGTTTGGGTACTGCCATAACCGGCAGTCAGGGAGCTGTCTTCCCCGGCAGTCTGCGTACTGCCATAACCGGCAATCAGCGAGCTGTCGGAACCTGCGGTGCCGGTGCTGCCGTAGCCCGCCGTGAGATCACTGCCTTCCTGCGCCGTTTGCGTACTGCCGTAACCGGCGGTCAAAGAGCTTTCACCTCCGGCAGTCTGCGTGCTGCCATAACCGGCGATCAGCGAGCTGTCGGAGCCTGCGGTGCCGGTGCTGCCATAGCCTGCGGTGAGATCGCTGCCAATTTTGGCAGTTTGCGTGCTGCCGTATCCCGCCGTCAGCGAGCTTTCATCTCCGGCAGTTTGGGTACTGCCGTAGCCGGCAATGATCGAACTATCGGAGCCCGACGTCCCGGTACTGCCATATCCAGCAATCAGCGTGCTGCGATCTCCAGCCGTTTCAGTGCTGCCATAGCCTGCGATGAGCTGACTCTGATTTGCACCAGTCAGGGTACTTCCATAAACAGCGGTTTCGAGTTTTTGCACAACCCGCACAGTAGTCCGGCGTTTGACGGTATCGGGAGCAATGTCAGCTGTCAGCGCCAGGACGGGAGTTGCCGCACTGGTGTCTGGCTGCACTTCAGGCAAAACAAATGCCTCAATCAAATTCGTCGTCGAGGATTCAAACTTCTCAGCGTTATCGCAGAGATAGCCCATTGCGCTATCTCGTGTACCCACATGAACCACTTCAGCCCGCGAAAATTTGACCCCTTCATCATCTTCAAGAAAAATCAGGTCACTCACCGCAACTTCACATACGACCCATCGCGCATCTGTCTGCATACTCAAATGAGCGTCTGGCCCCTGCCCCCAAAGCAACCCGGTCAAGCCATTTTCAAGCTTTCGCGTAGGTTCCCAATACTTGCATTCCACCCATCCTGAGATGGGCCAGACCAGACCGCAGTGGTCGGCCATGTTATTGGCACATGTGCGCAGCACCAAAACCTTGTCGGTGTTCATTTCCTGATACCTTCACAACTTTAAATCTCTGAAATCCTTTGGAGTCGAACGTCCTTCATAGAATCCATGTGCAGAATCAAATCAGGCAATAACGTCGACACAGATACAGAGCATCTGACTGCGACACACTAAAAACCAAATACGTTAATCTTTCGACTCTGAACAATAACCGCAATTTGCAACCGTAATCACATTGCGACAGGGTAATGATTGAGCAAATCGGTATTTATATGAAGAAAAACGAAGTAGATTTCAGTATCGATTAGAAATACTTAATCAGGACTGCAGTCATGAAGCTCGACGCAAAACAAATGCAGGCGTTTCTGGCGGTAGTGGAAAGTGGCAGTTTTGAGAAGGCTGCGCAACGCTTGAGTGTCACGCCTTCAGCGGTATCGCAGAGGATTCACGCGCTCGAAGTCCGGCTCGGCAGTGCAGTGGTGGTGCGCGGGCGCCCGTGCGAGGCGACGCTGACTGGAAGAAAACTGATGATCTATCTTCGCCGCGCAACAGTGCTTGAGGAAGAGCTGCTGCATGATCTGTCCGGCGATGAAAAAGACCACTTGCGAGTCGTGGTCGGCGTCAACGGTGACACCCTGTGTACATGGTTTTTCCCGGCACTCGCCGAGTTCTTCGTGAGCGAAAATATCCTGCTCGATGTCGTGGTCGACGACCAGGATCACACCTACACGCTGTTGGAAAGTGGCCAAGTCATTGCGTGCATCGGCACGCGCGCTCTGCCAATGCGGGGTTGTTTCGCAGAGCTTCTGGGGTCGGTTCGCTATCAGCTGGTGGCGTCCCCGGCCTTTGAGGCGCGATGGTTTGCCAAAGGGCTGACACGCGACGCGGCGCGCAAGGCGCCGATTTTTGCGTACTCGCGCAAAGACACGTTGCAGTCCGAATTCATGCAGTCTCGCCTGGGCCTGCACCCGGACACGTTCCCGATTCACTACTTATCACTTCCGGAGGCACGCCTGAAGGCCATTCGCCGCGGCCTCGGCTACGGCATGATTCCGCAACTGCAAGTGAGCGATTTGCTGAAAAACCGGGAGTTGGTGGATTTGGCGCCCGGCCACTTCGCCGATGTCGCGCTCTATTGGCACGCCTGGGCCGTACAGTCACCGCGTATGGAAGCACTTACGCGGCACGTGATACATGCCGCCCGGCGCATCTTGAGCGCGAAGTTACCGACCAAGCGCTCTACCGTGCTGAAACAGAGATAAAACGCAGCGCTTACGCAGCCTGCCGCCGCATGGTCAAAATCGCCGCGCCGAAACCGATAAACGTCGTCCCCACCACCCGGCTGACCCAGCGCGACAGCTCCGGCCGGGTCAACCAACCCTTGGCTCGCGAGGCGAGCGCTGCGTACATGCTGAGCGACGTCACCGACAGCGCCATGAAGATCGAAGTCAGGATCAAAAACTGCGGCAGCAACGCCTCACTTTGATTGATGAACTGCGGGAACAATGCAGTGAAAAACATCGTCGCCTTGGGATTGGTCACCGCCGTCAGGAACGCCGATTTATACAGCCTGGTGCGCGTCGGCCGGCTCTTGATCACTTCATCCTCAGCACCTTGCGCAAGCATCGGGCCTTTCTTGGTGAGCTGCTTGATCCCGAGATAAAACAGGTAGCAGGCACCGATGATCTTTACCGCGTTGAACAGCACTTCAGAACTGGCAAGCAACGCCCCGAGGCCGAGCATCGCAGCGGCCGACAGGCAGAACAGACCGCTCGCGTTGCCAAGGGACGACCAGATCGCGCTGCGCTGGCCGTGAGCCAGGCTGTTGTTGATCGCCATCAACGTCGCGGGGCCGGGGCTGGCGATGGCAATTGCACCGACCAGGGTGAAAGCCAGAAGCGAGTGAGAGTCCATTTTCATGCTCGTCGAGGTTGGGTCGGCCATATTACAGGAGGGAGCGAGCGAGTTGGCGAGTCTATCGTCATGTCTTCGAAACCGGGGCCCTGCGCAAAATTAATGAACCCCGCGCCCGTACGCCCGCCTAAAGCACAGACCATCAGGAGGTAGCTCATGCAGATCGAAACAATATGGGTTGTGTTGGCCGTCGTGCTGTTGCTGGTCGAGTTGTGGGCCATCAACCGGGTGCGCAAAAGCGCAGGCAAATCGAGCAACAAGGGTGTGTGGATCGTACTGATCGTGTTTGTACCGTTGCTTGGATTGATCGCTTGGGCCTTGGCCGGGCCGAAGCACGTGACCCAGGCTTAGCGCCTGCTTCATGGACGCAAAACAAACCCCGATGATTCGGGGTTTTTTATTGGCCGGGGTTTGTATCGCAGTGTGTACCGAATGCTCGCGGGTACAGCCCACGGCATTTGGCGAGCAAAACTGAAACAGCGCAGATACGTCGAGAAGATTTACTGAAGTTCAAGGTTTGCAGGGTTCAGCCAGAGCCCTGACCCGTCGCTTGCAAAGGGGACTTCAGATGAAGCATGCACTGCGCACCACCTCATCCGCCAACAGCCGGCGCCTGCTGGGCTTGTCGATCATCGCGACTGCACTGATGCAGTTCGGCGTTTTCAACGTCGCCAATGCGCAAAGTGCTGCGCCGCAGGTCGTGAAAAGCGTCAGTTTGCCGTTCGGCCCGCTCAAGCACATCAAAGCCGGTTTGCTCGACGTGGCCTACGCGGAAACCGGCCCGGCCGATGGTCCGGTGGTGATTCTGCTGCACGGCTGGCCTTACGACATTCACAGCTACGACGAAGTCGCGCCGCTGCTCGCCGCCAAGGGCTATCGCGTGTTGATCCCCTATGCGCGGGGTTATGGCGACACCCATTTCCTCTCTGACAAAAGCGTGCGCAATGGCCAGCCTGCAGCGCTGGCCAGCGATGTTATCGATTTCATGGACGCGCTGAAAATCAACCAGGCAGTGCTCGGCGGCTACGACTGGGGCGCGCGTTCGGCGGGCATTGTCTCGGCGTTGTGGCCGGAGCGGGTCAAGGCGCTGGTGTCGGTCAGCGGGTATCTGATCGGCAATCAGGCCGCCGGCAAGAACCCGCTGCCGCCCAAGGCTGAGCTGCAATGGTGGTATCAGTTCTACTTCGCCACCGAGCGCGGCGCCGCCGGTTACCAGAAAAATACCCACGATTTCGCCAGGCTGATCTGGCAACTGGCGTCACCGAAGTGGGCGTTCGATGACGCCACGTTCGAGCGCAGTGCCGCTGCGCTGGACAACCCGGATCATGTGGCGATCACGGTGTTCAACTACCGCTGGCGTCTGGGTCTGGTGCAGGGTGAAAGCCAATACGATGCGCTGGAACAGAAGCTCGCTAGCGCGCCATCGATCAGCGTGCCGACCATTACCCTCGAAGGCGATGCCAACGGCGCGCCGCATCCGGCGCCGGCGGACTATGCCAAGCGTTTTACCGGCAAATACCAGTTCCGCTTGATCGACGGCGGCATCGGCCACAACCTGCCGCAGGAAGACCCGAAAGCATTTGCCAAGGCGATCATCGACGCGGATCACTTGTGACGCATAACCGAACCTTGTGGCGAGGGAGCCTGCTCCCGCTGGGTTGCGAAGCGACCCCTAAAATCTGGGCCTGCTGCGCAGTCCAGCGGGAGCAAGCTCCCTCGCCACAAGAGCCCATCGCCGCAAGTTACTTGATCAGGCGTTTTTCTTTTGAGGGGCGATAACCGAAATAGGCGCTGTAGCACTTGCTGAAATGGCTCGGCGAGACAAACCCGCACGCCACCAGCACATCCACTTGTGACAGCTCGGTGTGTTGCAGCAAGCGCCGCGCTTCGGTGATGCGCAGTTCCATGTAATAGCGCTGTGGCGTGGTGCCGAGTTGTTCTTTGAATAACCGTTCGAGCTGGCGCCGCGAACGCCCGGCGTATACCGCCAGTTGCTCCAGTTCCAACGGCTCTTCAAGGTTGGCATCCATCAGTTTCACCACTTCACGCAACGGCGCGCTGACGCAGATGTTTTCGGTCGGTTTGATCCGCCGATAGCGCGATTCCTCGAACGCCAGAATGTCTTCGATGCCCTCGACCAAAGCCTTGTCATGCAGCGACTTGATCCAGTCCAGCGCCATGTGAAAAGCCCCGGACGGACTGGACGCGGTCAAGCGGTCACGGTCGATCACATAAGGCTCGCTGCTGACCTGAGTCGCCCTGGAAATCTCTGCCAGCGCCGGCCGATGCTCCGGGTGAATCGCACAGCGATAGCCTTCCAGCACCCCTGCCCGGCCGAGAAACCAGGCGCCGTTCCACAAGCCCGCGAGAATGATGCCCGCCTCTGCCGCGTGTTTCAGCACGCCGATGAATTCATCGCTGGCCTTCAGTTCGGTGCGATAACCGCCGCAAATCACCAGCAGATCGAGTTCTTGCAGTGCGCTGACATCGAGCCGTGCATCCGGGCGAATCACCAATCCCAGATCACTGACGACTTCGTGTTCGTCCAGGCCAAAGGTCCGCGTCGAGAACAAGCCCGGACGCAGCAGATTCGAAGTAATGAGGGTGTCCAGCGCTTGAGTAAACGCCGGCAAGGAGAAATGCTCGAGCAACACAAACCCCGTGCGGGTCATGCGCCCCGGGCCGCTGGAAGGCTCGTTCAGATAGCGAAGGTTCTTGCCCTTCATGCCACCGCTGAATTGGCGTCGTTCGATCAAGGCGCTGCCCACTGTTCTTGTTGGAACAAGACTTGTAAGCGCGGGCGCCATCGAACGCAAGCGCGACGCCGAAACGTCGCGCTTGCAGCGCTTTTAGTGTGGCGCTCGGTGGATGGTTTTCATCAAGTCTTCCGGGCTGATATGCCCGACCACGCTGCCCGGTTGCGGCTGGTTGAAAATGTGCCCTTTCATCTTGCCGATCACGTGCATCTCGCACGGTTTGCAGTCGAATTTCAGGGTCAGCACTTCGTCGCCATGGATCAACTGCATCGGCGCGACTTTGGTCTTCACGCCGGTCACGCCTTTAGCCTGTTTCGGGCACAGGTTGAAGGAGAAACGCAGGCAGTGCTTGGTGATCATCACCGGCACTTCGCCTTTTTCTTCATGGGCCTCGTAGGCCGCGTCGATCAGCTTCACGCCGTGGCGATGATAGAACTCGCGCGCCTTGTGGTTGTAAACGTTGGCCAGAAACGACAGATGTGATTCCGGGTACACCGGCGGCGGTGTGGTTTCCGCCTTGCGCCCACCACGTGGATGCGCGGCAATGCGCGCGGCGGTCAGCGCTTCGATGACTTCGCGGCGCAGAGCCTTGAGCTGCGAATTCGGAATGAAGAACGCTTGCGGGGCATCCAGCTCGATCGAAGTCGCGTGGTACTCGGTGGTGCCGAGTTGGCCGAGCAGATCGTGCAAGGTTTCCAGCGCCTGTTCCGGCTTGTTGGCCACGCCGAACGGGCCGTCGAGACGGACGCTGGCGCTGATGCCCTCTTCGCTGGTGGCGATCAGTTCCAGGCGATCTTCACGCAAACGCGCCAGCCAGGTCAGGCCAATGCGACGCTCGGCAGAAGTCTTCTGCAAGGCCTGCTGCCAGTTGTGGTCGAGGTTGCGATTGAGCGGATGGTTGGGCCGCAGCTTGTGCATGCCTTCGGGCATTTCGTTGGGCTCGACGCGGTAGCGATAACGCTTCTCGCCGTCCTCGTCGAATTCGCCCTTGGCCTCGGCGATGTTGGCGCGGAAACCCACCACTTCGCGCTTGACCAGCACGTTAAGACCGTCACCGTTGGACAGCGGCTCGTGGGTGACCACTTGCATGTCACGCTTGCCGACTTTCTCGACCACGCCGACGGCCAGACCAGTGAAAGTCGGCGAATCGAACGCGCCGATGTCGACCTTGCGCTCGCTGACGAAGTAATCGGTGCTGCCACGGTGGAAGGTTTTTTCCGGGTCGGGCAGGAAGAAATGCGCGGTGCGGCCGCTGGAGGCGCGAGCCAGATCCGGACGATCTTCGAGCACGGCGTCGAGGCGCTGGCGGTAATAGGCGGTGATGTTTTTCACATAGCCCATGTCCTTGTAGCGACCTTCGATCTTGAACGAACGCACGCCCGCCTCGACCAGCGCGCGGATGTTGGCGCTCTGGTTGTTGTCTTTCATCGACAGCAGGTGTTTTTCGTAGGCGATCACGCCGCCCTGCTCGTCTTTCAGGGTGTACGGCAGACGGCAAGCCTGCGAGCAGTCGCCACGGTTGGCACTGCGTCCGGTCTGCGCGTGAGAAATATTGCACTGGCCGGAAAACGCCACGCACAGCGCGCCGTGAATGAAGAATTCAATGGCGGCATCAGTTTCGGCGGCGATGGCGTGGATTTCTTGCAGGTTCAGCTCACGAGCCAATACCAGCTGCGAGAAACCGGCCTGATCGAGGAACTTGGCGCGATCCAGAGTGCGGATGTCAGTCTGGGTGCTGGCGTGCAGCTCGATTGGCGGGATATCCAGTTCCATCACGCCCAGATCCTGGACGATCAGCGCGTCAACGCCGGCGTCGTACAACTGATGGATCAGCTTGCGTGCCGGCTCCAGTTCGTTGTCGTGCAGGATGGTGTTGATGGTGGTGAAGATGCGCGCGTGGTAACGGCGGGCAAATTCCACCAGTTCGGCGATTTCTTTGACCTCGTTGCACGCGTTATGCCGCGCGCCGAAGCTCGGGCCACCGATGTACACCGCATCGGCGCCATGCAGGATAGCTTCGCGGGCAATGGCCACGTCGCGGGCGGGGCTGAGCAATTCCAGGTGATGCTTGGGCAAGGACATATATTTTTTTAGTCAGGCTGTCACGGTCGAGGCGCGCATTGTAGCCGCGAAACGCGCGACCGGCACGCCTGTGCTGCCGGGTGGCAGCTGACGACAATGCTGGAGACACCGCAATCCCTGTGGGAGCTGGCTTGCCAGCGATGGCGTCGGCAGATCCAGCATCAGTATTGGCTGACCCACGCCAGCTCCCACAAAGGAAATATGTCGCTGGATCAGGCCTTGGCGGCCATTGCGGTGACTTCCACGCGCATCCCTTCAACCGCCAGTGAAGCCACACCAACCGCCGCACGCACTGGCCATGGCTTGGCGAAGAAGCGCTTGTAGACTTCATTGAATGCCGGGCGATCAGCCATATCGGTCAAGTAGATGGTCAGGTGCATCACCCGATCCATCGAACTGCCGGCACGCTCCAGCGCGACTTTCAGTGCCTGCAATGTGCATTCGCTTTGCGCGGTGATGTCGCCCAGTTCCAGGCTTCCATCGGCGCGGGTCGGGATCTGCGTCGACATCAGAATGCCGTTGAACTCGGTGACGTCGGAGGAGATCGAGTCCGCATCCGGATCAGGGGTGAAGGTGATGTCTTGATTGGCCATGAGAATCCTGTAGGAGTGATCGAAATTCTGGCCAGCCAGTCTACAGCCCGCCGCGCGATGTGAAAAACATCGCTATAGCCGGTAGTACGCGCGGTACCACTCAACGAACGCCTGCACCCCGACATCCACCGACACCTGCGGGCTGAAGCCGATGTGTGCCGCCAACGCCGAGACATCGGCCCAGGTGCGCACTACGTCGCCCTCCTGCATCGGCAAAAAGTTGCGCTGCGCCTTGATGCCCAGCGCCGACTCCAGACACTCGACAAACTCCAGCAGCGCTACAGGGCTGCCACGTCCGATGTTGAACAGTCGATTGGCGCCGCGCTGCCCCTCGCCTGCAGGCGGTTTGCTCAACAGGCGAAAGATCGCCTCGACAATGTCATCGATATAAGTGAAATCGCGTGCCATCTCGCCCTGGTTGTACAGATCGATTGCCCGCCCCTTCAGCATCGCCTCCGTAAACTTGAACAACGCCATGTCGGGCCGGCCCCAAGGGCCATACACGGTAAAGAACCGGAGTCCGCTGGCCCGCAGTCCATACAGATGGCAATAGCTATAGGCGAGCAATTCATTGGCGCGTTTGGTCGCGGCATACAGGGAAACTGGCTGTTCGACCGGGTCGTCCTCTTTGAATGGCATCTTGTGATTGGCGCCGTACACCGAACTGCTTGAGGCATAGATCAAATGTTGAGGCGGATATTGCCGGCAGGCCTCCAGCAGATTTAAAAAGCCGAGCAGATTCGACTGCCCGTAAACGTCGGGATTATCCAGCGAATAACGCACACCAGCCTGCGCCGCCAAGTGCACGACGTATTCAAAGCGGTGCGTTTCGAACAGGCTGACCAGCGCCGACTTGTCGACGATATCCAGCGTCAGAAACTCAAACTGCGGCGCTGTCTGCAACAGCTCCAGCCGACTGCGCTTCAACGACACATCGTAATAGGCGTTGAGATTATCCACGCCAACCACCTCAAAACCTTCGCGACACAAGCGCTGAACCGTATGAAAGCCTATAAATCCGGCGGCACCTGTAACCAGAATCGTCATGACGAGCACTCCCGATCAGAACATGTGTTTCGATGGCGGCATGGATCCAAAGTGAACATCTGGCAGAGCATTAAATCTAGGCGCGGCGCGCTGGCGTAGCAACTAATCGAAGTCAGGCATATGTAGACCACGCAACAGCCAGAGTTAAAATTCAGCAACAACAAAGAGTTGCACCAACACAAGTTTCAGCAGATCACAGCAACATGACAATCAATGTATCTAGTTTGACATCACCCACTACCGGGGAATCCGGCCAACGTGACTTCACAGCACTGAAAAAGTTTAATGTTAAATAACTATAATTTTAAGTCCAATAGAAACAGCAGGTTATGACGTTCGACCCTAACTATTGGATAAAAGGCGCGCTTTTTGACTGTTATCATTTGACAGCAAGCCAAGACTGGCTGATAACTAATCCCACCCCGGCGTTGACTCGCTCAAACATGGCGGTTTCCATCCAGGCAGTGCCGGGCCAATATCCAAGTACATTGATCAAAGGTTGCGAATGCACACCGTGCGGTAGCTTTGCCCAAACAAAACTGCCGCTGGCTTATGCTCAAGACAACCGACCATATAACTAATACCCCGCGCAAGTGATTCAAATTTGAAACACTTCAAACTGCCGATAAAACACACTTAGCATCTGGTTTCGCCAATTTGGCCTTGATCAGCCTACTACCTACTAGCAAGCCTGCCGACCCGCACCGACCTGTGCGTTGGCGCGCTTAAACTTTGGCTATGTATGGAGTACTCCAGCATGCAGACAGTTAGCCGCAATGGCTCCAACTGGTATTTATTGCAGTGCAAGCCCCGCCAGGATGAACGGGCTCAATTCAACTTGCTCCAGCAGGACTACACGACCTTTCGCCCGCAACTGATGGGCGAAAAGATTGTGCGTGGCAAACGCTTGAAGGTGCTCGACTCATTGTTTCCGGGCTACCTGTTCATCCAACTAAGCAGCGATGACAACTGGGCGCCAATCCGCTCGACCCGTGGTGTCAGTCGCATTGTCGAGTTCAACCATGAGCCGGCCATCGTGCATGGGCAAGTGATCGAGCACCTGCGCGAGCGCAGCCTGAAACCGGTGCTACCCCCGGCGAACCACACGCTTGAACCCGGCGAAACCCTAAATATCGTTCAAGGTCCGTTTTCGCCTCTGGAAGGCGTGTTCATGTCGATGCAAGGTGCCGAGCGGGTGATGATCCTGTTGCAGTTTCTCAACCGCCAACAACATGTCTGCGTACCGCTGAACATCGTCGAGCGGCAACGCCAGTAACCGCCGGAACACTCCCTTTCGCACAACAAAAACTTCTCCAGGAGCACGGCTCATGGCCCTGAAGTCACGCTGCCCTGTCGCCTTGCTTTTGGCTTTTGCTTACCCCGAGGCGGCTTGGAGTCTGGATCCGCAAGCCATCAATGTGTATGGCTTCGACTTCATTCCAACCTTCTCCATGTCGGAAAGCTACGACGATAACTTTCGCGAACTTGAACACGATGTCGAGTCGACCATGATCACCCGGCTGGCGCCTTCGTTCGAACTCAAGGCCGAAGATCGCAACAGCGCCACGCGGGTGATCTGGCAACCGACGCGCTACATCTATCACTCGGATTCCGACGCCTCCAACACCGCCCAGCGCCTGCGTGCCGAAAGCATCATGGAATTCACCGACAGTCATCGGCTGAAACTCGAAGCCGAGGCGCGCAAATACGAGCGCACCACCTCCACGGCAGTCGATGGCATCAACGACAAGATCGAAAATACCCGGGTCAACGGCGTGTACACCTACGGCGCCAAGACCGCGGCCAATCAGCTCGACTTCGGCGCCAACTATGCGCAACTGCGTTACGACAACGCCGATGGCATCAACGATGACAAGGAGCGCAATACCAGCGGTTTCAACACCACCTGGTATCACCGTCTCGGCAGCAAGACCCGCAGCCTGCTCGAATACGACCACACACGCTTCGACTACCTGCAATCGGACAGCCTGCGCAGCAGCAAATCCGACGCCTTGCTCGCCGGTGCCGAATGGGACATGACCGCGCGCACCAGCGGCACGCTCAAGCTCGGTTATGAACGCAAGAACTTCGATGACAACGCCTCCGACGACCTGAGCAACCCCACCTGGCAAGTCGATCTGCAATTCAAGCCGCGCACCTATTCGACCTTCACTTTTCTCGCCCGCCAGGCTTTGGCCGAGGGCGACGACGGTGCCGACGCGGTCAAGTCGACCTTCACCCAGGTCGGTTGGCGCCACGGCTGGACGGAACGGGTGATCACCGTCGCCCAGGCCGGCATGGGTCGCTACGAGTACGAAGGCCAGGACCGCACCGACAACCTGCAGGATTACAACCTCGCGGTGATCTACAAGATGCGCCGCTGGCTGGATGTCGAGCTCGGCTATCGCTACCGCGACAACGACTCCGATGCCGACGATGAAAGCTTCACCCGCAACGTGTTCCAGATCAGTTTCGACGTCAGTCTCTGAGAGGCCAGGCCCATGAACTCGCGCATTGTTTATCTGCTGTTGCTGGTGTGGCTGATCCCGGCGGCCCATGCAGCCGACCCCGCCACCGACTACAAACTGGCCGCCGGCGATGTGTTGCGCATCACCGTGTTCGGCGAGCCGGAACTGAGCATCAAAAAGGTGCGCCTGAACGACGCGGGCACCTTCTCCTACCCGTTTCTCGGCGAAGTGACTGCCGCCGGACTCACCCCGAATCAGGTCGAACGCAAGATCGTCGACGGCCTCAAGCAAGGCTATCTGGTCGACCCGAAAGTCAGCCTGAGCCAGATCGAATACCGCCCGTTCTACATCAATGGCGAAGTGCAAAAGCCCGGCAGCTATCCGTTCCAGCCCGGCCTCACCCTTGAAAAAGCCATTGCACTGGGCGGCGGTTTGACCGAGCGCGCCTCGATGAAACGCGTGACGATCCTGCGCGGCGCCGGTGGCCCGCCGGTGATCGACGACATCAGCCGCACCACCGTCATCAGTCCCGGTGACACGATTTCCATCGCACAGGGGTTTTTCTGATGATCGATAACAGCCCTAGCACTTACACCGAACGCCCGCTCCAGACGCATATGCATCAGCAGCATGCTGAAGAATCGGACACCCTCGACCTGCTGCAGCTATGGCGCGTGGTCTGGGCGGCGAAGTGGAACATCGCGCTGCTGGTGGCGCTCAGTTGCGCACTGGCGGTGGCGGCGCTGTCGTTCATCACCCCGCAATACATCGGCAGCACCACATTGCTGATCAAAGATAAAACCCCACCGGTGATGAGCTTTCAGCAGACCAACGACTCGGGCGGCTCAACCACCACCGACTATTTGCAGACGCAACTGGCCCTGCTGCAATCGCGCGAGCTGGCCGAACGCGCGGTGAAAAAGCTCAACCTCACCAGCAATCCGCTCACCGACCCGCGCCAGCGGCCGACCTCATGGTTCGCACCGCGCCAATGGCTGGCCGAACTCAATCGCGATCAATGGTTGCCATGGATGGATCTGCTGCCCGCCGCGAAGCCTGCGCCAACCGAAGCAGACGTGTTCAACGCCGTCACGCAGAACCTGATGCTGCACACCAGCGTCAAGTTTGTCGGCAAGAGCCAATTGATCGAAATCGAAGTCGAACTGCCTGACCCTGCGCTCGCTGCGGCCGTGGCCAATGCGTTGGCCCAGAGCTTTATCGACAGTCAGCAGGACACCAGCCTCAAGTCCTCACAAAACAACACCAGCTGGATGAACACCCGCCTGGTGGAACTGCGCAATAACCTGCGCAATGCGGAAAACAAGCTGCAGGGTTATCGCGAAGAGCAAGGTCTGGTGGATGTCGATGGCGTCGCCACTATCAGCGCCAACGAGCTGCAAATGACCGGCAACCGCATGATCGATGCGCGGCGTAATCGCGCCGAAGCCGAGAGCCAGTTCCGTCAGGCACAAGCGCTGAGCAACGGCGATATCAGTCGCCTCTCCAGCGTCCCCGCAGTGTTGAGCAACCCGCTGATTCAGCAGTTCCAGGCCGATCTGGCCAAGTCGCAAGCCAAGGTGGAAGAGCTGTCCAGTCGTTATGGGCCCAAGCATCCGGCGCTGGTCTCGGCCAAGACCGAACTGCGCACCGCCGCCAACAGCCTGCGTCTGCAAGTCCAGCAAGTGGTCGCCGGTATCGAGCGTCAATACCAGCTCTCGGTCGCCAGCGAAAACGCCCTGCGTCAGTCGTTCAACACCAACAAGGCGCAGATCCAGGACATTTCGCGCAAGGAATTCCAGCTGCGCGAGTTTCAGCGCGAGGTTGATAGCACCCGCGCGCTGTACGAAACCTTCGTCACCCGCTTGAAAGAAACCGCCGCCACCTCTGACATGGATTCAGCCAAGGCGCGCATCGTCGATCCGGCGATTGTGCCGACCGAAGCCAGCAAACCACGCAAAAGCCTGATCGTCGCCATCGTCGCGCTGGCCGCTGCGGTGCTCGGCGTGGCGCTGGCGTTCTTGCTCGAGACCCTGAGTAACACCTTCAAAAGTGATGAAACCATCGAGTCTACCCTCGGCGTGCCGCTGCTCAGCGTGGTGCCATTAGTGATGAAGAAAAGCCGTCGGCAACTGGCGCGACTGTTCGAGGACAACGACCATCCGCGCTTCTGCGAAACCATCCGCAACCTGCGCACCTGGCTGATGTTGCAGAGCAGCGAAACGCCGTCGCAAGTGGTGCTGGTCACCTCGTCCGTCGCCGGGGAAGGCAAGAGCACCATCGCCAACAACCTCGCCTGTTCGCTGACCTCGCTGGAGCGGGTGCTACTGATCGACGCCGACATGCGCCAGCCCACGCTGTCACTGAACTTCGACTTCCCGCCGGAGAATCCGGGGCTGGCGAATGTGATTGCCGGCACTGCCAAACTTGAGGATTGCATTCGCACCGTGGGCAATCTGGACATGCTGCCGGCCGGCAGTCTGTCGCTCGAGCCGTTCGATCCGTTTGATGCGCCGCGCCTGCCCTCGGCGCGGGACCCACTCAGCTCAGCGCATCGGCCACCCGCGCAGGACCTGCTCAGCTCACCACGGCTGGGGCGCATGTTGCAGGCGCTCAAGGGCCGCTACCAACACATCATCATCGACTCGCCACCCGCGGAAATGGTCAGCGACGCGCTGTTGCTGGCCCGGCATTCGGACGCAGTGATCTACGTGGTCAAGGCCGAGAGCACGCCAGTCAGCCAGGTGCAAAAAAGCCTGGCGATGCTCCAGCAAAGTCAGGGCACGGTGTTCGGCGTGGTGCTCAATCAGGTCGACCTGCGCAAGGCGCGAAAGTACGGCCACAGCCATTCGCGCTCGTTCTACGACTACGACTTCGCCCCGCGCTAAACCCTGCTCACCGCAACCGAGCCAGCCAACACAACCCCCTGTGGCGAGGGAGCTTGCTCCCGCTTGAGTGCGCAGCGCTCACAGGATTTTGGGGCAGCTACGCAGCCCAGCGGGAGCAAGCTCCCTCGCCACATGCTCCCGGTCATTCCTCTTTTGTGAGATCAAGTCATGACGCCGCAATACACCGCGCAAATGGCCCACCGTCGAGGCCTGACTTTCTGGGGCCAGTGGCTGGCCGCAATGACCCTGGTCAATCTGTTGCTGATCGTGCTCGTGCATTGGCGGATCGGCTATTTGCCCAGCGAATACCGAATGCTGATGATCCTGACCATCCTCGGCTCAGTGCCGACCTACAGCCTGATGCAGGTCTATCACAAGCGTCACGGCTTGCTGATCGGACTCGGCCGCTTGCTGGCCGGTTGGCTGATTCTGCTGGCGGTACTCAGCGCCATCGCCTTCGTCACGCAGACCAGTGCGCTGTTTTCGCGGCAAGTAATGATCGTCTGGGCGCTGGCCGGGTTCCTCGTCCAGGCCTGCAGTTTCCTGCCGCTGCATTTCATCGCGCGCCTGTACTCGAAAATGATCAGCAACGAGCGTCGCGCAGTGATCATCGGCACCTGCCCGACCGCCCATGAACTGGCGAAAAAACTCATCAATCCGGATCGCACCCTGCTGCTCGGATTCGTTGCCGCCACCCATCCGGTGCGCCCGGCGCCGAGCATTCTGCCGCTGCTCGGGCATGTCGATGACATTCGCGAAATCATCGGCCGCCTCGAAGCGCGGCGCGTGTACATCGTGCTGCCGATGGCCGACGCCGCGACCATCGAAGCGCTGTACATCGACCTGCTCGACATGAACGTCGACGTGGTATGGATTCCGGATTTCGGCAGCATGGTCTTGCTCAACCATTCGATCTCGGAGATCGAACGGATGCCGGCGATCTACCTCAACGAAAGCCTGATCACCTCGCACCCCGGCAGCCTGTTCTGCAAGGACTTGTTCGAGCGCAGCCTGGCAGCAGTCGCGTTGATTCTGCTCAGCCCGCTGCTGCTCGGCGTGGCGCTTGCGGTCAAGCTCACGTCGCCGGGTCCGGTGCTGTTCAAGCAGAACCGCCACGGCTGCGACGGGCAGGTAATCAAGGTCTGGAAGTTTCGTTCGATGCGCGTGCACGACGATCAGCAAGTGCGTCAGGCCACCCGCGAAGACGACCGCATTACCCCACTCGGGCGCTTCTTGCGGCGCAGTTCGATCGATGAACTGCCGCAACTGTTCAACGTGCTGTTCGGCCACATGGCGCTGGTGGGTCCGCGCCCGCACGCGGTTACCCACAACATCTACTACACCGGCAAAGTCCGCGCCTACATGGCTCGCCATCGGCTGAAACCGGGGATCACCGGGCTGGCGCAGATCACCGGCCACCGTGGCGAAACCGAAACTCTGGAAAAGATGCAGCTGCGGGTCGCCCAAGACCTCAACTACATCAACCAATGGTCGCTGTGGCTCGACATAAAAATCCTCTGCAAGACGCCCTTCACCCTGTTTTCCAAAGACATCTACTGACCCCGCTTCACCCCCATCCGAGGTTTACCCATGAATGTGAGTGTATTCGGCATAGGCTATGTGGGCCTGGTGCAGGGCGCTGCGTTGGCGCAAGTTGGCCACGACGTGCTGTGCGTGGACGTAGACGCCGCCAAGGTACAGGCGCTGGAAGACGGCACGCTGCCGATCTACGAGCCGGGCCTCAAGGCGCTGGTGCGCGAGAACCATCAGAGCGGTCGGCTGCGCTTTGGCACCGATCTGGCCGCAGCGGTGCGCCATGGTGATGTGCAGTTGATCGCTGTTGGCACGCCGCCGGACGAGGACGGTTCGGCCGATCTCAAACACGTGCTCAGCGTGGCGCAAACCATCGGCGAGCATTTGCAGCGGCACGCGACCATCGTCGACAAGTCCACGGTGCCGGTGGGCACGGCGGACCTTGTGCGCGAGTGCATTGCCCAGGCACTCGCCGACACTCAGCGCAGCGACCTGACTTTCGACGTCGTGTCCAATCCCGAGTTTCTCAAGGAAGGCTGCGCGGTCGAGGATTGCCTGCGCCCGGACCGGATCATCATCGGCACCGACAGCCCGCGCGCCGAAGAAGTCATGCGCGAGTTGTACGAGCCGTTCAACCGCAACCGCGACAAAGTCATTGTCATGGACGTGCGCAGCGCCGAGCTGACCAAGTACGCAGCCAACTGCATGCTGGCGACCAAGATCAGCTTCATGAACGAGATGGCCAACCTCGCGGAAAAACTCGGCGCAGACATCGAAAAAGTGCGCCACGGCATCGGCTCCGATCCGCGCATCGGTTACCAGTTCATTTACCCGGGCATCGGCTATGGCGGCTCGTGTTTTCCCAAGGATGTGCAAGCGCTGATCCACACGGCTGAGGCGGTGGACTTCGACGCGCGGCTGCTCAAAGCGGTGGAGTCGCGCAACCACGAACAGAAAACCACGCTGTTCCGCAAAATCTCCGAGCACTTCAACGGCGCGCTGCAAGGCAAGACCTTTGCCTTGTGGGGCCTGAGCTTCAAGCCGAATACCGATGACATTCGTCAAGCCCCAAGCCGGGTGCTGATGGAAGCGCTGTGGCGCGCCGGCGCCAACGTGCAGGCCTACGACCCGAAAGCCATGGAAGAGACCCAACGGCACTACGGCGCCCGCGATGATCTGACCTTGGCCGGCACCAAGGAAGCGGCACTGAAAAACGCCGATGCGCTGATCATCGTTACCGAGTGGGCCTTATTCCGCGCGCCGGACTTCGACCTGCTCAAACGCCAGCTCAAGCAGCCGCTGATTTTCGACGGACGCAATCTGTTCGAACCGCAGCGCCTGAGCAGCCGCGGCTTCACCTACATTTCTGTCGGCCGCCCGACACCCGTCGCCGCGAGTGACGCGTCATGATCCGCCTCGAAGTGGTCGGCCACTATTCACCGAGCCTGCTGAGCTGCAACCGGGCGTTTTCCTTTATCAACTTCGCCTCGGTCGGCACCTTCATGCGCCAGCCACCCGCCGCCCTCGCCTACTTTTGCGACGGCATGCTGATGTCCGGCTTCATGACCAAAGTCAGCGGGCAACCGGTGCAGCGCGTCAGTTTCGACTTCACCTCGATTGCCGATCCGGTGCTCCGCGACGCCGAACGACAGCAGTTGCGGGTGTACATCATCGGCGCCCGACAAGCCGAACTTGATGTGTTCATCGGCAAGCTGCGCGGGCGTTATCCGCAACTGATCATTGCCGGCACACACAACGGTTATTTCGACCAGGCACAAGCAGCGCGGATTCAGGCTGACATCCGCGACAGCCAGGCCAATTTGCTGCTGGTAGGACTTGGCGCAGGTTTGCAGGAACGCTTCGTCAGCGATGCGCTGAACGCCGGTTTCGACGGCGTGGCCTTCACCTGCGGCGGCTTCATCCGGCAGGAGGCCAGCGCCAGCGAGCACTACTACCCCGAGGCCATCGATCGCCTGCATCTGCGTGCGTTCTACCGCATGTACCGCGAGCCGCACACCATCAAGCGTTACCTGCTCGACTACCCGCGCAACTTCCTGCAACTGGCCGAAATGATTGTTCGGCACAAGGTCGCCATCGACATCACAGCGCCGTGAGCGCCGGGGATTCCCATGCACATCCTGTTCACTCTGAAAGACTTCAAGCCCGGCGGCGGTGTCGAGTGCGTGCAGCAGCGGCTGGCCCGTCAGTTCCTGCTGGACGGCCAGCACGTGAGCTTCTTCGTGATGAACGGCGAACAACCGGAACTAGACAACGTGCCGACCATAACGGGCGGCGGCAATGGCTTCGGCGGCCTGCTCAGATCGGTGCGGTTACTGCGCCGGACGATCCTGCACGAAGGCGTGACCCACGTGATCAGCGCCAAGGAACAGGCCAATTTGTGTAGCTGGATCGCCACCCTCGGCACGCCGTGTCAGGTGATCTACACGCGCCACGCCGCACTCGATTGCGCCGAACAGAAAACCGGTGTCGCCAGCCTGCGCCTGCTGTACGCCTTGTACCTGTGCGGCAGCGGCAAAGTCGTGGCGGTGTCGCTGGGTTTGCGCCAGGCACTGGCCGGTTTGATGCCGTGGGGCCGGCCGCGCGTTCGCTACTGCCCGAACGCGGTGGTCAGCGAGCATTTGCTCAGTGCTGGACAAGCAGCGTTGCCGGCTGATCTGCCGGCGCGATTCTGGCTCGGTATCGGTCGTCTGGTGGAAACCAAGGGCTTTCACTTATTGCTGGAGGCCTACGCGCTGGCGGCGAAAAAGGCCGACGTGCCGTATCTGGTGCTCGCCGGGGATGGCCCGCAACGCTCGACGCTCGAAGCCCAGGCGATTGCGCTGGGCATAGAGCGCCGCGTGCATTTCACCGGGCACCTGCGCAATCCCTACCCGTTGATCCGCCACGCGCAACTGCTGGTGCTCAGTTCATTTCATGAAGGCTTACCCACCGTGCTGATCGAAGCGCTGGCCCTCGGCACCCCGGTGATCTCCACCGATTGCGGCAGCGGCCCGCGTGAACTGCTCGACCACGGTCGACTCGGGCAACTGGTACCGGTCAATGATGTGCCGGCGCTGGCCAAAGCCATGCTGCGCAGCCTGAACACCGACAGCGTCAACGCCGCGCTGGCGACCGCCGAAGCGGTGCTGCCCTACACCAGTCAGCACGCGGCGCAGGCCTACTATCAGGTGTGGGATCAATGAAAAAACTGCTGATCATCCTTCAAGATCTCAGCGCGGGCGGCGCCGAGAAAATGATGGCGCGCCTTGCGGGAGCCTTGGTCGAGGCTGGCAACGACGTGACTTTGCTGATGCTCACCGGTGGCGGGATCAATGTCGCGGCGCTTGATCCACGGGTCAAACAGGTCGAGCTGCAAAGTCCGCGCAGCGCTGCCGCAGTACCGGCGCTGACCCGTTTTCTGCGCAACAATCGCTTTGACGCGCAACTGGCCGCCCTCACCCACGTCAACGTGATCGCCATCGCCGCCGCCACAATGTCGGGCACTTTGGCGCGGCTGCACGTCAGCGAACGCAACGCGTTTTCTCGCGACAAACACGTCAACCCGGCCCTGCCGGTGCGCCTCGCGTATTGGTTGGCGCCGCTGCTCTATCGGCTGATTCCGAACCCGGTGATCTGCGTGTCACGTGGGGTCGCCGAGGACCTGGTCGATACCACACTGGCCCGCGCGCGGGACGTGACCATCGCCGACAACCCGGTGCTCGACAATGACTTTCGCGACAAGCCACCAAGGCTCCCAACCCACCCATGGCTGCTGGAGAAAACCACACCGGTTATCGTCGCGGTCGGAAGGCTGGCGCGGCAGAAAGGTTTTGATGTCTTGCTCGAAGCCTTCGCCCAACTGCCGGATCGCTGTGCGCGGCTGATCATTTTCGGCGAAGGCACGCTCAGGGCTGAATTGCTCGAACAAGCTGCCAGCCTGGGCATCGCTCAACGCATCGACCTGCCGGGCTACGCCGCCGATCCTTTGGCACAGATCAGCGCGGCGGATTGCTTTGTGCTGTCGTCGCGCTTTGAAGGCAGCCCGAATGCGCTGGTCGAAGCACTCTCGACCGGCACGCCCGTCATCTCGACCCGCTGCCCTTACGGCCCGCAGGAAATCCTCGCCGACGGCGCGGTGGCGCCGCTGGTCGAAGTGGAAAATCCCGCAGCGCTGGCGCAAGCCATTGCCCTGGAACTGGCCTTGCCCAGAGATCTGCACCGCCAGCGGCGTCTCGACGCTGCGGCGCGTTTTGTCAGTGGCCGCGCGGTGCACACCTATCTGGCGGCGTTGCTCGGGAGTCCAGCACCATGAACCGCCTGCAAATTCGCTACAGCAGCCTGCGCGACGCCTTCACCCTGTTCGGCGTGCTGTTTTACTTGCAGGTGATCGGCTTCTTTCTCGGGCTGGGCAATGCGGCCAGTCTGGATGACGCGCAAAAAGACCTCGAAGGCAACGTCGTCAATCAGGTCTGCGGCTTGATTACATTGCTGGTGCCGCTGTTCTTCTTCATCCGCAACAAGGTGTTCCTGAGCAAAAGCTTCTACCGGCAAAACACCTTTCTACTGGTTTTTCTGCTGTGTATTGCAGCTTCTATAAGCTGGTCCGGCGATCCGATGCTCAGCCTCAAACGCTTTGTCGCGCTGCTCAGCGTGGTGTTCTTCGCCGGGTTCATTGCTTACCACTACAGCCTGGAAAAAATCGCCTTCGTGCTCGGCTGCGTGATCGGCGCCGCTGCGCTGGTGGGGTTGATCTTCGCCGTGATCCGACCCGACATCGCGTTTATTTCCGGCGGCATCCGCGACGGCGCGTTCAAGGGCATTTTTGCCGAGAAGAACGCGGGCGCGCGGCTCAATGCAATCGGCATCCTGTTGCTGCTGCCAATGATCCGCCAGCGCAACCCGTTAGCCATCCTTTACGGGATGTTTTCGCTGATCGCCATCGGTCTCGCGCAGTCCGCCACCGGCATCGCGCTGATCGTCACAGGCACCGCCAGCTACTGGTATTTCCTCACGCTGATCCGCTTGCGCATCAACCGTTCGCTGTCGGCGTTTTTTGTCGCCACCGTGGTGTACTTGCTGATCTGCCTGTTTCTCTACGGCAACTACACGCTGCTGCTGGAATGGCTCGGGCGTGACCCGTCACTCACCGACCGCACGCTGATCTGGGAGCTGCTGGGGCCGCTGATCGACGAGCGGTTCCTCAAGGGCTACGGCTTCGGCGCGTTCTGGACCAGCCCCGACGCTGACGGCTTCATCACCCGCTGGGGCTACATCGGCAACGCACACAGCGGCTACGTCGAAACCCTGCTCAATGGCGGATTGATCCAGTTGATCGCGCTGATTCTGTTGTTCGCCGAAGCGCTGACCAAGCAATACCGCGCGATCACCGCCGATCAATCGGCGCGCTATCACGCCTGTGCGCTGGTGATCATCGGCCTGTTCGTGGTGACCAATTACGTGGCCTACGTGATCCCCAACTATCGCTCGGGCGAGTTCCTGGTGTTCTGCGTTCTGGCCCTGTCGTTCCGTCACCACGCCATCAAACGCCTTGCGCCACTGCCGCGTCGGCGCGCCGTCATGGCCAAGGAGTACAAAACATGTTGAATGACAAGCCAACAGTCTGCGTGGTGATTCCGCTGTACAACGGCGCCGAGAGTATTGGCCAGACGCTCGATTCGCTGACCGAACAAACCCGGCGTCCGGACAAGGTGATCGTGATCGACGACGGCTCCACCGACCAAGGCCCGCAAATTGTTCGGGACTTTGTGGCGCCGTTCCCGGTGCTGCTCCTGCAACAGGCCAACCAAGGCCCAGCCAGCGCGCGCAATCAAGGGATTTTCAACGCCAGCGAAACCTTCATTGCGTTCCTCGATGCCGATGATCAATGGCACCCGCAGAAGCTCGAAAAACAACTGGCGTTGTACGAACAGCTGACTGCGGACGGCCATGATGTCGGGCTGATCGATTGCTATCAGATGAGCGAGTTCAGCGACGGCCGCCGGCAGCTCGAAGACCGGCGCAAAAGCGGCCAGCACTTTGCCGATTTCATGCGCGAGAACGTGATCAACGGCACCTCCGGCGTGCTGGTGCGGCGCGAAGTGCTGGTGGCGTTGAACGGCTTTGATCAGACCCTGCGCTTTGCCGAAGACCGCTTGCTGTGGACACGCATTGCCGAGCGCTGGGAAATCCACACGGTGCCGGAAATACTGCATCGGCGCGGGGTCAACGCCGGCAACATCACCGCGCAACCGATCAAGTACTACCCGCACAAAATGCGTTTCATCGAGCTGTTTCTGACCCGCTACGGCGCCACGCTGAGCAAGCAGCAACGTATTCATTTCGTGCTGGCCAACCATGCCGAATTTCTCGCGGCATTCTCCCGGCGCGGCGAGCATGCGCAGGTGATCAAGGTCTTTCGCAACATGCTCGGGCACTCGTGGCAGACGCTGTTTTTCTCTCGCGGCAAACCGACCCTGCGCTACGTCTACGCCGTGGCGAAGACCCTGCGCAAGACCTCCTGAAGCGCGGGTGCTGCCATGGCCAACCATCGCCTGACGACATTGATCTGGATCTTCACCGAGAAATTCGGCCTGATTTTCCTGTCGATGATCACCTTCGTTGTCTACGCGCGATTGCTCACGCCGACCGAGTTGGGGATCGGCACGGTGATCATCGCCATCGTCGAAGTGGTCGGCATTCTGTATTCGTCAGTGCTGGAAGATCCGCTGGTCAGGCTTGAGCGTCTGGAGGAGAAGCACATCAGCAGCGCGTTCTGGTTTTCGGTGCTGATCAGCCTTGTTTCGATCGTGGTGATTTCGCTCGGCGCATTCCTGTATACCTCGTCGCCAGTGCTGCAATGGATGACGGCCATCGCCTCGGTGAAAATCCTCTTCACCATGATGGCGCGGGTCTATGTCGCGCAAATGCGCCGCACCGGCAATTTCAAGTTGCTGGCCTCGCGTACCCTGTTGGGCAAGGTCGCCGGCGGCAGCGCCGGGATCGTCGTCGCGCTGCTGGGCTTTGGCGCGTGGGCGGTGATTGCCCAGGCGCTGATCATGGATCTGCTGGCGCTGGTGGTGCTGATGCGCGGTGATCGGCGGCGCATTCCATTCGTCATCGATGGTGCGGTGTTGCGCGATTTGCTGCGCAGCGGCACGCCGGTGGCGATCAATGTGATGAGTTCGCAAACCCTGCAACGCGGGGTCAACATCGTGCTCGGCATGACCGCCGGCGCGCATGCGGTGGGCATGTTCAACCTGGCGATGCGCATCATCGATCTGCCGCGCTCGGCGATTTATAACGGCTTGATGAGTTACGCGCTGCCCGCATTTGCCCGGCGCAGCGCTGAACCGTCGCGGCTGATCGGCCTGATCGGCGACTCGACGGCCATCAGCGGATTTCTACTGACGCCGTTGTTCGTCGGCATCGCCCTGACTGCCGAAGACATCATTCTGTTGATCTTCGGCGACAAATGGGCCGACGCGATTGTGCTGCTGCAAGTGCTGGCCGTCACCGCCGCGCTGGGCAATCTGGCGCTGTACGCGACCACGGCGCTGGTGGCGGTCAACCGCACGTATTTGACGCTCAAGGCTGAAGTCGCCACCACCGTACTTGCGCTGGCACTCGTCTATGCGCTGGGGCCGGTTTACGGCGGCATGGCCGCAGCCGTCGCGCTGCTGCTGCGCATGCTGGCGATCACGCCGTTGCAGATTCGTGGCCTCAACACCGCCATCGGTTACCGCTGGCGCAGCTTCTTCGACTCGGCTTACCGCAGCGTCCTCGCGACGCTGGTGATGGCCGCTGTAGTCGTCTGGGTCTCGCATCAATCCGGCCTCTCGGGCTACCTGCATCTGGGCGCCAACATCCTCGCCGGCGCGCTGACCTACACCCTCGCCTACAGCGTGCTGCATCCGCGCTGGCCGCATGAATTCAAATCGGTGTTCACCACCCGGTGAGCAGCGCTGTCTCTCTGGAGCATTTCGTCATGCGCAAAACCACGCTGATCACGGGCGGTGCCGGCTACATCGGCTCGCACACGGTAGTAAGACTGGTGGAGGCCGGCCATCGCGTGCTGGTGCTGGATAACCTGAGCAACAGCTGCGTCGAATCCATCGCGCGGCTGGAACAACTGACCCGCTCGCAGATCGAGTTCATCGAAGGCGACATCCGCGATCCACTGCTGCTCGACGAGATTTTCAGCGCCTACGCCATCGACGCCGTGGTGCATTTCGCCGGCCTCAAAGCGGTGGCGCAAAGCGTGCGCAAACCGATGGATTACTACGCGAACAACGTGGTCGGCACGCTGTTCCTGTGCCAGGCGATGGCTCGCGCGCATGTGTTCAATCTGGTGTTCAGCTCCTCGGCGACGGTGTACGGCGAGCCGGCGCGCACGCCGATTGACGAAGCGTTGGGCACTGGCAAACCGGCCAATCCCTACGGCCGCTCCAAGCTGATGACCGAAGAACTGCTCACCGATCTGGCGCGCTCCGACTCGCGCTGGAACATCGCTCTGTTGCGCTACTTCAACCCGATCGGCGCACACGAAAGCGGCCTGATCGGCGAAGCCCCTAACGGTGTGCCAAATAATCTGCTGCCATGCCTGACCCAAGTCGCCATCGGCCGATCCGGCGAACTGACCGTGTACGGCAACGATTACCCGACCGTCGACGGCACCTGCGTGCGCGATTACATCCATGTCAGCGATCTGGCCGAAGGGCATCTCAAGGCGCTTGAGCGACTGCACGGCGACCACGGCATTCACATCTGGAACCTCGGCACCGGCATCGGCTACAGCGTGCTGCAAATCATCCGGGGTTTCGAAGACGTCACCGGGATCAGCATTCCCTACCGCTTCGCCGCACGCCGCGAAGGTGACGTGGCGCAATGCTGGGCCGATGCGAGCAAGGCCGGGCGTGAACTGGGCTGGTCGGCGCAACGCAATCTCGGGCAGATGCTCACCGACAGTTGGCGCTGGCAGTCGAACAATCCCCACGGCTATCACGCGCCCATTGCGCCGTTGCTGGCAGTCGCGGGCAAGTAATAGCCGGTTCACTCAAGGAAGGAGTTTCGTATGTTCAGGCAATGCGTGATTTGGCTGTGGTTGTTGTCGACGAATGCGCTGGCGGCGCCGATGGTCACCGAAGGTTTGGTGCTGTGGCTGGACGGCGCCGATCCGACGCACATGAGTATCGATGGGCAGAACGGCGTGTTGAGCTGGCGCGATAAATCCCCGCGCGCGGTCAATGTCAGTCTGGATAATCCGGCGGCGAGCGCGTTGCCGACACTGGTCAACGACGCCATCAACGGTCGTTCGGTGGTGCGCTTCAGCGGCGTGTCGGCGTTTATCGGGCCGTCGATTCGTAGTGGGACCGGGCCGGTCAGCGTGTTCGTAGTGTCGCGACGCTTGCCGGAACAGGCTGGCGGCAAAGCCTGGCAACGCTTGTTCAGCTCGCGTCCGCAACTGGCCGACAACGACAACGTCGCGCCGAACTTCGGCCTCAGCGTGCAGCAGACCACGGCCTATGAACCGGCCATCGCGTTTGTCGAAGCCACCGACGTGCCGATCGGCCCGTTCGCGGTGGCGCGCAACGTGGTCGGCACTTCGGAGATTTTGCGTGGCGACATCGCCGAAGTGCTGGTCTACGACCGGCCGCTGGTGTCGCAAGCCGAGCGCGAACGGGTGTTCGCCTACCTCGCTGAAAAGTGGGAAGTGGCGATCCCGCAGCAGTCCAGCGCGTGGACTCGAAGCGGGCCGCTGGGTCCGACTCCAACTCAGACTAATCCCAACTTCCCACTGTCCGATCAAGCCAATGCCGGGCAATGGCTGCTCGACACGCGCCTGTCCGACGACTTCAACGGCACGGCGCTCGACCGCAACCGCTGGCACGTCAACGACGCCACCGGCACCGATTCACTGGGGCGCAAACCGGCGCTGTTCTTGCCGGAGAACGCCAAGGTCGGCAGCGGCAATCTGAACATCTACTTCCGCAAACAGCAGTTGCCGGAAAAGTACGTGCGCCTTGGGTACAAGGATTACAGCTCGGCGATGGTGCGCACCATTGAGCGCGGCTTTTACGGCTATTACGAAGCCCGCGCCAAACCGATGAACTCCGCCGGTTCCAGTGCATTCTGGCTGGCCTGGACCGGGCTGACGGACAACGCCACAGAAATCGATATCTTCGAAATCGGCGGCAAGACCCGCGATGGCAAGTTTGATCGGCTGTACAACATGAACGCCCACGTCTGGGCCAGACCCGGCAACAATCAACACCTGAGCGAAGGCAGCAGCTGGACCGCGCCGTGGCGTTTCGCGAGCACCTTTCATGTGTACGGGTTTGACTGGCAACCGGACACGCTGCGCTGGTACGTCGACGGCGTGCTGGTGCGTGAGGCGAAGAACACGCACTGGAATTTTCCGATGCAGATCGTGTTCGACAGTGAGGCAATGTGGCAGTGGTTTGGGGTGGTTGACGATGCAGATCTGCCTTCGACGTTTCGCGTGGATTACATCAAGGTCTGGACTCGCAGCAAGTAACCAGTGACAGCGCGTTGCCGAGGGCGGCGCCGCTGGCGGTGTTGTCGAAGATGCACCAGGTGTTGGTGGTTTGCAGTTGGTTGGCGAGTTGTTGCAAGTACGTTGGGTCGTATGCGCTGTGGTAGATGCGGGGTGAGCCGTGCAGGCGCCAATAGCGCACGCCCGACCAGCCTTGTGGAGTTGTGTCAGTGCTGATGCGCGAGGGATCGACTGCGGCTTGGGCGATGCGATGTTCTATCAGCAGATCGTTAGCGGTTGTCCAGGATTCGTGGCGTGGTTCGAGCACTACGTCTTTGTTGAAGCGTTCTCGGAGTTTGCTGAAAAAGGCTTCTGCCTCTGGTGCGTCAAAGGCCAGTTTTGGGGGGAGTTGGATCAGCAGGCATCCGAGTTTTTCTTGTAATCCCGAGCATTGCTGCAGGAATTCGTCGAGCGCCTGATCGCAGTGCTGCAGTTGGAGTTCGTGAGTGATCAGCTTTGGCAGCTTGACGCTGAAACGGAAGTTCGCTGGTACGGATTCTGCCCAGCGTTCGTAGGTTCTCCGGCGGTGCGGGCGGTAGAAAGAGCTGTTGATCTCCGCGCAATTGACCCGCGTGGCGTAGCGTTGCAGGTGCGTGCCCTCGGTTGGGAAGTCCGGCCAGTATTCGCGGCTCAGACTCCAGCCTGCGCAACCGATGAACATCAAAACAGCACCCTGCCCGCTTCGCGCATGAAGATTTCCACGGTTTTGGGGCCGATGCCTTCGAAGGCTTGCAGACGCTGTTCAAAATCCCTGCGGTCGGTGCTGGCCTCGACAATGGCGCTGAGTTTGCCTGCGTATTCTTCGTTGATTTTCGCGGCGAGAGCCAGTAAACGCGTGGCGGTAGTTTCGTCGTAGCGCACGTAATGCGCCTCGCCGAGCATGCGCACCAGTTCACGGTGGGTGCAATTGGCGAGTTTGCGTGGAGTGTCGCGCTGGTGTTTATCGACAATCACCCGGTAAGCCTCAGCGGCGATGTCGGCCTGAATGCGCTTGCCCATGAGGAAACTGGCGAGCAGCCATTTGAACAGGGCTGGTTCGTTTTGGGGGGTGATCGCGATGTGCAGGTCTTGGGCGGTGATGGTTTTGGTCATGTGGGGTTTGAGGGAGTGCGGGGGATTGAGTGCGGTGCTGCCGACGAGTGGCATGGGGTTTTGTGGGACTTTTCTTTGATGCTTGCAAGCTGATAAACCGATCAGTGCAGGACAGTTTAGCGAAACGCCGTGTTACGTCCGAATGCCCACAATTCCTTGCGCCGTTACCTACCGCTAGGCCAGAATCCGCCGGCTTGTGCGACCTGGGGTCGGCCGGTAACTTTGATCGGGTCACTGATTCGCAGTGATCGGGTTTAGTAGCCCGTTGGTATTTGAACAGTGCACAGGCGTCTGTCATTCAGGTAATCACATACCTGTATCTGATGGTGGCTGTGTGCAGGGTGCCCTCGGGCACGCCGGCTTTGTTCTTTTCCCCGGTCTACTAACCTGCGCACAGCTGCCTCCACCCCTGTTTAGTAGCTCGGGTCTGGCGGCTTCACCACGGAAAAGAATGCATATGTTCAAAGTCACGCCAAATCCACCGGTTACCGAACCGGCACACATCACAGACCCGACATCGCCCTACGAATGTCCTGACTCAAAAAAATTCAACGAAGCCGCCGAACGCGCCCTCGACTACCACTTGGGCCCACTCGCCGCTCGCATGATGGCCGCGCCCTACTACCCCAACCGCCTCTACATCGCCAACCCCAAGTCCAGCAACGAAGCCTTATTGGTCGACGCCAGCGAAACCCTCGGCTCAGCCAACGTGATGCTCAGCGACTTTGCCGCACTGCTTGAAGGCACACATCGCAGAACGCTGCTAGGTATTGCGCAGATTGTGATGTTAGGTGAGTTGGCGGTGAATCAGGTGCTGGATAATCTAGTCCCGACCGAATAGATCTATACCGTATTACACCAATGTAGGAGCTGCCGCAGGCTGCGATCATTTGATCTTCAAAGTCAAAAGATCGCAGCCTGCGGCAGCTCCTACATGGCCGCACTTACGATATGCGCTACGAGCGGAGTGAAGTTCGTCGATGCAAAACAAAGGTGACAGCCTTTAATCTTGATTAGTAACCGTCCAATGGGTATCTCCCCTTTGATTTGTTATGGAGCGTGCAAATCGAGCGCACCCTCCACCCTCTTCTCACATTGAACACCATTCACCACACCTAACAATGTGCCTTTGTAGTTATTAATAATAGATGTAGGCTTCGTATTTACTACGACCTTAGTATTCGCGACCGAGAATGTTTTGTTGGCTGAGCTGAGTATCGAGCCTGAACCTTTAAAGGCCGCGAATTGCACTACACCGCTAACCTTCCCAACTAGATCGCTGCGTACTGTCACATCCACCTCAACGGCCGATCCTATCGCTATGTCGGAGGTCCTCAGATGTAAAACAACCCCATCACAGGTGGCTAAAGCTGCTTGTGCCAATGCAGGCATACCCGCAGCGACGAAAGACAAAACGATGGCATGCACAACCGGAAGCTTCATAAGTTCATTTCCTTGATAAGCAAGGACATAGAAAAAATCAAACTTCCAGAAAGGACACGGTTAAATAAATCCGTCCATTTTTTCTACTTTTTTCTAGGCAATCGCCCCTCTTTTGGCTTAGATTTTTGTTACGAAAGGGCCATTAAGACCGCCACCCTTGACATTATCTCCCACCTTGAAGTTGGCGCCATTATCTTTGTACCATCACTCAGCGTGATAAATAACTTAATACTCATTAGCGCATCCGGCTCTCCTGAATAGCGATTTAATTGTGTGACTTTCTCAACATTAGTTACAACACCTTTCCATTCATTCATGTTTGCATTCCTCGGGAAAATTAAAATAGACAGACTAAAATTGGATTGATTTTTCAGAAACCAAGGGGGCCAGAAACAAAGAGAGATTAAATAGATCTACCCCCTTTTGGTTGCGATATATCTACCCCCTTTTGGTTATTTTTGTCTGAATCACTTTCTCTTCCAAAAATCATCATTATAACTGCCCGCTTTTAGCGGGAACCAGAGGTCGCCATCTCCATTAGATTCAAAAATAAATTTTGCGACTCTGGAACTCCTATCGATTGAGGCCTCTAAAACCTTCGTTGCTATTTTTTGTTTAACAAGTTGAAGACTCATATCCTCTACCTTCACACCCGAAGAAACATCAGCAACACTAATTGTTTTGATCAAAATAAACACCTCCCAAGAAACAAGATCAAAGGGCAAGATCAAAGGGGACAGATTTATTTCCACCACTGCCCCCTTCACCAAATGAAGTATCGACACAATGAGGCTCATCTGCACCTGATACAAATGACAGTCTTTAATATCTTTTTAGAACAACGAAAATTCCCGAACGCTATATCAGTAAAATTAATCTGACTTATTCAAAATTCAATCCATCCCAGTCCTGCTCGATACATTCCCTGACAAATCCGCCATGCGTCGCACTCATTCCCTTCTAGTCTTCTTAGGGATCTCAACAAGGATGTAGGACAACTAATGCCCAGAACGGGACGCATTGTGCTAGCAAACTACCCGCACCACATCGTGCAGCGTGGCCATAACAAGCAGGTCGTTTTCGCCGAGCCGGAGGATTTCGAGCACTATCTTTCTGACCTGCGCGAACTCAAAGAAGCATTAGGTATAAAAGTTTATGCTTACTGCTTGATGACCAACCATGTCCATTTGCTGATTGCCCCTGGAGACGATACGTCCGCCCTTGGACAGTTCATGAAAACTCTAGCGGGTCGGATGACGCGTTATCGCAACAAGATCGACGGGCGAACTGGCACGTTGTGGGAGAGCCGCTACAAATCCAGTGTTGTGCAGTCCGACACCTATCTGCTGGCGTGCAGCCGATACATCGAGTTAAACCCGGTGCGAGCGAATATGGTGGCGTGTGCGGAGGGCTATCGCTGGTCGAGTTTTGCTCTACGTCTCAACGACTTCTCGGAAAGCACGTGGCTGGACAAGGATCCTTGCTTTCTGGAACTCGGGCCTAATGACGCCGTCCGGCGTGAGCGTTACAAGTCATTTGTCGAGATGGCTACGCCAACGGACGAATTACAACTTATAAGGGGCGCGCTTCAAAGGGGGCAGCTTACGGGCGGTTTGAAATTCGTAGACGAAATTGAGCAGATAACCGGTAGGCGAGTCCTGCTTAGAGAGCGAGGGCGACCAGAGAAAATGTCTTAAGGCACAAAGGGGACGATTAAATAAATCTGTCCCCTTTGATTTTCCTAACCCAGTAATTTTTTCCGCGCAACTCTCTTTCAACAAAGCGAGCAGCGCTTCATCAGCGGCATGAACCGGAATATTTTTAATGATCTTGGAAGGCATATTTTATTACTCACGAACAGACAAAGGGGACGAAGAACAAATGGGGCAACAAAGGCAACAAAGGCAACAAAGGCAACAAAGGCAACAAAGGCAACAAAGGGGACAGATTTATTTTCCACCGCAGAAGTTCAATGCCTTGCGACCTAATAAAATCGCCCCTTCTCGAAAAGCAGTATCAACACAACCACACTCGGCCGCACCTGATAAAAATGACAGTCTTTAATAACAATAAGAAATAACCGTAATTTCCTAAATCCCCTTAAAAGTCGCTACCACGACCGACGCGCACTACACCTGTCAGTCAGGTACATCAACTGGAAATCCGCAAAAACCCAATTAAGCTCAACCTAACCCCGCCCCCAGCGCGAGGCCCTCAGTCTGTCCACGCTTCCCGCAACCCGCGAAGCGCCACACCCCAGGCCACGGGTACAGCAACATTGTTAGGTGCTCCGGCCTAAAACAAAAACGTACGACGGAGAACACCCATGGCGGTTATCGACACAGCATCGACTGGCAGCGCCCCGAATCAGGGGATGACGCGCGAAGAGCGCAAGGTCATCTTCGCTTCGTCCCTCGGCACGGTGTTCGAGTGGTATGACTTCTACCTGTACGGCTCTCTGGCAGCGATCATCGCCAAGCACTTTTTCGCCGGGGTCAACGAGACCACTGCCTTCATCTTCGCCCTGCTCGCCTTCGCCGCAGGCTTTGCCGTGCGGCCGTTTGGCGCAATTGTGTTTGGCCGGTTGGGGGACATGATCGGGCGCAAGCACACGTTTCTGATCACGATTGTGATCATGGGCGTGTCGACGGCTATCGTCGGTTTCCTGCCCGGTTACGCGACCATCGGGGTGGCGGCGCCGATCATTCTGATTACCCTGCGTTTGCTGCAAGGTCTGGCGCTCGGCGGTGAATATGGCGGCGCGGCGACGTATGTGGCTGAGCACGCACCGAAGGGCAAACGCGGGTTTTTCACTTCGTGGATTCAGACCACAGCGACGCTGGGCCTGTTCATGTCGCTGCTGGTGATTCTCGCCTGCCGCACCGTGCTGGGCACTGAGGCGTTCGAAGCCTGGGGCTGGCGGATTCCGTTTCTGCTGTCGCTCCTGCTGCTGGCGGTGTCGGTGTACATCCGTTTGCAACTCAGCGAGTCGCCGGTGTTCCTCAAGATGAAGGCTGAAGGCAAGACGTCGAAGGCGCCGCTGACTGAATCCTTCGCTCGTTGGGACAACCTGAAAATAGTCATCATGGCGCTGCTCGGCGGCACCGCAGGCCAAGCCGTCGTCTGGTACACCGGGCAGTTCTACGCGCTGTTCTTTCTGTTGCAGACGCTGAAGATTGATCCGCAAACCGCCAACCTTCTGATCGCCGGTTCGCTGCTGATCGGCACGCCGTTCTTCGTGATCTTCGGCAGCCTGTCCGACCGCATCGGGCGCAAGGGCATCATCATGGCCGGGTGCATTCTGGCGGCGCTGACTTACTTCCCGATCTTCCATGCGCTGACGCAGTACGGGAATCCCGACGTGTTCATCGCACAGGAGAAGAATCCGGTCAAAGTCATTGCCGATCCTGACGCCTGCTCGTTCCAGTTCGATCCGGTGGGCAAGGCCAAATTCACCAGTTCCTGCGATCTGGCGAAGACCATTCTGGCCAAGCGTGCGATCCCGTATGAGAACGTCAAAGCCGAACCGGGCACGGTGGCGCAAGTGCGCATCGGCGATAAAGTTGTCGAGAGCTTCGAAGGCAGTGTGCTGCCAGCCGCCGATTTCAAAACCCGCAACGACGCCTTTACCGCGGCCCTTACCAGCGGACTGAAAGAGGCCGGTTATCCGGAGAAAGCCGACCCGGCCAAGACCAACTACCCAATGGTGTTGCTGCTGCTGACGATCCTGGTGATCTACGTGACCATGGTTTACGGGCCGATTGCGGCGTGGCTGGTTGAGCTGTTCCCAACGCGTATTCGCTACACCTCGATGTCGCTGCCGTATCACATCGGCAACGGCTGGTTTGGCGGGTTCCTGCCGACGGTGGCGTTTGCCATGGTCGCGGCGACTGGCGATATCTATTACGGCTTGTGGTACCCGATTGTGATTGCGGTGATGACGGCGGTGCTTGGGACGTTCTTCTTGCCGGAGACCAAGGATCGGGAGATTAATCAGGATTGAGGCGGCGAGGCTTGTAAGGGCGTTGGGACATTCACGATGTTGGGTGGATGTTCTGGCGCCATCGCTAGCAGGCTAGCTAGCTCCCACAGTGGGAACTGGGTACATCTGCTAGAGATCGGTCGGCTGTCAGGCCGCCATCGCTGGCAAGCCAGCTCCCACAATAGAAATTTGCGTACACCCCCGCGGCGAAGCCGCCCCACTCAACAGGATGAGCGTTAGCTCGGCTGCGGCTCTTGATCTCGAGCGCCCGTCGGCAGGCTGGGTGGAGGGATTGATCCGGGGGTGGAAGCGCAGCGACCGTTTGGCGCAGCCAAACACATCGAGAGGAGGTGCAGCGCAGCAACGGATATGGACTCAGTCAAAAACAGGTTTGGGGGCTTCCCCCCAAACATAGAATCTCCCACAGGGTTTTGTGGTGGTCACAGGTTTGTCATTGTTGGTTGGTAGCGTCCTTGCGCCTCCCTCTCTGCAAGGCGATCACCCAAGGTGTTCTCAAGCCCGACGCGCCAACCGATCATTCTTCGCTCCGACGCCATGAACTGCGACGACTTCGGCGCACTGTTCTCGCGGATGTTCGGCAATCGCTACGCCGACTCGTCGCCGCTACCGAGCAACATCATTATCGGTGGTGTTTACGGGCGGCACGAAGGCGTAAGTTTTCGCCGGATGCACTATCGCGGCGATTTCACCGTGGCGTTCCCGGCGCCGTTTGACGAGATCACGTTTGTGATTCCCACGGCGGGCAAGATTGTTTTCGAACACAGCAGCGAATCAGTCGGTTTGACTCAAGTCGGATTGGCCATAGACAAAGCCGAGTTGCGTTCGATGCGCTTTATCGACAATCACGCGCAGCATGGGCTTTCGATCGGGCGCGGGATTTTGACCGAGCGACTGTCGACTTTGCTCGGCAAGCCGCTGCTACAAAAACTGCGCTTCGAACCCATGGTGGATCTGAACATCAAGGCCTTCCAGGGCATTCGCGCGCTGATTGATCTGGCGACCGGCACGGAGTTTGATTTGCTACTGAGCAGCGGTTCGCTGATGCCCTCGCGTCTGAGGGAAATGCTGGTCGATGCTGTGCTGCAAGCCTGGCCGCATAACTTCAGTGAAGCCCTGAATCGACCCGAACCGCTGATCGCACCAAGGCATGTGAAGCAGGCCATCGATTACCTTCAGGCGCACCCCGATCATCAGGTCAGTGGTACGGATCTGGCGCGTTTGAGCAATGTCAGCCTGCGCGCGTTGCAGGACGGTTTTCGGCGCTTTGCCGGGACTTCGATTGTCAGTTATCAGCGGCAAGTACGGCTGGAACGCGCCCACCACGCACTTACAAACGGGTCACCGACAGTGAGTGATGTGGCTTTGCAATTCGGCTTCAGCAACGTCGGCCGGTTTTGCCAGTATTTCCAAAGCGCCTACGGCGTCAGCCCCGCGCAGGTGCGCAAGGGCTGAAACCCGCAACGTCAGAACTGGTAACTGGCCTTCAGACTGCCGCCAAAACCATGGCTGTCCCCACCGCCACTGGCCGCGACTTCCGCGCCGACGCTGAACGCGCCGAGGTTGGCCATGACATTCACCCCACCCGTGAACTGATCACGATTGTCGAACGCCGCGCGCTGCTCGATATCCAGCCCGAGCAAATGCCCTTCACTATCGACCTGATGATCACCCAGCACATGCTCGTAACCCGCACGAACACCCGGCACCAGTTGCCATGCGCCCAAGGCCACCGGGGCGAACGACACGTCGAGGTTGGCCACCGCACTGCGGCGCGTCTCTCGGATGCTGTCGACATCCAGCGCCAGTTCGCTGCCCTTCTCCCTGAAGCCCGACAGGTCCAGATGACTGACGCGCATACCGAGGCTTGGCTCAAAAATCATCCCGCTAAATGGCAGCCGATACCCCAGCGCCAAGGTCGCGCCAGTGAGATTGCCGTGGCTGTCGCCCTTGGCTGAGCCGAGGCCGCCTCCGAGATCACGTTTGCTCTCGTAGTCGAGCCAACCGGCGTTGGCATCCGCATCGACAAACAGCCCGCGCTCCAGACCATTCGGAGCGAAGCGTGCGCCGACCGCGAAGAACGTCAGATCAGTATCCGCCTCGCCACTCGCGCCGCCGACATTGCCCTTGCTGTAACCGAAACCGGCGTGAGCGCTGAGTTGTTCGCTGAAACGTTGGGTCAGGCCGATCATCAGGCCCTGGCTGTGCTCGTTGCTGCTGGCAGCATCCGCCGAGCCGTCGGTGCCGAGATAACCCGCCAGTCCGGTGCTCCACAGCCGGGTTTGGCCAATCTTCAGATCGGTGCCGCTGGTGAACGGCGCCGCGGCCTGATCAATCATCGCGCCCTGACGCAGCAAATAGCTCGCGGCATCGGCATGCACCTGGCCGCCGACCGTGGATTCGACACCACCGAGAGTGCCGGCATCGATTGCTGATTGCAGGTAATAGTTGTAGTCGCTGTAACTGCCCGACAGGCTGCTGTTTTGCAGTTGCTGCAACAGTTGCGCGCCGGCGCCGGCGTTGCCGATCAGGCCCTGCTGACCCGGCAGGCTGTTGTAATAAACCATCTTGCCGCGCAGCACATAAATGGTTTCCTGCGACAGACCCAATCCCTGTTTGAGGTAGTTGTCCATGCTGCCGTATTGGGTGGTCACTTGATCGAGACCGGCCTGTAAAAAACTCGCCTCGACGCCGAGCAGCGGCGCGTATATCGCGGCCATGCTTGCAGGCATCGATGCCAGAGTTTTCGCTACGCGCGCGGCGGTGTACTCGTTGGTCGCCAGGTAATTGTCCATGATCGTGGCGCTGTCGACCCCGGCGATACTCAGCAGCACGGCGGCAGTCCAGCCAGTGCGATCCTTGCCGGCGGTGCAGTGGAACAGCGCCGCTCCATCGACTCCGGCGAGTTCGTTGAACAGCGTGGTGAACTGCCCGCGCATACCGGCATCGCTGACGAAGGCGCGGTTGGTCTCCTGCATCATCGCCACGGCTTCGGCGGCGCTGTGGAACGAAATGTTGGTGATGTTCGAACCCGACGTGGTGGCGCCAATAATGTCGATGTTGCGATAGGTCGCACCGCTGATCAGTGTGTCCGGCGTGGCGGCAATTTCGCTTGGCGTGCGCAGATCGTAAATGGCTTTGATCCCCAAGCCATTGAGGACGGTCAGATCTGCCGCAGTCGGCGTCAGCGCATTCGAGCGATAGAACACACCCGAACGCATCGTGCCGTCATTGGCCGTTGAATAGGCGCTGGTGGTGCCGGCGATATCGCGGAAGTTGTCGATACCCTGCAGACTCGGCGTATCAAGGTCAGCCGCCTGCGCGGCGGCGATGGACAGGCTCAAAACGGACAGCGAACACACAAGACGTTGAAACACGGCGCAGCCTCACGGGAAACAGGTTGGGGCCGCCACTATCTGCAATCAACCAAGCGGCAATGTGACAGAAAAGCCTGTCAGCAAAATCCCTGCGCGATCGGTCCGGGTACTGCGTTTTCTGTCCGTGAATATCGAGGATCTGCATTCAGCGTTAATATCAGCCCGGTTCAGCTTCCACTTTTAAGGATGATCCCGGCATGGCCACGCTCGACACCTCCCTGCAAGACAGCGCCGCGCCCGACGGTGTTTGCTACGGCTGCGGCAGCAGCAACCCGCACGGTTTGCACATCAAGAGTTTCTGGCACAAAGACGGCGTGCACGTCATCGCCGAACACCAGCCGGAAGCACAATTCTGCGGCTGGCCGGATCTGGTCTATGGCGGCTTGATCGCGATGCTGGTCGATTGCCATTCGAACTGGACGGCAATGGCCTACCACTACCGCGCCGAACAGCGCGACGTCGAAAGCCTGCCACGCATCAACTGCGTCACTGGCAACCTCGGCATCAAGTTCATCAAGCCGACGCCGATGGGCGTGCCGCTGACGCTGAAAGCCAAAGTCGAGGGAGAAGTCGGACGCAAGACGCGGGTGATTTGCGAGGTGTATGCCGGAGAGGTGCTGACAGCCGTGGGTGATTCGGTGTTTGTGCGCGTTGATACCGAACAACTGGCAGCCGCCGCGCATGGCCGCAAGGACGATCAATGAATATCAGGCTGATCAGTATTCTGCTGATCATCGCCATCAGCCTGGCGGTGATCGGCGGGCTGCACTGGTTGATAGACGGCCCCATGCTGATCATCGCGCAAGCACAAGTCGAGGATGCGTCTTCGGATCTGATCATCGAAATCCTGCTGAGCGTTGCTGCGCACTCGGCGGCAGTCGCGCTCATACCGCTGGTGTTGGCGTTCTTCAGACAGACCGTCGCAAGCTATGTCGTATTCATCCTGCTGCTGGCGTTCGATATCCAGATCCTCACTGGCCTCAATGCGCTCGGCGTGGCGGTGGCCGGATTGATGATCGTGGCAGTGGCCTATGGCGTAATCACAAAAACCGCAAACCTGATGCGCTACCTGCGCGCAAAGTGAAATGTCGACGTGCCGTGTAGGAGCTGACGAGTGCACGGCATTTGCGTGGTGGCGACTTTGAGCAGCGTCATGGCTCAAGCCTCCAATGGCCAGGCTGGCTGCTGCTGGGTGATGCAATGCACACCGCCGCCGCCATGCGCAAGATGGTTGATCTGCACCGGCACCACTTCGCGCCCGGGGAAGGCTTTGGCCAAGGTTTCTGCGGCTATGTGGTCGGCCTCGATGCCGTACGCCGGCATGATGATCGCGCCGTTGGCGATGTAGAAATTGGTGTACGAAGCACAGAAAACTTCGGCTTCGCTGTCCACCGCATCGGACGCTTCAAACAGTTCGATCAGTTCGAACTTGCGGCCCTGAGCATCGGTGGCCAGTTCCAGCGCGCGGCGGTTTTCCCGGGCGACTTCGGCGTACACCGAGCTACGATCGTGAGTGGCATCCACCAACAACACGCCGGGACGGGCGAAGGCGCAGACGCCATCGACGTGGCCGTCGGTCATGTCGCCGGTCACGTAGTCCGGGTCGCCGGGCAGCCAGATGGTTTTCTTCACGCCGAGCAGACGGCTGAAGATGTCTTCCATCTCGGCTTTGCTCACGCCGGGGTTGCGGTTGGGGTTGAGCAGCACCGATTCGGTGGTGATCAACGTGCCTTGGCCATCAACGTGAATCGCTCCGCCCTCGTTACTCAGCGCCGTGCCGAAGCATTCCAGCTGCAAATGATTGAGTGCACGGCGCGCCAGGCTTTCATCCAGATCGTGCGCGGATTTGCCGCCCCAGGCGTTGAAGCGCCAGCTCACCCCAGCCAAACCATGCTGCGGATGGCAGATAAAGCTTGGGCCGGAGTCGCGGCACCAACTGTCATTGACCGCCAGCGGGATCAGTTCGATGTTCGGCCCGCACAGGGCTTTGGCACTGGCCAACGCCGATGGATCGACCACCAGTTTCACCGGTTCAAACCGCGCGATGGCGTTGGCCACACGGGCGAAATCTTCCTGCACTTGCGGCAAAGTCACGCGCCAGCCCGACTCCCACAACGCCTGATTGTGTGGCCAGACCATCCACGTCGCGGCGTGTTTCACCCACTCTGCCGGCATCATCCAACCGCTGTTGTTATTGTTCTGCTGGTGCATGCTAATCGCCTCGTCAGTTAAGCCGTTGTGTTCAGTCAAATCCGCCCGTGCGGGATTGATGTGTATGCTACGGTCGGCAAAACCGGCGAACAAACGATGGATTTAGCGGACAAATGATTAGCGGAGCTTATCGATCATGCTTAAACACTGGCCACCCCTGAGTTCCCTGCGCGGCTTCGAAGCGGCCGCGCGGCTGGGCAGTTTTCACAAGGCTGCCGACGAGTTGAGCCTGACTCAATCTGCGATCAGCCAGCAGATCCGCAGCCTTGAGGCGTATCTGGAGCAACCGCTGTTTCATCGCAGCGGCCGCAGCGTCGCCCTGACCGACGCCGGCCATGATTTGCTCAGCACTACGCAGGCGATGTTGCAGCAACTGGCGGTCGGCATCCGCCGGCTCGGCCAATATCAGAAGCCCAATCAACTGGTGCTCAACACCACGCCCGCGTTCGCCCGTCATTGGTTGTTGCCACGACTGGGCGAGTTTCGCCGCCAGCATCCGGATGTCGATCTGTGGATTTTCAGCACCGATGAAGTGCCGGACATGGCCACGCAAACCATCGATCTGGCGGTGCGTGACGACATCAGTTCGCAGGCTGAATGCAGCTTTAAAGTGCTGCATGCCGATCGGCTGTATCCGGCGTGTCATCCGAGTCTTTTGCAGGTGCCCGCACAACAGCGCACCACCCTGCACGGCGAGCGGGAAATGGACTGGAGTCATTGGGCGGTCGAAGCCGGGATCGATGTCGGCCAGCAGGATCAGGGTCTGAATTTTTCCGATCCGGGTTTGTTGCTGGATGCGGCTTGCGGCGGACTCGGCATCGCTTTGGTCAGCCAGTTGCTCAGCCGTCAGGCCCGAGAAAATGGCCTGCTGCAACCTTTGGTCGAGGACAGCATTCGCGGGCCGAACTGGGCGCTGCTGACCCACCGCGACAGCGAGCATGACCCGATGGCGCGCAGTTTCACCGAGTGGCTGCTGAGTAACCTGGCCGATGCATGACCGGCGCATGCCGCGCCATCACCTCGGCAACCCAGTCGATGAACACCCGCAGTTTCAGGCTGATATGGCGGTTCGGCGGATAGGCGATGTACAGCGGCATCGGATCGAGTTGCCAGTCTTCGAACAGCGGCACCAGATCGCCGCGCGCCTCGTGGGCTTTGGACATGTATTTGGGTAGCCATAGCACGCCCAAACCCGCGAGACCGGCTGACAGGTAAGCATTGCCATCGTCCACCGCCAGCACATGGCGACCTTTGATTTGCAGGTTTTCGCTGTGATTGTGCAGCGCGTACGGCACCGGTTTACCGGTGCGCGCCCAGAGGAATCCGACCACGCGGTGATGCGAGTCTTCCAGCTCTCGCGGATGCGCAGGCGTGCCGGCGCGCTTGAGGTAACTGGGCGCAGCGAACACGCCGAGTTGCAGATCAGCCACACGTCGCGCCATCAACGATTGATCAAGCAGCTCACCGCCGCGTACCACGCAATCGACGTTCTCATCGATGATGTCGACGATGCGGTCGCTGACGCCCATGTCGATCTGAATATCCGGATAGCGCGCGCAGAATTCCGGCAGCGCCGGCACCAGAATCAGATTGGCCAGCGGACTCGGTACATCGACCCGCAGGCGCCCCTTGGGCTGAGCCGATGCGCCGGACAGGCTGGTGTCGGCATCGTCCATTTCGGCGAGAATTCTGATCACCCGCTGGTAATAAGCCGCACCGTCCGCCGTGGCGTTGACCTTGCGCGTGGTGCGGTTGAGCAACTTGACCCGCAGGCGCGCCTCCAGTTGCTGCACCAAGTGCGTCACGGTGGTCTTGCTCATGTGCAGAGTGTCGGCGGCTTTGGTGAAACTGCCCGCCTCCACTACTCTGGCAAAAGCCTGCATCGCGTCAAAACGGTCCATATCCAACCCCTGAATGCGGTTCGATTGTTTGGGATTTCCAAACAGTGAGCGCCAAGGTTGCTGGTTTATCGCGCGGATGCAAGCCCCTAAAGTCTTCTCAACACCTTGAAGGAGACTCTCCATGACGCTTTCTACAACAAAACGCGACGTAGTTTTTCCACCCGGCCGTCAGGCTCTTTATGAACGTAACCGTTACTCGCCGGCCGTGCGCTCCAACGGTTTTCTGTTCGTCTCCGGGCAAGTCGGCAGTCATGAAGACGGCTCGCCGGAACCTGATCTGCAACAACAAGTGCGCCTGGCGTTCACCAACCTCAATGCAATCCTCGGCGCCGCCGGTTGCAGTTTCGACGATGTGGTGGACGTGACCGTGTTCATGGTCGATCCGCAATCGACATTCGAAACCATTTGGGAAGTGGTGCCGGAGTTCTGGGGCGAGGCGCCGTTCCCGAACATCACGGCGGTCGGTGTGACTTGGCTTTATGGCTTTCAGTTCGAGATCAAGGTCATCGCCAGACTGCCCGAGGAATAATCAGCGGGCACAGACTCCCCGGTAAAAAACTCGAACTCGCGTGTCGTCGCTGTATCCAACGTTTAAGCCAACGGAGGAATTCAACATGAACAGCGACGACAACAAAACCCAGGCCAGCGACGCATCCGGCAAACCGGTGAATGTAGTTGGGCGCGATCTGCAAGACCCGGACGATGACACTCGCGCCGTGGATGAGGTGATTACGCCGACCTCCATTCGTACCAAAGAGCAGGAGGCCGAGGAGTTGCAGCGCAAAACCGCAGAAATCGAACGCAAGGTTGCCGACGGCAATTGACCCGTTGGGGCCGCGTTTCGGCCCCTTTTTGCATCCTCAAGTGTCTGAAAATGCAGCGTTTGAGCTGGCCCTGGAAATAAGTAGCTGTTTTTCTTCAAATTTATTCATCTCAGGGCTTCACAGATGCCAAGAACGCTGGTAAATTGCCGCCCACTCGAGCAGAGGCCCACACAGGGCTGACAGCAACGGTTACAGGGGCGTCGCCAAGCGGTAAGGCAGCAGGTTTTGATCCTGCCATGCGTTGGTTCAAATCCAGCCGCCCCTGCCATTTTTTTTCCTCGTTTCACCCTCCTCCAGCTCTCCCTCGTCTTATCTTCTGTTTACTTCTTCTTGTTCACGTAATTACTTCATCGTTTAAAACATTCGCCAAAAATTCAAAAGCTCGCAGCGTGCCGCAGCTCCTACACATTCATCTGTAGGATCTGCGGCACGCTGCGAGCTTTTTTGCGTCCAAAAAAAGCCCCGCACTTGGCGGGGCAAAAAATTGGTTGGTTGCGGCCAACCAAAGGAGCATCTTCAGAAATCTTCCTCAGCCAGCGCTGACCAGCGACTTGAGCGAATCATCGAACTGTTTCAGTGCAGTCAGTTGCAGATCCCGCTGCTGGGCGATCTGCGCGGCAATTTCGGGGGCAGCCTTGTTGTGCACCCATACCGAAGGCATCTGTTTCTCGACAGCGCCTTCGGCTTTGCCGATGTATTGCAGATCGGCGTCGTAAAACCTTGCGGCAAACCGCGCTTCGACCTGGCTGTTGCGCTGGGTCAGCAAGCGGTTATGCGTGTCGAGCATCACCACCACGTCCGGATGCGCCTGCACCAGTGCATCGAGGTTGTCGTAGACGGTCACCGAGAGAAACTGCTGTTGCAGCGAACTGGTCAGCCAGTCGATCGCCAGTTCCGGATCGGAGCTGTCAATAAAGGCCTCGCGAATCCGGGCATCGAGCGCGTCTTTGGCGCCGTTCACCGCCACATCGTGGTAGCGCTCAAGGTATTGCAGATCGTCCAGAGTGTTGTCGCTGTACAGCACGCCGACCGTTTGCGAATGCTGGAGTGCGGCACTGCTGGCGGTGATCGGCAACAAGTGACACGACTGAGCGTTATCGGCGTAAACCGCCGTTGCAGACATCCCGCTCATCAGCAGGGCAATTGCAGCCAGTCGGGTCATGATGTTCATCGCGCAATTCCTTCAGCAGCGTTTTCGATGGAGCCAAGTTTGTGCCCATCGCCGACAAAGCAGAACTTGCGATTCTTGATGATCACTATTGCTTGAACCAATAGTTACCCCGCGTGCAGACTGCGAGACAGTCGATAACAAGCCAAACAATCCTGGGGGGAATACCCATGCGAACCTTTGATCTGATCCGCGATGCCGTCCTGCCCGAATATCGTGAGCGGGTCGCTGAGTATCTGGTGGAATACGAAAGCGTGCTGCTCAATGACGCCGCGGATGCGGGACTGGTGCCGGCGATGGCAAATCAATTGCGTGGTTATCTGCGCGGTTTGAACACCACGCGTGTGTTGGGCATGGCCGACTGGGAAGAGCTGGATCGACGGGTCAAGGAAACCTGGCTCTGACAACGCCTGTGCGGCAAGCATTCTCAGCCTGTTGCTTATTCCATAAGTGTTGTGCGCGAGGTTTTTTAATCTTTTATAGCGATCATCAGCGCGTTTTATAATTTTGTTAATTCAAAACAACATTAAGGACGTTTCATGCCTCGACATTTGATACTGGCAGCGCTGTTCATTGCAGTCGCCGGTTGTGTCACACCCCCGCCCGCCTCCGTTCATACCAAAGACCCCGCCAGCTCGACCTTGCAAGGCGATGCCACGCGTCCGGCGCAGGCGCAGTGGATTCGCACCGAACTGTATTTCTCGGTGGGATCGCTGGATGGCAAGGAAGGAGTGGTCAGCCCGGCGCGCTGGCGCGAGTTTCTTGATCAGGAAGTCACGTCGCGGTTTCCCGACGGTTTCAGCGTGCTGGATGCTTACGGCCAGTGGCGCGACCACGGGGCAAAAGAGCCCGAGCGGCTGGCGACCAAGGTCATCGTGATCCTGCATGAAAACAGCCCGAAGAATGCGAGCAATATTGAGGCGATTCGTCTGGCTTATAAGCGTGTGACTGGGGATTTGTCGGTGCTGCGGTTGTCGCAACCTGCTGAGGTGTCGTTCTGATTGCCGTCCGTGGCGGGCGAACTCAGAAGCCGTAAGTGGCGCGGGCGTAGTAATACGCACCGTTGGTGCCGATCGGCGACAGCACGTCGTACGGCAGGTTGCCGCCGTAGTTGATCGCGGAGTTGGAGCGGTCCGGGTAGTTGTCGGTCAGGTTGTTGCCGCCGACGGCGATGTTGAATTTCGGGGTGAATTTGTATTCCACCTCGGCATCCAGTTGCCATACCGCACCGTAGGTTTGCTCAGGTTGCGAGTCGCCAAAGTCGAACACACGGGTAGCCTCGCCTTGGCGCGTCAGACGTCCGAGCAAGCCCCAATGTTCGCTGGCCCAGTTCGCCGAGAACACGAAGCGATCCCTGGGTGCGGCGTCGGTCAGGGTGTTGGTTTCTTCGACGCCGACCAGCGCGTCGGTGCCAATCCCCAATGCAGTCAGTTGCGACGGTGTGCCTTTGGTACTGGTGACTTTGGTGTGGTTGTAGGTGTACGCAGTCGTCAGGCCAAGCTGCCCTGCGTAGAACGGCTGGTGATAGTTGAGCACCAGTTCGGCGCCATGGGTGCTGGTGTCGGCGGCGTTGGTGAAGAAGTTCACGTCGTGCACACCGGCCACGCCGTAGTTGTCGTTGATGAAGGTTTCCAGGGCGTCGCTGCCGATGCGCTGGGACAGGGTGATGCGGTCTTTGACGTCGATACGGAACACGTCCAGCGACGCATCGAAGCGCTCGTTGAGCTGGAATGTCAGACCGAGGCTGTAGTTCTTCGAAGTCTCCGGATCGAGCTTTTCCGCGCCCAGCGCACGGGCAATCGGATCGTTGACCGACAGCACGCGAATGTCGGTCAGGGTGCCGCCGTCGCCAAAGTTGCTGGTGGTGTTCTGGAAACCACTTTGCGCCAGCGACGGCGCGCGGAAGTTGTTCGACACCGCGCCGCGCACCGCCCATTGCTCGGTCAATTTGTAGCGGCCACTGAGTTTGCCGGTGAGTCCGCTGCCGGCGTCGTCGTAATGCTCCCAGCGCGTCGCGCCGTCGACGAACAAGCGATCGGTGAGATCACCGGACAACTCGGCGTATGTGCCGAACACGTTGCGATCCAGATCCGACTCTTCACTCGGGCGCAGACCGTTGGCGCCGTCCGCACCGGTGCCGATATACGAAGCCTCGTCGCCGGCAAACGTCAGGTAGTTTTCATAGCGATATTCGCCGCCCACTGCCAGCACGAACGAGCGTCCGCCAAGGCGCAGTTCGCGGCTGAAATCGAGGTTGGAGGTGGTCTGGCGCAGCTCATAATCACCCGTGTCAAAACGCGTTGGCGAGTCTGCGCCGAGGCTGACGTTGAGTGTGCGGCGGGTCGCCGATTCGAAGCGGTTACGACCGTGGGTGACGCTGCTGTCGAAGTCCCAGTCATCACCTATGAGGCCTTTGTAGCCGAGAGTGCCGGAGATGTCGGTGTTGTCGCCCAGCGACTGCGGCAGGTAACCGTTGGGGTAGAACTGCGGCTGCTCGGACGGGTAGCGATAGAACTCGGCGCCGGTGGTATGACGCACGTTGTAAGTGCCGAAGCTGTAGGCTTTACCGCCGGCCAGCGGCAGCTCGCCGTTGAACCAGGCGTTGACGTCCCGCGCAATGCCGTCGCCCATCACGTAGTTGCGCTGGCCGGGCGTGTCGGCGAAACCGTCGAAACCGGCGCGGTTGGTCGGGTTGCGATCCTTGTATTCGGTACCGCCACGAATGAAGCCGCCGTCCTCGCCCAGACGCGTGCCGATCTTGGCGGTGGTCATGCTGTTCTGGCCATCGGTGGTGGTTTTGCCGATGGCGTCCTGATGGGTGTGATAAGCGCCGTAACTGGTGGTCACTTCGCCGCCCTCGGGCGCGTCGTCGAGGATGATGTTGATCACCCCGGCAATTGCATCGGAGCCATATTGCGCGCCCGCGCCGTCACGCAAAACTTCGATGCGCTTGATAGCGCTGATCGGTATCGAGTTAAAGTCCACTGGCGCTGTGCCGCGACCGATTTTCGATGAGTCGTTGACCACTGCCGAAGTGTGGCGGCGCTTGCCGTTGACCAGCACCAGCACCTGATCCGGGCTCATGCCGCGCAGTTGCGCGGCGCGTACGTGGTCGGCGCCACCGGAGTTGGACTGGCGCGGAAAGCTGAAAGACGGCAACAGCGTCTGCAACGCCTGACCGAGCTCACCGCCACTGGCACCAGCGGACTTCAAGTCTTCGGCCGTCAGCACGTCCACCGGCACTGGCGAATCGAGCACAGTGCGCGCGGTGCCACGGGTGCCGGTGACCAGCACGGTACCCAACCGTGTGTCATCGTCGACGCGCGCCGCAGAGTCTTCGGCTTGCGCAGGCAGTTGCCAGATCGCACTAATAACAGCGATAGCGAGTAATGATCGCGAACGGTGAATCATGCAAGAGCTCCTTGAATCGCAGCTAATAGTCGGCCGCTGTCGCTCCGTAAGCGGGCGACAATTCGTGCACGGCAATGTCTGCTGTAGTTTTGATGTATTGAATAAAAGCGAAAGTTCTTAAACAACTATCGAGTGGTGAAACGCTGTAATCAAAAAGTCAGTAAATGCCCCAGATAGCGATCCTAGACGAGCCGCCGCTTGACGACAAAGAACCAATAACGCTTAGGTTATGCCCGGCGCACAGATTGTTGGTTGGGCAACAGTTATGTTTGCGGAACAACACAAAAGATCAAACAATCATTAACTAACGCGGACGCAACCATGCTTCGCACTAGTTGTGCCAAGGCAATCTTTCCGAAAGTATTTAAACCACAATTCCGCTTGTGCGAGCGGGTCAGGGAAAGCGGTGTGTCGGCTAACGATAAGTTGGATTTACCGGCCTCATCGCGGGCAAGCCCGCTCCCACAGGGTTCTCGGGTGCATGCCAAATCTGTGATCACCCGCAGTAACTGTGGGAGCGGGCTTGCCCGCGATGGCGGTGCGTCAGGCACCGGGAAAAGTCAGTTCGCCACAGGAATCCACGACGCCCGCGCGACGTTGGCGGTGTCACCGAACGCAGGCAGTTTCTGCCCTAAATCGCGTACGTTTTTCACGTCCAGATCGAGCAACTGCTGACGCGTGATCAGGGTTGGCGGCACCAGCACCTGATGGCCAGGATTTTCCCCCGCGATCAACATCGCCAGACTGCGTACGCTGATCGCCCCGGCCACTTGCGGGTTGACAGCTGCCGTCGCGGTCCAGGCGCTGTTCGGTTCCTTCATGATCTGGATATCCGCGGTGGAAATGTCAGCGCTGTAGATTTTCACCTTGCTGCTCAGTCCCGCTTCATCGACGGCAATTTTCGCGCCTTTGGCGAACTCGTCGAACGGCGCAAAGATCACGCTGATCCCCGGATTGGCGCGCAGCACGGCGCTGGCCTGATCGGCGACCGAGTTGGCAATCGGCGGATTCAGCGTGCCGAAACGCGCCTTCTCGATGATCCCCGGATTGGCCGCTTTGACCTGACTCCAGATCTCGTCGCGACGCTCCATCGGCGTAAAACCGCTGATGTATACATAGCCGGCGTCGAAACGCGTGCCGTTGTCTTTGACTGCCTGATCCAGCGCCAACCGCGCCAGAGCGTGGTGATCCTGCTCGACCTGGGTCACTTGCGGGCTGTTCAGATCGACGTCGAACGCCACAACCTTGATGCCTTTGGCGATGGCCCGCTCAATCGGGCCTTTCAGGGTTTCCGCCAGGCCCAGTTGAACGATGATTCCGTCCACACCCAGCTCGGCGGCCTGATCGATCATCTCGCCCTGACTGGCCGCCTGTTGCCGCGCATCGAATACCCGCAGGTTGGCGCCGAGGGCTTCGGTCTGTTTCTCCACGCCGCGCAGATAGGCTTCGGGGAAATCTCCGGAGAACAGATAGCCGACCAAGGCAATTTGCACCTCGCCTTTATCGAACGGCGCCGGAGCGCCGGGCAAGGCCTTGGCCTGAGCATTGAGGGCCAGCGCCGAGAGCAACGCGGCGCTGAGGCAATGGCGTGCGAACTGTTTGATTGAACCGTGCATACATCTTCCCTGGAGCAAAGTTGAACCGGCTCAGCGCGCACGATGCGCGAGGCCGAAGGTGAACATCAGGGCCAGCACCAACACCAGTCCCTTGACGAAATCCTGCGCGTAATACGGCGCGTTGAGCATGGTCAGACCGTTGAGCAACGCGGCCACCAGCAGCGCGCCGACCAGCGTGCCGAAGGCGTTGGGCTTCTTCGCGCCGAGCACGGCAAAACCGATCAGCGCCGCGCCCAATGCATCCAGCACCAGACCGTTGCCGGAGCTGACATCGCCGCGCCCCAGTCGCGCCGCCAACAGCAAACCGCCCAACGACGCGAGCAGCGCCGAGAGCACGTAAGCCAGCAGTTTGAAACGCTGCACCGGCGCACCGGCCAGCCGCGCGGCCTGCTCGTTGCCGCCAATCGCATAGAACAAGCGCCCGATGCGCGTGCGCTCCAGAAACAGCCACACCGCCAGCGCAACCACAGCGGTGACCAGCACCGGAATCGGCACCACCTCCCACAGGCGCCCGCGACCGAGGGCCAGAAATGTCGCACTGAAGGCCCCTTCGGCTTCATCGCCATTGGGCAGCGTCATGCCGACCGCAATCGAGCGCCCGCCCGTGGGAATCAACTGCACGCCGATCACCAGAAACATGCTGCCCAGCGTCGCGAGAATGTCCGGCACGCGCATCTGCACAATCAGCCAGCCGTTGAGCAGCCCGACCAGTGCGCCGCCCGCTAGGCTGATCAACACCGCCGACACTGCGCCCCAGCCGAGCACGATCATCACGTAACTGGCGATCATCAGGCTCATGGCCGCCACCGCGCCAATCGACAGATCAAGTCCGCCAACGGCCATGGTCAACGTCACGCCGAGCGCCAGCAACGCGACGATCGATACCGACTGCAAGATGCTGAACAGATTGCCCACGCGCAGAAACGCCGGCTCGGCAACGCTGAAAAACACCACGATCAGCGCCAACACCCAGAGCAAGCCGTAACGGATCAGCGCCTGCAAAAAGCGCTCGGTGATCGGCGGGGCTGTCGACAACAGCGAACTTGAATCAGGCACTCGCTCTACTCCTTGGCGCGGCGTGAACATTGGAATTTTCTACATCGTTGCCGGCGACTGCGGCGACCAGCGTGGCGCGGCTCAGTTCGGCGCGCGGGTATTCGGCGACTACCGCGTGATCGCGTACCAGCAAGATGCGGTCGGCAATTTCCAGCGCTTCATCGACATCGGCGCAGATCACCAACGTAGCGCGGCCAGCGGCACTGTCGCGCAACAACTCGCCGATCTCGCGCCGGGCACGCACGTCGACGCCCTGAAACGGCTCATCGAGAATCAACACCCGCCCTTCCCCGAGCAACCAGCGGCCGAGCACGACTTTCTGTTGGTTACCGCCGGACAACGCGCTCATTGGCACATCGATGCCGGACGTCTTGATTCCCAGCGCCGCCACCTGCGCCTCAACCGCTGCTGCTTCAGCGCGATTGCGAATGAAACCGCCGCGAGTGAAACGTTCGAGAAATGGCAGCGTCAGCGTGCGCCGCAGCGAGAAATCCTGCACCAGCGATTGGCTGGCGCGGTCTTCGGCAGCGAGAAATACGCCGCTTTGAATGGCCTGCCGTGGTGAACCCGGCAGCCATTCGGCACCGTCCAGTTGCAAACTGCCGGCCGCCGCTTCGCGCAGGCCGAACAGCACCTCTGCAATTTCGCTTTTACCGGCGCCGAGCAATCCGGTCAGCACCACCACTTCGCCTTCGTGCAGGCTCAGATCAAAGGCTGAAGAACGCGGCAGGATTTGCGCGCCACGCAGTCTCAGCACCTCGCGCCCGGCAGGTCGCGGCGTGTAGACATGCACCTCCAGCGAGTGCCCGAGCATGGCTTCCACCGCTTCCGGCAACTGCCGAGCGCTGAACTCACCCGCGAGTTTGCCGTCACGCAGGACGATGGCGCGATCCGCGACCCGTTGCAGATCGGACAAACGATGAGAAATGTACAGAATCGCCACGCCACGGCTGCGCAGCGTGTCCATCAGCCCGAACAGCCGCTGCGCCTCGGCATCCGACAGAGCTGCCGTCGGTTCATCGAGAATCAGCAGACGCGGTTGCAAAGCGAAGGCTCGCGCCAGCACCACCAGTTGCCGTTCAGCCTGGCCCAAGTGTTCAATCGGTTGCTCCAGCGGCAACACAAGGCCAAGACCGGCGGCGATATTCGCCGCGCGTTCCAGCAGTTTCTTGCGATTGAGCCAAAAGCCCGCATCCGGCCGGCACAGCTCATCGAGCAGCAGGTTCTCGGCCACGCTCAGTCCCGGCGCGATGCCGTCGTTGATCTGCTGATGCACCGCGACAACCCCGACTCGGCGCGCCGACAGCGGCGAGCTGAAATGCCGTGCCTGACCGTCCACCCACAGCTCCCCGCCATCAGAACTCTGACTGCCGGCGAGGATCTTCACCAGCGTCGATTTGCCCGCCCCGTTGGCGCCGAGCAACGCCACCACTTCAGCGGGATAAATCTGCAGGCTGACCGCATCCAGCGCGCGGTTCGAGCCGAAGCTCTTGCTCAGTTCATGCACACGAATCAGCGGCGCGGATGCCACGGAGACAGGCCCACTCATAAAATTCCTTAACGTCGATGAGCCAGCGAACGTACCAGCCGATCGCCCAGGCTTTGCACGCCCTGAACGAGGATGACCAGCACCACCACAGTGGCGACCATCACTTGATTGTTGAAGCGTTGATAACCGTAGCGAATCGCCAGATCGCCGAGCCCGCCGCCGCCAATCACACCGGCCATCGACGAGAAGCCGATCAGCATCACCAGCGTCAGCGTGATACCCGCGAACAATGCCGGCAGCGCTTCAGGCAGCAGCACTTTGAAAATCACATGGCGCAGGTCACCGCCCATCGCGAGGATGGCTTCGATGCGGCCCTTGTCGACCTCATCCAGCGCGTTTTCGACGATCCGCGCGAAGAACGGAAACGCACCAATGGTGATCGGCACCACGGCGGCGGTGCTGCCCAGTGTGGTGCCGACCACCAAACGGGTCAGCGGGATCAGCGCAATCAGCATCACCACAAACGGCATCGAACGGCCGAGATTGACCACCGCCCCCAACCCCGCATTCAGCCGGGGCATCGGGTACAGGCCAGTGCGGCGGCTGATGAACAGCAATACGCCCAGCGGCAAACCGATCAGCAGCGTGAACAGCCCGGCCAACAACACCATGTACAGGGTTTCGCCGGTCGCATTGAGTACCAGTTGCAGGATTTCATCCCAGTTGATCGTGCGGTTCATGAGTGCGCCGCCCGTACGCCGTATTGTTTGAGGAAGCTCAAACCGGGTGCGTCGTGGCCCAGCGGCAACCCGCAACTCGGCCTGAGTGAGCGACCGAGCGCAGAATTCGGATCAGCGAGTAATTTGGCCACCGGCCCGGCTTCGACCAATCGTCCATTCGCCATCGAAGCTGCGTGGTCGCAGATCGACTTGACCACGTCCAGCTCATGGGTGATCAGCACGATGGTCAGGCCAAGTTGGCGGTTGATGTCGCTGAGCAGTTCGAGAATCGAGGCGGTGGTTTCCGGATCGAGGGCACTGGTAGCCTCGTCCGACAGCAGATACGCCGGGCGCGCGGCCAATGCGCGGGCGATGCCAACGCGCTGCTTTTGCCCGCCGGATAATTGCGAGGGAAACGCCAGCGCCTTGTCGCTCAGGCCGACCAGATCGAGCAACTCGCGCACCCGTTGCTGACGCTGGGGTTTGGCGACCTTGCCGATCTCCAGCGGCACCGCGATGTTGTCGAACACGTTGCGCGAATGCAGCAGATTGAAGCCCTGAAAGATCATGCCGATGCGCTGGCGCTGCTGGCGCAGGTCGCTGTCGGACAGCGCGGCGAGGTCTACTCCATCGAGCAGAATCCGCCCGCAGTCCGGGCGTTCGAGCAAATTGAGGCAGCGCAGCAGCGTCGATTTACCGGCGCCGCTGCGCCCGAGAATCCCGTAAACCGCACCATCGGGAATGCTCAGCGACACTTGATCCAGCGCCGGTAACGAGGCTGACGGATAGGTCTTGCTCAACTGCTCGACGATGATCATGGCTGGGCGTCCACGACCGGAATCACCGAGCCTTTGAAGTTCTCGCTGATGTATTTGGCCACTTGCGGTGAAGTCAGGTCCTTGGCCAGTTGCTGGATGCGCGGATCGTTCTGCAACTGCGGCGTGGTCACCAGAATGTTCGCGTACGGATTGTGCTCGGCCTTCTCCAGCCCCAGCGCATCCTTGGCCGGCACCAGACCCGCCTCCAGCGCGTAGTTGCCGTTGATCACCGCCAGATCGACGTCATCCAGTGCGCGGGGGATTTGCGGCGATTCGATCTCGAGAATTTTCAGGCGTTTCGGGTTTTCGGCGATGTCCTTGGGCGTGGCCTGATCGGCGGCCGGGTCGTTGAACCCGGGTTTGAGTTTGATCAGGCCGTTGTCCTGCAAAAGGTATAAAGCGCGGCTCAGATTGGTGACGTTATTCGGCACAGCAACCGTGCCTTTATCCGGCACTTGGGCAAAGTCTGTGTGGCGCCGGGAGTAAATTCCCAGCGGCTCAATGTGTACCGTGGCGGCCACTGCGAGTTTTTCGCCGAGGGCTTGTTCCTGGGATTTCAGGTACGGCAGATGCTGGAAGTAATTGGCATCGACGTCGCCGTGCACCAGCAATTCGTTGGAGTTCACTCCATTGGGGATTTCGATGACTTTCAGGTTCAGTTGCGGGTCAATTTTCTGGATGTACGCCAGGATTTGCGCGTGGGGCACGGGGTCGGCAGCAACGCGCAATGGCTCCAGCGCAAGCGCATTGCAGGATGTCAGCAGCGCGCCGACGATGGCCAGGGTCAATCCGGTTTTCTTCAGCATGGCGAGCATCCTTCAGATCAGGCGCTGAGCGCTTTGAGGGTGTGCGGGATCAACGCGTCGGCGTAAAACCGTTGGGCGACATCCGGATGCGAGCGCAAACGGCCCTTGAGGTAATTCCAGCCGACATCACGCAACAGCGGATTGTGCGGATCACTCGCCGGGCCACGCGCTTCGCGCAACAGCACGCTCGGCAACGGGTACAGCGGCACCACCGCATCGAGTTGTGCACCAAGGAAAAACGCGATCGACAAGCGCTCGACACCCTCCGGCGGCGACTGCACCCGGTGCACGGTGGCGCGCAGATAACCGTTGGTGGCCAGCTCCAGCAATTCGCCGATGTTCACCACCAAGGTGTTGTCGCGCGGCAGCGCATTGATCCAGCGGCCCTCTTCGATTTCGACTTGCAGACCGGCCTGTTGGTCTTGCAACAGGAAGCTGAGGAAACCGGAATCCTTGTGCGCGCCAACGCCCTGATTGCTCGCCTCGGATGACTGACCTGGATAGCGCATCAACTTGATGTGTTCGTTGGGTTTGTCGCCGTACAAGCGGTCGAAGGCGTCTTGCGGCAATGACAGGGCTTCAGCGAAGGCGCGCAGCAGGCGCAGGGACATTTGCGTCATGGCTTGCTGCCAATCGAGCAGCAGCGGTTTGATTTGCGGCAACGAACCTGGCCATTGATTGGGGCCTTGCAAGCGCGCCCACAGCGGACTGTGCGGATTGAGTGGCAAGACCTCACGCTCGGCACCGAGATCGAATTGCTCACGCTGATCAGGCTTGCCGCGCGTGATCTCCGACGCTGCACGGTTGTAGCCACGAAAATGCGGCGAGTTGATCATGCCGACAGCAGTCTTTTCGCTGTCCGGGAGGGCGAAGAACTGGCGGGCGTGGTCTTGCACCTAGCGCAGCAGATCCGCGTCGATACCGTGACCGGTCAGATAGAAAAAGCCGACATCGCGCGCGGCGTGGCGCAGGTCGGCGAGGAAGCGTTGGCGCTGCGAGTCGGAGCCATCCAGCAGCGACAGGTCGAGGATCGGTAAGGCGGAAATATCTGAGGTGTGCGGCATGATTCACTCCCATGTGAATCAAACCTGAAGAGCCTGATGATCGATTCAGCGTGCGCCGTCATGGCAATCGGGAGGTCTGTCGGTTTGATGCTTTCGATTCGTTTGTGAGGACAAAACTAAACGATATTAAAAACACCGAACAAATACCTTTTTTGCATTAGCTTAGCTCCGATGCACGCTCACCCTGTAGGAACTCCCCTCAAAGCAAACTCCATGAAACCCCGACATACATCGCCATGCCCTCCCCCGGCGTCGACCTTGCGGCATCCAGACCTTTGTCGTCATAACCCGGCGTGACGGTAGCGGCGTAGTGCTTGTCGGTCAGGTTGCGCATGTCCAGCCAGGTTTGCCAGTCGCCCTTGGGCGCGTTGTAGCCCAGCGTGGCGCCGAATGTCGCGTACGGATCGGCGTAGTAGCTGTTGGCGTAATCCACCGCGACTTTGGACACCAGTTGCGTGTTGACGGCGGCGAAGAAGCCTTGCGGGAAGTCGTAGCGCAATTCGCCTTGGTAGTAATGCATCGGCAGGCCCGGCAGGCGGTTGTCGCCGAAGCGCTGGTCGTCGCGGTAGTGGAAGTCGCTGAAGGTGTAAGCCTGGCGCAGGCTGAGCTTGCCGCCATCCTTCGCTGACCACAGATTGCTCTGCAGGCTGGCTTCGACGCCTTGGTGCACGGTCGGGCTGGCGTTGAGTTCGTAGGGCGTGGTGGCGTTGGCGTCGGGCAGCACCGAGAGCAATTCGTGGCGCACCTGAGCGTAGTACCACGCCAGGCTCCATTCGCCGATTACGCTGTCGCCGCGACCGCCAAGTTCAAGGGTGGTCGCGGTCTGGTTTTGCAGCTTGACCGGATCGCGTTGCGCACCGGTGGCGACACCGCTGCCGGCCGGGAAGCGGATGTTAGAGCTGTAGATCAGCGACCACGGATGCGGCGCTTCGACCGAGCGGCTGAGGTTGCCGAACAGTTGCAGATCGGGTGTCAGTTGATAGCGCAGGCCCAGACGCGGTGCGTAATCCCAGTCGTTCATGCTGGTTTTACCGCCACTTTGCGGGTAGGTCACGGCGCTTTCGCGACGGGTGTAGATAGCGGCGAGGCCGGTGGTCAGCCACAGGTCATCGGCGATTTCCAGGTCATTGCCAAAGTGCAAGACAGTGTCCGAGCCTTGATAGGTGAAATTGCGAATAGGCGTGCCCGGTGCGTAACCGGCGGTGTTGCCGGTAGGGATCCGAACCCGTTCGCTGGCGCCAGCATTCGGCAGGTGTTTGGTGACGCGCAGGCCGACGGTGCTGCGGCTTTCGAGGCCCCAAAGCGTGTCGCGACGCTTGTAGTCGAAGGTGCCGCTGACATCGCTGTAGGCGACTTTCAGGCGATTCGGGCCTTCGCGCAAATCCATCGGATAGTCGTGATAGACAAGCCCGGTCTGGATGCTTGAATCGTCATCGATGTAGTACGTGGTTTTGTTGCCGATGAAGGTGCTACCCGGCTGATCGCGGCTGTCGTCACGCGAGACGTAAGCCGGGTTGGCGGCGCGCGGCGTGTGTTCGATCGAGTTTTTGGTTACGCGTCCGCCGAGGTCGTTTTCAGTCTCGCGGTGGCGGATGTAGAAACGCGTTTCCAGGTTCGGATTGAAGCGATAACCGAAGTTGGCGATCACGCCCTGGCTCTGGCTCGCGGTGTGATCCTGATAACCGTCAGAGCGCGCATCAGTCACGGCCAGGTAGTAATCGAAATCACCGAGTACTTGGCCGGAACTGATCTGCCGTTGCTGGTAACCGTGGCTGCCGGTTGCGTAGCGCACTTGCAAACGCGGTGCGTCGTAGCCGGTGTGGCTGACGTAATCGACCGCCCCGCCCAACGCCAGTGCACCTCGGTCGAAACCGTTGGCGCCGCGCAGCACTTCCACATGGTCGAGCCATAGCGGTTCAAGCAACTCATACGGCGTGCCGCCGGGGCCGGTCAGCGGCAGTCCGTCGAGCATCGTATACAAGCCCGAAGCATGCGCCCCGGGTGCGCGGTTGATGCCCGAGCCTCGGATCGAAATCTTTACCCCTTCATTGCCCGCCGACTGCGCGTAGACGCCCGGCTGATAAGCCAGCACGTCCTGATTGCTCGCGACTTTACCCTGCAACGGGCGGCGCATATCGACCAGATTGGTGCCACCGGCAACCTGATCCAGCCGCACTTTTGCATCCTCGACAGCCTGATCTTCGCCGCTGGTTTCCTCAGCGCCGATCAGCACTTGGCCCAACTCCATGCTCTGGGCGTCAGCCATGGCCGGACAGGCAAGGGCCAGCCCCAACAATGCAGTGGGCAGGGATTTGGACGCGGGCATCGAGAAACTCCAGACATACGAGAACGGGCAATGAGAACTGCGACGTATGAAAGGACGAACGCAACACATGAGAATTTGCTCTGGCCCACCGCCAAACCTGCACAAATCTTCTAAACGGCTATTGGCAAAGCGCGGTAATTTAGCCAGCCAACCGCTTCAACGCCCCAGGAGCCTTGCGTGGACAAACGCAGCTGGATTGATCTGTCTCAGGATGCCGAAACCGGGATTGAATCAATTCGCGCGCATTTTCAGGGGCATGCCTACGATCCGCACTGGCACGACAGTTTTCTGGTAGGCGTCACGGAGCAAGGCGTGCAGCAATTCAATTGCCGCCGGGTGCGCCATCTGAGCACGCCCGGCAAAGTGTTCATGCTCGAACCGGGAGAAATCCACGACGGGCATGCGCCTACCGAGGACGGTTTCACCTATTCGATGCTGTATCTCGATCCGCACTGGCTGGAGCGCGAGCTGCACGCGTTGTTCGAGAACGCGCCGAGCAACAGCCAGCCGGGGTTTGCCGACACCTTGAGTCAGGACCCGCGCCTGAGCGTCGCGATCAATCTGGCGTTTCGCGCGTTGCATGAGGGCGATTTGCGCATCGTGCGGCAGAGCGCTGTCGACAATTTGCTCGGCGCGCTGACTGGCCACCTTGATTGGCGCAAGCGCCAGACTGTCGATCCGCGCCTGCCGCTGGTGGCGCAAGTGGCGCGGGATTATCTGCATGCGCATGCCTTCGAGGACATCGGACTGGATGACCTGGCACTCGCTTGCGGGGTTGATCGCTTTCGCCTGACGCGTGCCTTCAAGTCAGCCTTCGGACTGGCACCGCATGCGTATCTGATTCAGCTACGGCTGGCCAAGGCGCGGCAACTGCTGGCGCGCGGCGAGTCGCCAGCGCAAGTCGCGAGCGCCCTCGGGTTTGCCGATCAAAGCCATCTGGGACGCTGGTTTCGCCGTGCCTACCACCTCACCCCGGCGGATTACCGCAAGCGCTGCTCAAACCTTCCAGACTGAACCGCCCTGACCCGCGACCATGGCTATCTACTCATAGTGGAATGCTTGCCATGGAATCGTTGCTGCCGTTTTTGCTGTTCTCCTTCGTTGCCTCGATCACTCCCGGGCCGACCAATATTCTGGTGATGAGCTACAGTTCGCGGCGCGGCCTGACGGCGACGCTGCCGATCATTTTCTTCGCCTGTCTGGCGGCAACTTTGGTGGTGTTGGCCGTGGGCCTCGGGCTGGGCGAAACACTGCTGCAATTCCCCCGTGTGCAACAGCTGATGGCGTGGGCCGGGGTGCTCTGGTTGAGCTGGCTGGCCTGGCAGATCTTCCGCAGCGCGCCGCCATCGCTCGAGCCACAAACTGCGCGCGATGACGAGCTCAGCGCATTCGGCGCCGCCCTGCTGCAAGTGATCAATCCCAAGGTGTGGATGATGGCGATTGCGGTGGCCAGCGTGTTTGCCGGCAGCGGTGACAAGACGCTGCGGATGCTGGTGCTGTCGCTGGCGTTTCTGTTGGTCTGCCTGCCGTGCATGACCCTGTGGGCGTTGCTTGGCGTGGGCAGTGCGCGGGCGTTGAGTTCGCCACAGGCATTCAAACGCATGAACACGGGGTTGGCGGTTTTGCTGCTGATATCGGCGTGGCTGACGGTGCTGGTTTAAATTGCGTTGCAGGTCACTTGCACTTGGCCAATACAACCTGACAGGTGTTCGGCGTCCCACCGGAGCGCCCGGCGTAGCGCATGCAGTTATTCAGTGATTTTTTGCGTGCCACGCTCAAAGTCGAACCCCACGCTAGCCCGCCCTCGCCCACTGTCGGTAGCGCTTTGGCGTAACAGCTGTCGCCGACGTTGGAGGCTGAGTAATGAGCAGATTTTCGAGTGCATCCGGCTGTGAACATCACGCTGATGATGAGCATCGAGGGCAGGATCCACTTGCGTCGTGATTGGGTGTTCATCCGGTCCGCCTCTGGAATACGTGATTCTTAAGACAAAGTTTAGATCTTCTTCCACACACGCAGAGCAAAATCAAAAGATCGTAGCGTGCCGCAGCTCCTACACTGGAAGGATGTACACCCTGTAGGAGCTGCGGCACGCTGCGATCTTTTGATCTTTGGCGATTACGAGGCCTGACGAGCCGTCAACGCCGCATACCCATTCATCAAGTTGCGATAGTTCGGGATCCGCTGCGACAGCAAGTTACCCAGCCCTTCGATATCGTTGCGCCAGTCGCCCTGCAACTCACAGGCCACCGAGAACCAGTTCATCATCTGCGCGCCGGCCTGAGTCATGCGGTTCCATGCGGCCTGTTGCACGGTGGTGTTGAAGGTGCCGGAAGCATCGGTAACCACGAACACATCAAAGCCTTCCGCCAGCGCCGAGAGTGTCGGGAACGCTACGCATACGTCGGTCACCACGCCGGCAATGATGATCTGTTTGCGGCCGGTGGCTTTGATCGCTTTGACGAAGTCTTCGTTGTCCCATGCGTTGATCTGGCCTGGGCGAGCGATGTACGGCGCATCCGGGAACATTTCTTTGAGTTCCGGCACCAGCGGGCCGTTCGGGCCTTGTTCGAAACTGGTGGTGAGGATGGTCGGCAGGTCGAAGAACTTGGCGACGTCGGCAAGAGCCAGCACGTTGTTCTTGAACTCGTTTGGCGAGAAGTCCTGAACCAGCGAAATCAGACCGGTCTGGTGGTCGACCAGCAGAACCACGGCGTCGTCTTTGTTCAGGCGGTTGTAGGTTGCAGTGCTCATGTTTGAATCCCTTTTCAAGTTATGGAAGGTTGGTTGCGTTCAACATGGGCACAGATTAATGACTCCTCCGTCGGGGATAAATCGCCTGAAAAGTGTTTGACTGTCAACCTGAGCAGGACAATGCAAGTAGACGCAGCCAAAAAACTGAATCTCTCCCCAAAACAAAAAAGCACCCGAAGGTGCTTTCTTGTGAGCGCGATTAGCCGGATTAACCCGTCACACCGCCGCGCGCCGCATGCAGCTTTTTATAGCTGTCGATCAGGCGCAGATGGCGATCCAGGCCTTCCAGCTTGATGCTGGTCGGCGTCAAGCCGTAGAAGCGCACGCTGCCGTCCACCGAGCCAATCGCGGCGTCCATGCGCTCGTTGCCGAACATGCGGCGGAAGTTGGCTTCGTAGTCTTCAAGCTCCAGATCGTCGTCCAGGCCTATCTCCAGCACCGCGTTCACAGCCTGGTAGAACAAGCCGCGCTCGACAGTGTTGTCGTTGTACTGCAGGAACATTTCCACGACTTCCTTGGCTTCTTCATGCTGCCCAAGGGCGAGCCAGATCAACAGCTTCAGCTCAAGAATCGTCAACTGACCCCACGCAGTGTTGTCGTCGAATTCGATGCCGATCAGCGTGGTGATGTCGGTGTAGTCATCCAGTTCGCTCTCGACCAGACGCTCGACCAGTGCCGCGAGTTCAGCGTCGTCGAGGCTGTGCAGGTTGAGGATGTCGGCGCGGAAGAACAGCGCCTTGTTGGTGTTGTCCCAGACCAGATCTTCGACCGGGTAGATCTCCGAGTAGTCCGGCACGAGGATGCGGCAGGCGGTGGCGCCGATGTGCTCGTAGACCGCCATGTAGACTTCTTTACCCATGCCTTCGAGGATGGCGAACAGGGTCGCGGCTTCCTCGGCGTTGGAGTTTTCGCCGTTACCGGTGAAGTCCCACTCGACAAACTCGTAATCCGATTTGGAGCTGAAGAAACGCCACGACACTACGCCGCTGGAGTCGATGAAGTGCTCGACGAAGTTGTTCGGCTCGGTGACTGCGTGACCTTCAAAGGTCGGCTGCGGCAGATCGTTGAGGCCTTCGAAACTGCGGCCTTGCAGCAGTTCGGTCAGGCTGCGCTCCAGCGCCACTTCGAAGCTTGGGTGCGCGCCGAACGAGGCGAACACGCCGCCAGTGCGCGGGTTCATCAGGGTCACGCACATCACCGGGAATTCACCGCCCAACGATGCGTCCTTGACCAGCACCGGGAAGCCCTGCTCTTCAAGGCCTTGAATGCCGGCGAGAATGCTTGGGTATTTCGCCAACACTTCTGCCGGTACGTCCGGCAGCGCAAATTCGCCTTCGATGATTTCGCGTTTGACCGCGCGCTCGAAGATCTCCGACAGGCACTGCACCTGCGCTTCGGCCAGCGTGTTGCCGGCGCTCATGCCGTTGCTGAGGAACAGGTTTTCGATCAGGTTCGACGGGAAGTACACCACTTCCTTGTCGGACTGACGCACGAATGGCAGCGAAACGATACCGCGCGCTTCATTACCGGAGTTAGTGTCGAACAGGTGCGAGCCACGCAGATCGCCTTCGCGGTTGTAAACCTTGAGGCAATGCGCGTCGAGAATTTCTGCAGGCAGTTCATCGTTAGGGCCGGGCTGGAACCAGCGCTCGTCCGGGTAATGCACGAACGGCGCGTTGGCGATGTCTTCGCCCCAGAACTGATCGTTGTAGAAGAAGTTGCAGTTGAGCCGCTCGATGAATTCGCCGAGTGCCGAGGCCAATGCGCCTTCCTTGGTCGAACCCTTGCCGTTGGTGAAGCACATCGGCGAGTGCGCGTCGCGAATGTGCAGCGACCACACGTTAGGCACGATATTGCGCCACGAAGCGATTTCGATCTTCATGCCGAGGTCGGCGAGGATGCCCGACATGTTGGCGATGGTCTGCTCCAGCGGCAGGTCCTTGCCGGCAATGAACGTGCTTGCGCCGGATGCCGAGGCCGGCATCAACAAGGCCTGGGCGTCGGCGTCGAGATTTTCCACTTCTTCAATGACGAACTCAGGCCCGGCCTGCACCACTTTCTTCACGGTGCAGCGGTCGATGGAGCGCAGGATGCCCTGACGATCCTTGTCGGAGATGTCTGCCGGCAGTTCGACCTGAATCTTGAAAATCTGGTTGTAACGGTTTTCCGGATCGACAATGTTGTTCTGCGACAGACGAATGTTATCGGTCGGAATATTGCGCGTGTCGCAGTACAACTTCACAAAGTAAGCCGCGCACAACGCCGACGAAGCCAGAAAGTAATCGAACGGCCCCGGCGCCGAGCCGTCACCCTTGTAGCGGATGGGCTGATCGGCGATCACCGTGAAGTCGTCGAACTTGGCTTCAAGTCGAAGGTTGTCGAGAAAGTTGACCTTGATTTCCATGCGGGAATACCAGAATAGCGAGCTACGAATTGGCCGCCATTATCCGGTTTTTCCGCTTGAAGTCTTGTGCTTTCCTGAATTCACCGCTGAATGACAGCGGTGAATTCAGGTGTTCAGCGCTTTAAACCGCCGGAACCACTTAGCCGTCATAGCGCTCCAGGATGAAGTTTTTCACCTTACTCGTTTCACGATGGATTTCCTTCGAAGCGTTTCAGGGAGAAAGACGAGAGATCAAGGTCGGTTGTGCCGCGTATGCACCATTGCGCAAAGGCTTCGCCGAGTGCCGCCGAATGTTTGAAACCATGGCCGGAACAGGCCGACACCAGCAAGGTATGTTGCAACAAAGGATGCTCGTCGATGATGAAATGCCGGTCCGGCGTGACGGTGTACGCGCAGACCGCCGACTTGAGCACCTTGTCAGTAACTCCGGCGATGCGGCCCTCAACTTGTTGCGCGTACATGTCGCGCTGCTCTGCCATCGAGACCGTACGGTCAAGCGTGTCGGGCGACGATGCCGTGTGGTATTGCGCGGTGGCGACTTTGAGACTGCCCTCGCCCGGCTGGGCCGGGAAGCCGTAGTTGACGCAGTCGTCACCCTTGCCGTGGGTGAGGATGAAGGTGGGCGAACTGCCGACCAGATCGGCATCAGGCTCCAGCTCAAACCAGAACAGGTTTTGTCGATAGACCTTGAGCAACCCGTCCAGCGGATCACCGACTAAATCACCCATCCAGTTGCCCGCGCTGATCACCAGTTTGTCGGCGTGCAATGTGCGTTGGTTGGTGGTGACGGTGACACCCTGCTCGTCTGAACTGATTTCGGTAACGACCTCGCCTTTGTACAGCGTCGCGCCACGTTGCTTGGCCAACTTCAGTTGCACATCGATGCAGCGCTCGGGCCGCACGAAACCGCCGCCCGGTTCGAAGTAGCCGACGGCGCTGTCGTGCACATTGGCGAACTGCGCAAAGCGCTGGCGAATCTGCGTGGCATCCAGCACTTCATGTTCGATGCCGTAGGTCTGGGCCAAGCCGATGGTGCGCAGGGTGAAATCGGTTTGATCGGCTGGATCGAAATCCGGGCTTGAGGTCAGCACCAGCAAACCGGACTGCTCGAACAGAGACTCGCCGGACTGCGCCTCAAGTTCACGCCAGATACGGTGCGAGTTACGCACGATCGGCACGTACTGCGCGCCTTCGCCCACCGACAGCCGGGTGATGCGCGTGTCGCCATGGCTTGAGCCGAAAGTATGCGGCGGGTGATGACGGTCGATGCCGGCGACTTTTACCCCGGCTTTGGCTAATTGATAAACCGTCGCCGCGCCCATCGCGCCCAGGCCGATGACCAGTGCTTCAAATCGTTCAGACATCAACGCTCGCCCCAGCAGAAAACCGCCAGTTGAGAGGAAATCCTTATAAAAAACAACGCACAAATGGGCATATCCATATGCCATTGCCGCGTTAGTCGAACTGGTTAGTAACAGGATCAACCAAGGCGCATGTGCAGTTCGTGCTCAACTATGCGGTGCAAAACGGCAGAGGTTGATCGATTGCGGAGCGTTTGCTCCGCAGTGATCGGAACCGTGCCCCGTTTTTCTCACGCAAGCGCTTACCTAGCATGGCTCCACTTATTATTGTGGAGCTATGCCATGCACGATTTATCCGCACTTCCCGCCACCGCGCCGCTTGCACGGGAGGTGCCCTCCTCCTGGCGCGACTGGCTGTCGGTGTACTCGGTGGCCCTCGGCGCTTTTGCCTTTGTCACTACCGAATACCTGCCGGTCGGCGTGTTGCCGCAGATTGCCGATTAACTCGACGTCACCGAAGGCGTGGCCGGGTTGATGGTTACGGTGCCAGGGATCGTTGCGGCGGTGGCGGCACCAGCAATCATGCTCGGCGCCGGCCGCATGAACCGGCGCCGGTTGTTGCTGTTGTTGACGCTGCTGCTAGTGGTTTCAAATCTGGTGTCGGCAGTTTCGCCGTCGCTGCCGTTCATGCTGTTGGGCCGCGCACTGCTGGGCGTGGCCCTGGGTGGGTTCTGGGCGGTAGCGATTGCCGTTGCCGGGCGTCTGGTCGAGCCGTCGAAAGCGGCCAAAGCCACGGCGCTGATCTTTGCCGGGATTACCTTGGCGACGGTGTTTGGCGTGCCGTTCGGGACGTTTGTCAGCACCCTGTTTTCGTGGCGGGTATCGTTCGCGGTGGCGGCCGCTCTGGCGTTGATTGCACTCGTCGCGCAGGCGCTGACGTTGCCGTCATTGCCCTCCAGTGAAAGCTTGAAAATGCGCGCACTGTGGGCCTTTTTGTCGCGCAGCAACGCGCGTCGCAGCATGCTCTTGCTGGCTACCGTGGTGGCCGCGCATTTTACCGCTTACACCTACATCGCTCCATTCCTTGGACACCAGGCCGGTTTCTCGCCGAGTGCGATTACCGCGATTCTATTGGGCTTCGGGCTGGTCGGCATGCTCGCCAATTTCGCCATGGCCGGCACCATCACCACGCATTTACGCGCCTCGCTGGGCGCCGTGGTAGTGCTGATGGTGATCGCGCAACTGGCCTTGCCACAGTTGCAGGGTTGGAGCGTGACGTTGGCGGTGTTGCTGTGGGGCATCGCGTATGGGGCAATTCCACTGGGCGTGAGCAGCTGGATGCAACTGACTTCACCGAAGTTGCCTGAGGCGAGTTCGGCGATGCTGGTGACCATGTTCCAGGTGGCGATTGCCTCGGGTTCGCTGGCCGGCGGGCTGGTGGTCGATCATGCCGGCGTGTCTGCAGTGCTGTGGCTGGCGGCGGCGATTGGCGCGCTCGGGCTGATAGTGATGCTCAGCTTCGGCCTGAGCCAAGCGCCTATTGCCGAGACCCTGCAACGCTGACTTCAGCCCTTCAATATGTTGTCTCTGAAATAGTCGATCAACACTCGCAGCCTCGGTGCCGTCTGCTTCGACGCAGGCCAGAGCATCCACAGGTTGCCGGTGTGATCGGTGTAATCCCCCAGCACCACCTTCAGCCGGCCATCGGCCAACGGCTCGCGGATTGAAAAATCCGGCAGACACGCAATCCCCACCCCATCCAGTGCCAGGTACATCAGCGAGTCCGTCGTGGTGCTGGTCAATGCACGCGTCAGGTTTGGCTCGATGTGCGTATCACCGACGCGCAGCGGCCAGCGCTCGATCATCCCGGTCGCAGGAAACTTGTGCAGCAGGCACACGTGGCGACTCAGATCATCCGGGTGCGCCGGCTCGCCATTGCGTTCGAGGTAGGCTGGGGACGCTACCAACTGCAATTGAAATCCGCCGAGCTTGCGCGCCATCAGCCGTGAGTCCTGCGGCGCGCCAGTACGGATCACTGCGTCGAAGCCTTCCTCGATCACATCGACCATGCGGTCGGACATGTCAAGGTCCAGCTCGATATCCGGGTAGGCGCGCATGAAACCGGCGAGCACCGGCATGATCAACACGTTCTGAATCGGCACGCTGATGCGCACTTTGCCACGCGGTGTAGCGGACAGTTCCAACAACTCCATTTGTGCGGCTTCGACTTCGCTGACGATGCGTTTGCAACGGTCGAGGAACAGCTCGCCTTCGGTGGTCAGGGTCACGCTGCGGGTGCTGCGATGAAACAGCCGCACACCGAGGCGTTCTTCCATGCGCGCGACGCTTTTGCCCACCGCCGAAGCGGAGATCTCCAGCAAACGCCCGGCCTCGGTAAAGCTGCGGGTTTCGGCCACCTGAATGAAGGTGGTGATACCGCTGAGGCTGTCCATCATGGAAGGTGTGCTCGGTGCAGGGGGAGATCAGGCAGAGTAGATGTGCAAGGGCCATTTGCAAAGCGGAGGATTTTGGAGCGAGGGGATGCCAATCGTTAGCAGGCTAGTTCCCACAGCAGGATTGAGAAGATTCAGCTAAAGATTGGTCGGCTGTCAGGCCGCCATCGCTGGCAAGCCAGCTCCCACAGAATCTACAGCCACCCGAAAACCGCACTTCGCTTTCCACCACTCAACACAATGAGCGTTAGCTCGAGTACCGCTCTTGATCTCGAGCGCCCGTCGGCAGGCTGAGCGGAGGGATTGATCCGGGGTGGGAGCGCAGCGACCGTTTGGCGCAGCCAAACACATCGAGAGGAGGTGCAGCGAAGCAAACCGGAGGCGATGCCCCCGGATCAATCCCGCAGCGAAGGAACCCGAGCCACAGCGAGGGCCGAACGTCAGGGTAAAGCCTTTTGGGTTACCTTTTCGGCGTTTGGAAAAGGTGACCCGCCGTAAGGGCGGAACCCCGAGAAGCCGTTACCGCAGCAACGGATATGCACCCACCGTTTCAGACATTTAACTCCCCCTCCATCGCCCGATCGACTACCATGCCGCCGCCGGTTTCCAAATGGGATTAATAGGGAATCCGTAGCGCCTCACGAGGCGTGAAACGGAACTGCCCCCGCAACTGTAGATGCCGAGCCTGCTCCTTTTCTGCCACTGGATTTATGTCCGGGAAGGCTTGGAGCGTGGCGACGACGCATCAGTCAGGAGACCTGCCGGCCATGCAATATCACTAACCGGCGGGGTGTCCGGGAAGGACATCGCTGCCGTGCGCAATCTTCTCGTTGACCGGCCCTACTCTGCTCCTGCGGCAGCGTTCGATGTGTTTCCAGTCCGTACCCCTGCTCCGTGTACGGTTCCAATGGAGATGCATCATGCTGCTGGCCCGCGTTACTGCGCTCATCACCGGACTTGGCGTCTGCGCCCTCGCCCACGCCGCCCCGACTCACTACCCGCTGACGCTGGAAAACTGCGGCAGCAGCCTGAATTTTCAGCATGCCCCGAGCGGCACCGTAACCGTCGGCCAGGCCGCTACCGAAATGCTTTACGCCTTGGATCTGGGCGACAAAGTCTTGGGCACTTCCGTCTGGTACAACGATGTGTTGGCCAAGTACCAAGCACAAGATCAGCGGATCGAACGGCTGGCCGACAACGAGCCGAGTTTCGAAGCGGTGATCGCCAAGCGCCCGCAACTGGTCGCGGTTGAGCTGGAATGGATGGTCGGCGCGCAAGGCGCGGTCGGCACGCGCGAGCAGTTTCACGAGTTGAAGATTCCTACCTACCTGATGCCTTCCGATTGTGAGGCGAAGAACAATCTGGTTGGCGCTGACGGCACACGTCTTGCGCCGTTCCACATCGACAGCATCTATAAAAGCGTCAGCCAATTCGCCGAGATTTTCGACGTGCAGGAGCGTGGCGACAAGCTCAACGCCGACCTCAAGGCCAGCCTCGCCAAATCGATCGCCACGGCTAAACAGCACGAGCACCAACATGAGCAACAACAGGCCAGCGCATTGGTCTGGTTCTCCAGTGCGGAGCTGGAGGTCGATCCGTTCGTGGCCGGACACAAGGGTGTTCCCGAGTTCATGCTCGAGACGCTTGGCGTGCACAACATCGTGCAGTCCGATGAAGAATGGCCAACCGTCGGCTGGGAAACCATCGCAAAGGCCAATCCGACCTTTCTGGTGATCGCACGCATGGATCGTCGTCGCTTCCCGGCGGACGACCATCAGAAGAAACTCGAGTTTCTGCGCAGCGACCCAGTGACCCGCAACATGGACGCGGTGAAGAACAACCGCATCATCATCCTCGACGCCATGGCCATGCAGGCCAGCCTGCGCATGTTCGATGGTCTGGAACAACTGGCCTCGGCCATCAACGGTTATGACCTGAGCAAATGACTGCGATCGTGTTACGAACCCTGCTCGCGCTCGGCGTTCTGCTGATTGCCGTACTCGCCGGAGTGTCCATCGGCGAAACCGCTATCGCGCCGGGCGTGGTGTTGCAGACGCTGGCCAACAAGCTGTGGGCGGCGGGTTATGCGCTCGATCCGATTGATCAGGGCATCGTCTGGAATTACCGTCTGACTCGCGCCTTGGTAGCGGCCGCGTGTGGCGCCGGACTCGCGACTTGCGGGGTGATCCTGCAATCGCTGCTGCGCAATCCGCTGGCCGATCCGTACCTGTTGGGAATCTCCGCTGGCGCCTCGACCGGCGCAGTGATGGTCACGCTGTTGGGCGTTGGCGCCGGTTTGATTTCATTGTCGGCGGGCGCGTTTGTCGGGGCCGTTGCGGCGTTCGGGCTGGTGATTCTGCTGGCGCGCGCCAGCGGCACCGCGAATGGCACCGGGCAGATTATTCTGGCCGGGATCGCTGGCTCACAGCTGTTCAATGCGCTCACCGCGTTTCTGATCACCAAGTCGGCCAGCTCCGAGCAGGCGCGCGGCATCATGTTCTGGCTGCTGGGCAACCTTAGCGGCGTGCGCTGGCCTTCGGTGTGGCTGGCAATGCCGGTGGCGGTGCTGGGGCTGGCTGTGTGTCTGTGGCATCGGCGGGCGCTGGATGCGTTTACCTTTGGTGCCGACTCGGCGGCTTCGCTGGGCATTCCGGTGCGTCGGGTGCAATTTGTGCTGATTGGTTGCGCGGCGCTGGTGACCGCAGTGATGGTGTCGATTGTCGGCTCGATCGGTTTTGTCGGTCTGGTGATTCCGCATGCCGCGCGGCTGATGCTCGGCACCAGCCACGGCCGGCTGCTGCCGGCGAGCGCGCTGGGCGGCGCACTGTTCCTGATCGCAGCGGATGTGTTGTCGCGCACCCTGATCAAAGGTCAGGTGATCCCGGTTGGCGTGGTGACGGCACTGGTCGGCGCGCCGGTGTTTGCGCTGATTCTGATCGTGCGCAGGAACGCGCGATGAGCGTACTCAGTTGCTCCGATCTGGCGTTCAGGGTGCGCGATGCCGAGTTGTTGAACGGCATCAATCTGCAGGTGCATCGCGGCGAAACGCTGGGCATTGTCGGGCCGAATGGTTCGGGTAAATCAACGTTGCTCAAACTGCTCGCCGGTATACGGACGCCGAGCGCTGGCGAGGTGCTGCTCGAGGGACAGCGTCTTGGCGTACTCTCGCGCCGAGACATCGCGCAACGTCTGGCAGTGGTCGAACAACAGGCCGATACCGACGATGCGATCCGCGTGTTCGATGCCGTCGCGCTCGGTCGCACACCGTGGCTGTCGGCCCTGAGCCCGTGGTCAGCCGCCGACGATGCAATCGTCCACCAGGCGCTTCACGATGTAGACGCCACGCACCTGAGCACCCGCACCTGGCGCAGCCTGTCCGGCGGCGAGCGCCAGCGCGTACACATCGCCCGAGCGCTGGCCCAGCGTCCGCAGATCCTGCTGCTCGACGAGCCGACCAATCACCTGGATATCCAGCATCAACTGGCGATTTTGAACGTGGTTCAAGCGTTGCCGGTGACCACGCTGATTGCGCTGCACGATCTCAATCAGGCGCTGACTTGTGACCGGTTGGCCGTGTTGGAACGCGGGCGTCTGGTAGCGCTGGGCAAACCGTTGGAAGTGCTGACGCCGCAACGTCTGCTCGACACCTTCGCGGTGCAGGCGCATTACCTGACCGATCCGTTCGACGGCGCGCAGATCCTGCGTTTGCGCTCGGTCTGATCAAGTTGGCAGACGACTCTCCATGTGGGTCGTCTGCCACACCGGATCGGCCTCTACGTCGATTACCTCAAACCCCTGCCGCAGCCAGAAATCAATCGCGCCCGGCAGGAACGGATGAGTGTGCAGATAGACCACCTCCACCCCGCTCTCCACCGCCTGCGCTTTCAACGCCCGATAGAGCTTGCCGGCCAATCCCGAACGACGAAACGCTGGCAGGACGAAAAGCCGCACCACTTCCACGACGTTCAGTGGCTGGTAATCAAACTGCGAAAAACGTCCGTCGTAGGGCAGATAGCCGATCGAGGCGACAATCCGTCCTCCGTCACGCGCGACCAGAAATGCGCCTTCGCCGCGCAAGTAAATTTCTTCAAATTTTTGCAGATCGACCGGGATTCCAGTCGCGCTGAGCTTCGGAAACAGCTCGGCGCGTGCTTGCAGCACAAATTCCAGAACCTCAGGAATGTCGGAGGCGCTCACGGCCTCGATGGTGGTTTTATCAGTCATGCACCCGCCATGATCGGTTGATTGAGATTGCCTTGTATCCACACTGAAACGTATGTTTCGCAAAATGCTATAGCAATTCTCTGTAACCAAGGCGTTCCCGGAGTTCATTTGACAGGGCGATCAGGCATGGCCAGTGACCGTTGCATCGATCGTAGAAACAGCGCGGCATCGGTGTTTCTGATTTTTCTGCGTCTGGGCCTGACGTCTTTCGGCGGTCCCGTCGCGCACCTCGGTTACTTTCGCGATGAATTCGTCACCAGACGGCGCTGGCTGAGTGAACGCAGCTACGCAGATCTCGTTGCGCTCTGCCAATTTCTGCCGGGGCCTGCGAGCAGTCAGGTCGGGATCGCCTTGGGCCTGTCACGCGCCGGCTACCGTGGCGCGCTGGCTGCCTGGGCCGGCTTCACCCTGCCCTCGGCCGTCGTGCTGATTGCGTTCGCGCTGGGCATTTCGCATTACGGTTCGGTGCTCTCGCCCGGCGCATTGCACGGCCTAAAAGTGGTCGCCGTTGCGGTGGTTGCGCAAGCGGTCTGGGGGATGGCGCGTCACCTGTGCACCGACGTGATGCGGGTCAGCATCATGATCATTGCGGCGTGCGTTGCCTTGTTTGCACCGTCAGCATTGGGACAGATCAGCGTGATTGTCGGCGCGGGCATTTTGGGAGTGCTGATATTCAAACCGGGGCAGATTGCCGAGCATGAGCCGCTGCCGATCATGATCAGCCGGCGTGCGGGCGCGATCTGGCTTGCGTTGTTTTTCGTATTGCTGGCGGGGTTGCCACTGCTTGCCTACGCGCTGCCCAATCAGACTTTCGCCGTGGTCGACGCCTTCTATCGCGCAGGGGCACTGGTGTTTGGCGGAGGGCACGTGGTGTTGCCACTGCTGCAAGCGCAGGTGGTGCAACCCGGTTGGGTCAGCAACGAGGTTTTCCTCGCCGGTTACGGCGCGGTGCAAGCCATGCCCGGGCCCTTGTTCACGTTTTCGGCATTCCTTGGCGCATCGATGAGTACCGCTCCATCTGGCTGGCTCGGTGGTCTGATCTGCCTGCTGGCGATCTTCGCGCCGTCGTTTTTGCTGATCATGGGTGCGTTGCCGTTCTGGGAGCAATTACGTCGCAACCGGCGTACGCAGTCCGCCCTTGCCGGGGTGAATGCGGCGGTGGTCGGGCTGCTGCTGGCGGCGCTGTATCAGCCGGTCTGGACCAGTGCGATCGTTCAGGTGCAAGACTTTGGCCTCGCACTGCTCGCCCTCGTGGCGCTGATGTTCTGGAAGCTCCCGCCGTGGCTGGTGGTCGTCACAAGCGGGATATTGGGGTGGGGTTTAAGCGTTGTGGCATGAGTCACGGCGAAGTCAGTGTCACCACGTAATTTCCCGAGCGGATCGGTTTTCCAGCGCCGTCGACCAACTGATACTGCTGGTCAGAGTAGCGAGTACCTTCGCCACTCTCGGCGATCAGTCTGACATTGACTGCGGAACGATCCAGCGCCGTGACCGAACGCACGGGCTCGACGCTGCGCGCACTGACAGCGCCGCCACGCGCCGGGGTTGCGCAGCCGTTGAGTTCGAAGGTCGAACTTGTCCCGGCGTTAAACGTACAACCCGGCTCCACGATGCTGCCGGTGAAATGGATGACACCCTGGCTGGACGGGGTCGCCGCCAGACAGCTTCCACTCAGTGCGGATAACAGGCTGATACCGACCGACAGACGATTCAAGTTCATAGCCAACACTCCGTGAGGTATATGGAGTGCATCGACAGGTTTGCCCAGAAACTTGAGTCTTTTAATGTTGTTTGTTGGAAACGGTTAACGGCACGTCAAGTCAAGCCGGGTGACCGACCACCTGGATCTGCGTCAGCCCCATCAGCTCAGCCTGCTCCAGAATCTCCTCCGGCGTTGCGTCCGCACTCGGCATGATCAGACTGTTTTCGCCATCCCCGAAATGCAGTTGCAACAGGTGCATCGCCGCTTCGTGGTCGGACAATTCAGTAGGTTCCAGCTCAAAAGAATGCGTGCGCGGTTCGCCGTTGAACAGGTATTCGACAGTGACATTGTGCATGGGATGGATCCTCGTGAAGGGAAGAGAGCAACTGAATATGCTGACTTGATGGTCAGCGTTTTAGTTCAGCTGCTATGTTTGCGCTCTTCGATATTCCGGCGTGAGCCGCACGACCTTGAGACGCCTATGATGATGCGCAAACCGCTTGTACAGATTGATGTGAGCAAGGAATATCCAGCGCTCGTTCCCGATCTGGTGTTCGACTAAAGGCTTTTTGCATATGTTTAACCGCAGGCAAGCGCTTTAGCAGTTCATCCAAAACCGGCACAATCTCCGGCTTTTTCAAGACAGGAAAGCTTCATGCAACGGATTGTGATTCTGGGCAACGCGGGCAGCGGCAAATCCACCCTCGCCCGCGCGCTCGGCAAGCGTCTGGACCTGCCGGTCATACACCTCGACACGCTGTTCTGGGAACCCGGCTGGGTCGAACCCGACGCTGAGCAATTTCGCGCAAGGGTTCGCGAAGCAATCGCCGCCGATAACTGGGTGTGTGAAGGCAACTATGCGCGGCGCACCTTCGAGTTGCGCCTGCCGCGTGCCGACCTGATTATCTGGCTCGACACCCCGCGGCTTACCTGTTTCTGGCGGGTGATCGTGCGCAGCGTCATGAACCGCCCTCGCGCGGATCTTGCCGCTGGTTGCACAGAGAAACTCGACCGGGAATTCCTGACCTTTCTCAAGTTCGTGTGGACTTTTGATCGTGGCTATCGGCCGGGCATCGACGCAGTGCGCTTGGCCGTCGGCCCCGACGTTCCCGTAGTGCATTTACGCGGTACTGGGCAAATCGCGGCGTTTGTCGCGAGCTTGCCGGCTGCTGATTTCATCAATGACCCCTTGTCCGCCCCACAATCAACCGACAGAATCGGCGCCTAGCCCAGCAAGCAACCGATGAGGTCTGTGTCATGAGCAAAGCGTCTTACGTTCCGCCGCAAGTCTGGAAAAACGACGCGCCGTCTGGCGGTCAGTTCGCCAACATCAATCGCCCGACTGCCGGGCCGACGCATGAAAAGACTCTGCCGGTTGGCAAGCAGCCGTTGCAGCTGTATTCGCTGGCCACACCGAATGGCGTGAAAGTCACGATCCTGCTCGAAGAGCTGTTGGCGCTGGGGCATAGCGAGGCCGAGTACGACGCCTGGCTGATCCGTATCGGCGAGGGTGATCAGTTTTCCAGCGGCTTCGTCGAGATCAATCCGAATTCGAAGATTCCGGCGTTGCTCGATCGCAGCGTCGAGCCGGCGATTCGCGTGTTCGAATCGGGCGCGATTCTGCTGTATCTCGCGGAGAAGTTCGGCGCATTCCTGCCAACCGATCCGGCCGGTCGTACCGAAACTTTGAACTGGCTGTTCTGGCAAATGGGCGCCGCACCCTATCTGGGCGGCGGCTTCGGGCACTTCTATGCGTACGCGCCGGACAAGCTTGAGTACCCGATCAACCGCTTTACCATGGAAACCAAACGTCAACTGGATGTATTGGATCGACGCCTCGGCGAAAGTCGTTACCTGGCGGGCGACAGTTACAGCATCGCCGACATCGCGGTCTGGCCGTGGTACGGGCAACTGATTCGCAACAATGTCTACTCGGCGGCGGAGTTTCTCTCGGCGCACGAGTACACGCACCTGCAGCGCTGGGCCGAAGAAATTGCCAAGCGGCCGGCGGTGATTCGCGGTCAGCGCGTCAATCGCACGTGGGGCGATGAGGCGAGTCAGGTGCCCGAGCGGCATGAAGCTGCAGATCTGGATTAAATCCCTGCTGATGTCTCACACCTCGCCTGCGTGATTGTGCCCATTTCTGCGCCGAGCACGGCATCGTGTCGGATATCGAACTGATTCGCGCGGATCAGATCAACGAATCCTACGAGCGCCTGCTCAAGGGCGATGTGAAGTATCGCTTCGTGATTGATAACGCGACGCTGGCTGGATAACCCTCCGCGATGCCCACCTGCGGGTGGGCATCAAACCCCGCGCAACGCTTCGATATCGCGCTTCGGCGCCGCCCCGAACAGCCGACTGTACTCGCGGCTGAATTGCGACGGACTTTCATAACCGACCTTGAACGCCGCCGTTGACGCATCCTGATGCTCGACCAGCATCAGTCGCCGCGCCTCATTCAGACGCAGCCATTTCTGGTACTGCAACGGGCTCATGGCGGTCAGTTGGCGGAAGTGGTGATGGAAGGTTGGCGCGCTCATCTGCACCCGTGCGGCCAGTTCTTCGATGCGTACCGGTGAGGTGTAATTGACTTTCAGCCAGTCGATGGCTTTGGCGATCCGGTAGCCCTGACCGTCGACGGCGATGATTTGCCGCAGCCGCCCCGCCTGATCGCTTTGCAGCAGACGATAGTGAATCTCGCGCTGGATCAGCGGTGCGAGCACCGGGATCGCTTCGGGTTCATCGAGCAGTGCCAGCAGCCGCTCGAATGACCTCAGCATATCGACAGTGACCGTGCCGATACCCACGCCTTTGGCAACCGCTCGCTCGCGGGCCGGCGGCGTTTCACTCTGCGCCACCAGCTCGACGAGCATGCGCAGGTCGAGTTTGAACGTCAGCCCCAGACACGGCTGCTCCGGACTGGCCACCAGCACCTCGGAATTTGCCGGCAGGTTCAACGACGTGACCAGAAACCGCGAGGTGTCGTAGGGATACCCCTCGCCGCCGACCCACAGCTGCTTCTCGCCTTGGGCCACCAGAATGATGCTCGGCTCGACCATGCACACCACCGGCGCTGATGGCTGTTCGCGGCGGAAGAAGCCAAGTCCGGCAATCGGCATCGGGAAGTCACCCGGTTCTGCAACGCGCCCGGCAATGGTCTGCATCAGCGCTTGCTGGAGCGCGATGTGCTGAGTAGTGATTTCGTGCTGGCTGGCCATATTCGTTCAATCCCTCTTTGCCTGAACTCTAACGCCCCCGCGCACATGCGTCGCGCTAAACACTCAAGACTCATAGGATCAGGCAAGCAATCCAGCGCATTGCACTACGGCACGCCTGGCGTGGGCGGGAGAATGTTGGCTCGCCCACTCACTCGAAAGGATTTACCCGTGAAAGGAATTTTGCTGGCCCTCGGGCTGCTTGTGACCTCGTTTTCTTCAATGGGAGCCGATATGTCAAACGGTGCCGATAACTTCTACAAAAGCGCCAAGGTGAACGTGGAAAAAGTCACCTTCAATAACCAGTACGGTATGCAGGTCGCGGGCAATCTGTTCACCCCGAAAGGCCTGAAATCCGACTCGAAAAACGCCGCTATCATCGTCGGTCATCCGATGGGCGCAGTGAAGGAACAAAGTGCCAACCTGTACGCCACCAAAATGGCCGAGCAAGGCTTTGTCACCTTGTCGCTGGACTTGTCGTTCTGGGGCGCCAGTGCCGGTACGCCGCGTCAGGCCGTGTCGCCGGATATCTACGCCGAAGACTTCAGCGCCGCCGTGGATTTCCTCGGCACTCGACCACTGGTTGATCCCCAGCGTATCGGCGTGATCGGCATCTGCGGCAGTGGCAGCTTCGCCATCAGTGCGGCGAAGATCGATCCGCGTATGAAAGCCATTGCCACCGTGAGCATGTACGACATGGGCGCAGCCAACCGCAACGGCCTCAAGCACTCGGTGACACTGGCCCAGCGTCAGAAAATCATTGCTGAAGCAGCCGCGCAGCGTGATGTGGAATTCCAGGGCGGCGCGGTGCGCTACACCGGCGGCACGCCGCTGCAACTGACCGGCAATGCCATCGGCGATGAGTTTTACGACTTCTATCGCACCCCGCGCGGCGAAGTCACTCCGGCCGGCGCCTCGGCGCAGACCACCACCATGCCGACGCTGACCAGCAACGTGAAGTTCATGAACTTCTATCCGTTCAACGATATCGAGAGCATTTCGCCGCGGCCAATGCTGTTCATCGCCGGCGCTGCGGCGCACTCGCGTGAGTTCAGCGAGGACGCCTTCGAGCGCGCCGCCGAGCCTAAAGAGCTGGTGATCGTTCCGGGCGCCGGGCACGTGGATCTTTACGATCGGGTCGAGCTGATTCCGTTCGCCAAGTTGACTGCGTTTTTCAAAACTCACCTGAAGTAGCCTGATCGCGGCCTCGCTCGCGAGGCCGCGACGCTTCACGCAATACAGGATTCAAACCATGACCCAGTCCCCTCTCACAGCGCCCGGGCATTCCTGGGGCGCGGTCTTCGCCATGTCACTGGCCGCATTTGTGCTGGTGGCGTCCGAGTTCATGCCGGTCAGCCTGCTGACGCCGATCGCGGCGGATCTGCACGTCACTGAAGGACAGGCCGGCCAGGGCATTTCCGTGTCGGGCGTATTTGCCTTGTTCACCAGTCTGTTGATCCCGCTGGTCGCCGCGCGGGTCGGGCGCAAAGCGCTGCTGGTGTCGTTGGCCGTGCTGATGATCTTGTCCGGAACGGTGGTAGCGTTCGCGCCCAATTACACAATATTCATGCTTGGCCGTGCGCTGATCGGCGTAGCCATCGGTGGGTTCTGGTCGCTGTCGGCGGCGACGGCCATGCGCCTGGTACCTGATGATCAGGTGACGCGGGCGATGGCCATCGTCAATGGCGGCAACGCACTGGCGACGGTGGTTGCAGCGCCGCTGGGCAGCTTCCTCGGTTCGCTGATCGGCTGGCGCGGCGCGTTCTTTTGCGTGGTGCCGATGGGGCTGATCGCCACGGTCTGGCTGTTGTTCAGCCTGCCGGCAATGAAAGCCCAGGTCAGTACTGCTAGCGCCAATGTCTTCCGGTTGATGAAGAGCGGACCCGTCGCACTGGGCATGATTGCCGTCAGCGTGTTTTTCATGGGCCAGTTCATGCTGTTCACCTACCTGCGACCGTTCCTGGAAACCGTCACTCACGTCAGCGTTTCCATGTTGTCGCTGATGTTGCTGGTGTTGGGATTGGCCGGGCTTGCCGGGACGTTCCTGATTGAAGCTTTCATCAAAAAAGGCCTGCAGCGGACGTTGATCGTGATCCCAATGTTGATGGCGGTGATCGCCATGGCGCTGGTCGCGTTCGGCAGCTCGGCGCTGATCACCACGGTATTGCTGGGCTTGTGGGGACTCGTCGCGACCGCCGCGCCGGTTGGCTGGTGGACGTGGCTGGCGAGGACCTTGCCGGACGACGCCGAAGCGGGCGGCGGGCTGATGGTGGCAATCATCCAGTTGGCGATTGCTTCGGGCGCGACCCTTGGCGGGTTGGTTTTCGATACCAGCGGCTACCGTGCAACGTTCGAATTGAGTGCGGTTTTGCTCGGCGTAGCCGCTGTTCTGGCGTTGATCGCCGGACGCGCCGCAACAACGGCATTGAGGCGCGTGGAGTTTGCAGGCGAAAATAGTGTCTAGACCTCATGGTCACCTATTGGATTGAGCTAAATGAACGCGATTCGCCGTCTGTGCCTGGTTCTCGGCGACCAGTTATCGTTTGATCTGGCTTGCTTGCAGGGGTTGGATGCCGAGCGCGACAGGGTGTTGTTGGTGGAGGTCATGGAGGAAGCCAGCCATGTGCCGCACCATCCGCAGAAGATCGTGCTGATCTTCAGTGCCATGCGCCATTTTGCCAAAGAACTGCGCCAGCAGGGTTTTCAGGTGCAGTACGTCACCCTCGATGACCCGCAAAACACCGGTTCGGTGCCCGGCGAGTTACAGCGCTGGCAGGCGCAGACGCGCGCTGAAGAAGTGCACGTAACCGAGTGCGGCGACTGGCGGCTGGAGCAATCGATGAAGGATTGTGGCCTGTCGATCGAGTGGCACGCTGACAGCCGTTTCCTGTGTAGCCGTGACGAATTCGCTGCCTGGGCCAAGGACAAGAAGCAACTGCGCATGGAGTTCTTCTATCGCGAGATGCGTCGCAAAAGCAGGCTTTTGCTCAACGGCGACGGTACGCCGGTCGGCGGCGCGTGGAACTTCGATGCGGACAATCGCAAGGCATTGCCCAAGGGCGTGAAGGCGCCCTACCCCGTACGTTTCTCGGCAGATTCGATTACTCGCGAAGTGATCACGCTAGTCAAAGAGCGCTTCGCCAATCACTACGGCGCCGTGGGCAATTTCGACTACCCGGTGACCCACGCCGAGGCTCAAGAACTGTGGGCGTATTTTCTGGATTACGGGCTGGCGGGATTTGGCGACTATCAGGACGCGATGGCCAGCAACGAGCCGTTCCTGTTTCACGCACGCATCAGCGCCGCGCTGAATATCGGCCTGCTGGATTTGCGTCAGGTATGCAGCGACGTCGAGTCTGCCTACTGGTCGGGTGGTGTGCCTTTGAATGCCGCTGAAGGCTTCATCCGCCAGTTGATCGGCTGGCGTGAATACGTGCGCGGCGTGTACTGGCTGAAGATGCCCGATTACGCCAATGGCAACGTGTTCGGCAACAGCCGCGCGCTGCCGGAGTTCTACTGGACCGCTGAGACCAAGATGAACTGCATGCGCCAAGCGATCGGCCAGAGTCTGGAATTCGCCTACGCGCATCACATCCAGCGATTGATGGTGACGGGCAACTTTGCCCTGCTCGCCGGCATTGCGCCGAGCGAGATCTGCGAATGGTATCTGGCGATCTACATGGACGCCTTCGACTGGGTCGAACTGCCCAATACGCTGGGCATGGTCATGCACGCCGATGGCGGCTACCTCGGCTCCAAGCCTTATTGCGCCAGCGGCCAGTACATCAAACGCATGTCGAATTACTGCGGCGACTGCGCGTACAAAGTCACCGAAAGCACTGCTGACAACGCCTGCCCGTTCAATTCCCTGTACTGGCATTTCCTGATGCGCCACGGCGACCTACTGCGCAGCAATCAGCGCATGGGCATGCTCTACAAAAACCTTGATCGTATGACCGAGGCCAAGCAGCAAGCGCTGTGGCAACGCGGGCAGATGCTGCTGGCGAAACTGGACGCCGGGGAGGCGCTTTGAAGAAAAGCGAACTCCCGGTCAAAACCTGCGTGGTCTGCGGGCTACCCTTTGCGTGGCGCAAGAAATGGGCGCGCTGTTGGGACGAGGTGCGTTATTGCTCGGAGCGTTGCCGCCGGCAGAAAGGTTCGGTGCAGTAAGGCTCACGACGTCGCGAGGAATTCCTGAAGACTGTTGTGACCGTCCACAATCAGTCCACGGATCAGCGCTTCATAGTGCTGCGCAGTCGCCAGATCGCGCACATCGAAGCTGGCCGACCATTTGATAAAGGATTTTGCCTGGCCGGTGAGTGGCTCAAGCTTCACCGTGGCCACGTAGTTATCCAGCGGGAGCGGCGCTTCTTCGAAGCGGTACGACAGCGTCAGATTCCGATCATCAACTGCCAGTAAACGCTCTCTGACAATCGCGCCATCGGTCAATACCAGTTTGCGCACGCAACCGACGATTGCCTCAGGCTGATCGCCCTCAATCGTGCTTTGCACAATTGATGGATGCCATTTGTGGATTTCGCCAAACTGCTTCAACACGCTCCATGCGTGTCCTGCTTCACTGTCCAGGACAGCGGAAAACTCGACCATCGGCACTGTGATTTCCTCTTGATTAATCAGGCGTGAAAGCCACCCCGGCGGACTTTCCACCGGGGCGACCGGAATCAGTTTTCGAACTGGTGATAAACCTTGGCGATGACTTCCCAGCTGCCGTCGATTTTGATCAGGGTCAAGTAATCGTTGTAGTCGGCGCCGATGGCGTCCTGCTCCATATCAACGCGTACCACAGCGGTGGTTGGCGTGATCGCCAGCACGTCGAGTCGGGTTGTGATGTTGGCGGCTTTGCCATTGCTGTCGACAAAATCGAACAGGTTCTTGATCGGGCCACCGAGCAGTTGGCCATTGGTGAAACCGTACATCACGGCGTCTTGGTGGAAGGCTTTGGCGATATCGGCGGAGCTACCGACGCGCAGGCCTTCGACGTATTGATTGGCGGTGGCGATGACCGCGTTGTAGTCAGCGGTGGTGACGGCTTTGATGTTCTTCGACATAGTGGTTTCCTTTGGGTGAGCACTCGGAATTGAGTGCTGAAGTGATGGCTGACGATGCTTACCAGTTCTGGCGCGTCGGCGAGATGATCAGGTCGTTGACCGTTACGTTTTCCGGTTGGTTGAGCGCATAGATCACGGCGCGCGCAATGTCATCCGGCGCGATGGCGATTTTGTTCAGTTCCTGCGCGGCTTTGCGCCCTTCGGGATCGCTGACCTTGTCGGCCCAACCGGTGTTGATCACGCCGGGGCTGACGGTGTTGACGCGAATGCCGTGCTGCACGCCGAGCTCTTTGCGCATCGACTCGGTCATGGCCTGGACGAAGAATTTGGTAGCGCTGTAGACGCCCGCCGCTGGCCCGACCTGATGGCCGGCCACGGAGTCCATGTTGAGGATCTGCCCGGACTTCTGTTCCAGCATGAACGGCAGCACGCCGGCGATGGCGTTGAGATAGCCTTTGATGTTCACGTCGATCATCTTGTCCCAGTCCTGCACCGCCAGATCGACCCAGTTGGAGAACAGCATCAGGCCGGCGTTGTTGACCAGAATGTCGACGGCGCCGTAGGTTTCGTGGGCAAACTGCGCCAGCGCGCTGGTCTGCTCCGGCCGGGTCACGTCGGTGGTGAACGCGACCACGTCGTGGCCCGCTTCGCACAGCTCGGCGACAAACGCTTCGAGTCCTTGCTGATCAAGCGCAGCGGCCACGACGCGCACGCCATGTGCAGCCAGCGCGCGAGTCGTAGCGGCACCAATGCCGGAGGACGCGCCGGTGACGATGGCGACTTTGTTTTGCAGATAATTCATGTTCAATGTCTCTTCGCGGTGAATTCTGATCGGCCCGACTCAGGCAGCAGCGTTCGGCCAGTCGGTGTAACCCTTGGCGCCGCCGCCGTAGTAGCTCTCACGCGGGGCGATGGTCAGCTCGATGCCGCGACGCAGTCGTTGCACCAGATCCGGGTTGGAGATGAACAGGCGACCGAATGCCACCGCGTCGATGCGGCCCTGCGCCCGACGCTCCAGCGCCATGTCCAGGTCGTAGTTGTTGTTGCCGATGAACGCCCCTTCGAACTGCGCGCTCAGTGCGTCCAGATCCACGCCTTCCGGCACGGTGCGCGAGGTGGCAGTGGCGCCTTCGACAAAGTGCAAATAGGCCAGATTGAAGCGATTGAGCTGCTGGATCAGATAGCCGTAAGTCGCCATGACATTGCTGTCGGGCGGCGTATTTCCCGCATCCGGGGTCACTGGCGAAAGACGGATGCCGACCCGATCACTGCCCCAGATCTCAACAACGGCCTCGGTGACTTCCAGCGTCAGACGTGTGCGGTTTTCAATCGAACCGCCGTATTGGTCAGTGCGCTGATTGGTCGAATCGCGCAGAAACTGGTCAAGCAGATAACTATTGGCGGAGTGCACTTCCACGCCATCGAAACCGGCGCGTTTAGCATTTTCGGCCGCGTGTCTGTACTGCTCGATGATGCCGGGGATTTCCGAGGTTTCCAGGGCGCGCGGCATTGATACTTCAACGAAGCCGTTTTCGGTGTAGGTGCTGCCCTCGGCTTTGATCGCCGACGGAGCCACCGGCGATTCGCCGTTCGGTTGCAACTCGACGCTGGAAAAGCGCCCGACATGCCACAGTTGGCTGACGATTTTGCCGCCCGCCGCGTGGACCGCGTCGGTGACTTTTTTCCAGCCTGCGACTTGCTCCTCGGTCCAGATGCCCGGCGTTTTGGCATAGCCACGGCCTTGCGCCGAAATGTTTGTGGCTTCGGCAATGATCAGGCCGGCGCTGGCCCGCTGGGCGTAATAAGTGGCGTGCAGTTCGTTGGGCACGCCGTCTTCGGCCATGCGGCTACGTGTCACGGGAGCCATCACGATGCGGTTGGCCAATTGCAGCGCGCCCATCTGCGTCGGCGCGAAAAGATCGGTGTTGCGACTGTTATCAATCATGTTGAATTCCTCAAATATTAGACCGGTCGTCTAGTTAACCGGTTAAAAAAAACGCCTCTATACCAGCAGGCGTTTGCTCGTGATCAGTGCGGTTTCAAACGGGTCGGTGGTCTTCTTGACCTTGACCAGCAACGAAGCACCCAGCCAGAGCTGATAGAGCGATTCGGCTAACGAAGCCGCATCCTGGGTCGTTGTCACAGAGCCGTCCGCCATGCCCTGTCCAACACAGCGTTCGATACGCTGGATGATCAGCGCGGTGCCTTCCTCCAGCACCGTGCGCATGTCTTCGGACAAGTCGCAGACTTCAGCACCGAGTTTCACCACCAGGCATTTCTCCTCGGGGTGATCAAACGCCTGGGTCTTGGCCCAATAGTTCAAGTAGCCCAACAGCCGCTCGGCGCCAGTGCCCTCTGCCGCCATGACGATGTCGACACGGCCGATGTACTCCTGAAAGTATTCTTCGAGCAGCGCCTGACCGAATTCCTCTTTCGAACGGAAGTAGTGATAGAACGACCCCTTAGGCACGCCGGCGGTTGTCAGCACTTCCGACAAGCCGACGGCGGTGTAGCCTTTGTTGGTCATCAGCGACTTGGCCACATCGATGATGTGCTGTCGCATGTCTTGGATAGGTTTCTTCATGGGGAAGCAGCCTATACAAAACTAGACCGGTCGTCTAGCAACTCGTGCCGTCACCTGACGAAGTGACCTGGAACATTAGACTTTTTGCACTGCCGATATCGTTGACGAAGGCTCTAACGCCGCCCTCTCCCACTTCGCAATCACCAACGGTGCAACCGCATTACCCAGCACGTTCAGCGTCGTGGTGCCGCTGTCGATGATGCGGAAGATGCCCGCGATCAGTGCCACACCCTCCAATGGCAGACCGGCAGACGCCAGCGTTGCCGACAAAATAATGATGGCAAAACCAGGCACTCCGGCAGCGCCTTTGGAGGTCAGCACCATCGTCACCACCAGCAGAATCTGCTGCGAAAGTGACAGGTCGATGCCATACAGCTGAGCGACAAAAATCGTCGCCACGCCGAGGAAAATTGACGCCCCATCAAGGTTGAACGCATAGCCCACCGGCACCACAAAACTGACGATCCGGCGCGGCACGCCATAACTTTCCAGTTTGCTCATCAACTGCGGCATGACTGCTGCGGAAGCGGCGCTCGAGAACGCCAGAATCAGCTCGTTGCGAAAGTATTTGATCAACTTGAAGATGTTCTCGCCGATCAGATAACAGATCCCGCCGAGCACCACCACGGCGAACACAACCAGCGCCAGATAAACCACACCGATCAATTTGAGCAGCGGCAATAGCGAGGCAAAACCAAAGGTCGCGACCGTCGCGCCGATCATGCCGAACACACCAATCGGCGCGTAGGCCATAACGATCGACACCACTTTGAACATCGCATCGGAAATGCCCTGCACCACCGCTACCACAGGCGCGCTTTTCTCCCTTGGCAGCGCATTCAATGCCATGCCAAACAACACCGCGAAGAACAGTACCGAAAGCAACTTCGCTTCCGACATCGCCACAAACACGTTATCAGGGACTATGTTCTGCACGATCACCAAGGCGCCCTTTGAAGGCTCCATGGTTATCGACGCAGCGCTATGGGTAATACCGGAAATATCAGTCCCGCTGCCAGGCTCGAAGATGTTCGCAAAAACCAGGCCCAGCACAATCGCCAGCCCGGTGATCGCAAAGAAGTAGCCTAACGACTTGGCGCCCATGCGGCCGAACGACTTGTTATCACCGCCACCTGCAATGCCGAGAATCATGCAACAGAACACGATCGGCACCACCACCATCTTCATCATCTTGATGAAGATGTCGCCCAACGGTTTGAGAATTTCCGCGCTGACCCACGATTGATACTGCGGATGCGTATTGAAATACCAACCGACGAACACGCCGAGCAACAGCCCGGCAACGATTTGCCACACCAAGGGAATACGTTTCATGTCTAGCCTTCTTGTTGGAATGAAAGGTCTGCGTTAATGGCAGTTGCTAGAGTCATGAGCTTCCAGCTCACTTGAGATCAAATGGCACAACAGGGTTGTGCCATGGGTACTGCGGTTATTTGGCGAACAGTTGGCCCATATCCTTGAAGGCCTTGAATTCAAGCGCGTTGCCGCACGGGTCGAACAAGAACATGGTGGCTTGTTCGCCGACCTGGCCTTTGAAACGGATGTAGGGCTCGATGACAAACTCGGTGCCGAAAGACTTCAGGCGTTCCGCCAGTGCTTCCCATTCGGCCCAGCCCAGAATGATCCCGAAGTGCGGAACCGGGACGTCATGCCCATCGACCGGGTTGCTATGGACGCTTTCCTGCGAGGCGGTTTTCGGATGTTCGTGAATCACCAGTTGATGGCCGTAAAAGTCGAAGTCGACCCACTGATTGCTGGAACGACCTTCTTCCAGACCGAACACTTCACCGTAAAAGGTGCGCGCAGCTGCGAGGTCGTAAACCGGTATTGCGAGGTGGAAAGGCGAGAGGCTCATCAGAACTCCAGGGCGATATTGTTGTTGGTGGATGACAGGCCCATCCTAGGCCGGCAATTCCAGCAAAAAAATCAATATATATTTCTCAGAAACACAATTAATATTTGTGAATGATCAAAGAACTGAAGACACTCATCGCGGTTGCACGCGAAGGCACTTTCGCCGCTGCGGGTAATAAAATCGGCCTGACGCAGGCCGCCGTCAGCGCGCAGATCCAGCGCCTGGAGGCCGAACTCGGCTTTGAGATATTTGACCGCAAGGGCCGCACTGCCCATCTCAATCGAATGGGTCATCAGATACTTCTGCAAGCTCAGGAGCTGTTGCGCCTTTACGAGAATCTGGGGTCGAGCACGGTCGGATTGCCGGCGAGCGTGCTCGTCAATGTCGGGGCCATCGCGTCTGTGCAGCGCTCGTTTCTGCCGGATGCGCTCGCCAGATTTCACCAGCAAAGTCCGCAGTGCAGGACACGGGTCGTCCCCGGTCTGTCGATGGAGTTAGTCAATCTGGTGGATGCCGGCGAGATCGACATGGCTGCGATCATCCGTCCGCCCTTCTCGCTGCACAGCGATTTGCGCTGGACCACGCTGGCGCTTGAGCCTTATCGCCTGCTCGTACCGCAGGACCTGCCAGGAGAAGACTGGGTCGAATTGCTTTCGAGTCAGCCGTTCGTTCGCTACGACCGGTCGTCATTTGGTGGCAGGCAGGTCGATCGTTTCCTGCGGCAGATGCACTTCAACTTGCGCGAGGTTTGCGAGCTGGATGAGCTGGAAGCGATCGTCAAACTGGTGGAGAACGGCGTCGGCGTGGCGCTGGTACCGCAGACCGCAACGCTCGAACAATTGCCGGAGGGCGTACGCGCGCTGGATCTGGGGCAGCACACATTTCATCGTGATATCGGGCTGATCCACCGGTCTCGGCAAAGCCTCACAGAACCGGTGCGCTTGCTGGCCGCGCTGATCATCGAGCATGCGCTGGGCAAGTCTGGACAACCCGAATAGTCAGTGAGGCTGGATCAGCTGCCAGCCCGCAGAAGGCTTCTGACCTCGGCAATCACCACGTCAATGTTGAATGGCTTATCCAGCACCGCGTCGAACAGGTCCGAGCGCTGCATGCCGATATGCGCTTGCGCGCCGCTGACCAGAATGATCGGCAGATGATTGACGGAGGGCTGTGCGCGGACGGCTTTGGCAAACTCGAGGCCGTCCATCACCGGCATCATGAAGTCAGTAATGATCAGTGCGGGGCGTTCGCGGTCCAGCACTTCAAGTCCCTTCTGGCCATTACTCGCTTTCACGACCATGTACCCCTCGTCTTCCAGTGCATAGCCGAGAATATCAGCGATCAAATACTCGTCGTCGACGACCAGGATAGTGGTCATGTCAATTTAACCCGAATCAAAGACTTAGGATGTTGAACCAGGCAGCGCTGAATGAGTGGGAACTGGCGGTTCATTACTTGAAGCCTTTTTCAGATCAACGTCTTGGTCACGGATAACCACCTCGAAGAGTGAGGGGTCATAAGAGCTATCTCTAACTTTAAGAATGGAAACGGTCCTGCTTAGTTCAGAGCGATTCTCGAAGAAGCGCATGAGCATCAGGTTGTCGACAATGCTCGACAGGTCAGAGTTCGGTGCGCTGATCTCGGAACCGAACATGCCGCGCATTTCCCATGAAGCAAAGACTGTCACTCCGCGGGAGCGCAATTCGTTCATCAGCGCGCTGTAAAAGTCAGTGATGCGTGCCGGATTGGTCGAAACCCGGGTCATGCCGCTCAAGCTATCGATGAACAGACGCTTGATGCCCTTCTCTTCAACAATGCTCAGCAGGCGCGCGCCCAATCCATCCAGCAGTCCTTCGGTGGTCGGCTGCCAGACAATGCTCAAGGCACCGCTGCGCTCCATGCTCTTGATATCGATCCCCAACGACTCGCCCTTCAGACGCAAGCGTTGTGGGCTCTCATAGAAACCGAAGTGCAGGCCCGGTTCCTCGACCGTCGACTCGGACAGGAATTTGAGCCCCAGCGTCGTCTTGCCGATCCCGGAAGGCCCCATGACCAGCGTTACGCTGGAACTGTACAGGCCGCCGCCCAAAATCTGGTCCAGTGCAGGAATGCCGCTGCCAATCCGGGTCATGTCGGCGCTGTCGGCCGATGACGGATGGCTGTAGAGGCTCTCCAGACGCGGATAGACCACCAGCCCCTGATCGGTGATTTCGCACTCGTGCAACCCGGTCAGGGCACCGCTGCCGCGGGTCTTGCGCATCTGAATGCGGCGTACCGAGCGTGTGCCGAACAGCTCTTCACCCATTTCGATGACGCCATCGACCATGGTGTGTTCAGGGCTGCCGTCGTCCAGTCGCGAACTGGTGAGAAACAGCACCGTGCAACCGGCAAACGCGGCATGCCCTTGCAGTTCGGAGATGAATTTCTTGGTGTCGATCGGTGAGTCGGCCTTCGACCGTGCGTTGAGCAAGCCGTCGACCACCATCACTGTGGCTTTCTGACGGCTGATCTCGCGGCGCAGCAACTTGACGACCTCATCAAGCCCTTCGTTTTCCAGCGTATCGAACGCGCTGACGAACTGGATTTCAGCGCCAACCCTGGCCGCATCGAAGAAGCTCAATGTCGACAGGAACTGAAACAGCCGGTCGTGGGATTCGGCCAGCAGCGTGGCGACCAGCACCCGGCCGCCATTGCTTGCATGGTGAAATCCAAGTTGATTGGCGAGGATGGTTTTGCCAGACCCCGGACGCCCCTGAATGATATAGGAGGCACCTGCGACAAACCCTCCCTTGAGCAGAGCATCCAGACCTTCGATTCCGCTCTGAAGGCGATTTAGCTTTTCCACAATGCGACCCTGATCTGAAAAACACGCTGTTTAACCAATGGAATGGATGCTAACGCCATTTCCACGCCGGGGCTATCGCCACTTCCAAAGGAAGGCAGAAAAAATAAACTGCCGATGACCAAGTCAGATCAGCGGAAAAACACCTTTGAAGGTCGTCCCTTCTTCTGCCGTCGATGTCACTGCAACCGTACCGCCGTGGGCCTTGACGATTTCGCTGACGATGAACAATCCCAGACCCACGCTGCGCGTGCCCTGCGGGAGATTCACGCCGCGGGTCATCGGACTGAAGACATTGGCGATGAACTGCTCGGGAATCGGCGTCCCCCAGTTGTGTACCGCCAATTCAAAACAGTCGTGGGTCACTACGGTGGAGACGGTTATCGGGCGGTCAACTGCACCGTACGCGACCGCGTTGGAAATCAGATTGCCGGCCAGCTGGGACAGTCGGTCGGCATCGGCAATGCACGCACCCTCGCCATGACTGATGTGGACGAGCTCGCGTGCCGGATAAACGATGCGCAGTTGCTCGACGGTCCCGCCGATCAACCTGTGCAGGTCGACAGGCCCGGTGGTTACGCCGATACCGCGCCCGATCCGCGCCTGGGTGAAGTCCAGCAGATCATTGATCAACCTGCGCGCACGCTGCGCGGCGTCTTGCGCATGAGAAACGAATTTCTGCTGCTTTGGCGTAAGCCCCTGGCGCTCGAGCATTTCCGCCGCCATCGAGATCACCGACAGCGGATTGCGCAGGTCATGGCTGACAATCCCGACCATCTGTTCGGCGAACAACGCGCGGTCTTCGGCAGCTCGAGTGACATCGGTGATGTCGTGGAGAATGCCGACAAACTGCACGAGCCGGTCATCCGGATCAAACGCCGCGCGCCCGGTCGAAAGTACGGTGCGCTGCACGCCGTCAATGCCATTCAAGCGGTAGATGCATCGATACTCCTGGGCGACAGATCCGAGTGCCGCAGCAAACAGATCGACCTCCTTGTGCAGATCCTTGGGCTCGATGCAGCTTGAGTATTCGGCAGCGCTGACCGTCTGACTCGACGCATAACCCAACAACTGCGCGACGCTGTCGTCGTAGCGGCGCTCACGGGTCACCGGATCGACATCCCATACGTGCATCTGCGCCGATTCCAGCGCAACGCGCAGCCTTGCATCAGCGACCGAGAGGTCGCGTTGCAGCGCCAGGTGCGCGGCCAGCGAGTCCTCGGCCTGGCGCTTGGAGATCAACACTTCCTGCTCGAACCGATGACGTTCGATCACCACGAACGCCGACACTTCGTCGAAGGTGCCAGTCGGGTGTTCGCGCCTGACGACGTTGAGGATCATCGGCAGGGTCTTGCCGTCCTGCGCCTTGAACTCAAGTTTGACCTCGGAAATCGAACCCTGCATCTGCAACAGCGGCATCCAGTGAGTCTGATGAAAAATCCGCCCGCCGATATTCAGCAGTTCCTGCAACTTGCGCCGCCCCACCAGTTGCTCGCGGGCATATCCGAGCCAGCCGCAAAACGTGGCATTGGCTCTGAGGATCAGGCCGGTCTTGTCAGTGATGATCAGTGCGCAGGTCGCGTGCTCGAAAAGTGCTTCGGCGTCCGGCAGCTGGACAGGATCAACCGGCATTGACGATGCGATCCTGAACGCTTGCGAGGAAGCTTCGGATCGCATCGATGCAAAGGTCTGGCGCACTCAGGTGCGGGCAATGACCGACGTTGTCGATCACGTCCAGTCGACTGTGCGGGATCACCCGATGCAGGTATTCGCCGACCTCGACGGGCGCGATGATGTCTTCGTTGGACTGAAGGATCAGCGCTGGCGCGTCCAGCTTCGCCACGTCGCTGCGATTGTCCGAGAGGAACGTCACGCGGGCGAAACGCCGGGCGATTTCCGGGTCGGTCTGACAGAAGCTATTGGTCAGTTCCGCGCCAAGTTCAGGCTGCTCAGGCGCGCCCATGATCGCCGGCGCCATCGCACTCGACCAACCGAGATAATTGCTTTCCAGGGTTTCCAGCAGCGATTCGATGTCCTCCCGACTGAATCCACCAAAGTAATCGCCGTCATTTATATACGACGGCGACGGCCCCACCATCACGTGGGCGCCGATCAGCCCCGGGCGCATATTGGCGGCAAGCACGCCGGCCATCGCACTCACCGAGTGGCCGACAAAAATCACCGGGGCGTCCGCGCATTCCTCGATGATCTCGATGATGTCTTGCGCATAGCCTTTGAGGGACGAATAGCGCGCGACGTCATAGGCCGCAAGATCCGATTTGCCACAGCCGACAATGTCGAACAGCACGGTTTGATAGCCTTCGCTGAAGGCAGGCTCTACCAGCCGCCACATATTCTGGTCGCAGCCAAAACCGTGGGCGAATACCAGCGTCGCCGGCCCCGAACCTCGAACACGGACGTTGTTGCGAACCTGGACGGACAAATGAAGCTCCTGCATGAAAGGAAGTTGCTGGCACACAGGCGCGCTGCGCGAATAAAACTCGGACATGCCTGGCGATGATTAATTCATTCCGAGAGCGATGGCCAGGCATTGTCCGGTATCTCGGCCAAAGACTTGAACGCAGGTTTGGCGAACCAGAATCCCTGCATCAGATAAATACCGCAGTCGGCGAGGAAGTCGCGCTCCTCGGGCAGCTCGATGCCTTCGGCGATCACCTCGACGCCCAACTCCATGCACATATTCACCACACTGCGCACGATCACCTGGCGTACACGATCAAGGTGGACATCGCGGATCAGCGCCATGTCGAGTTTGATCAGGTCCGGCTGAAAATCCGCCAGCAGATTCAAGCCTGAATAGCCTGCGCCGAAGTCGTCAATGGCGGTCTTGAAGCCAAACTCACGGTACTCGCGCAGAATGTTCGTCAAATGTTTGTTGCTTTCTACGTGTTCACTTTCAACCGCCTCGAAGATCAACCGATCCAGTGGGAAGTTGTGCGTGCGCGCGGCTTCAAGGGTGCTGCGAATACACAGCTCCGGGCGGTAAACCGCGTTGGGCAGAAAGTTGATCGACAAGTGCTGCGTCATGCCAAGCTGCGCCGCGGTGGATATCGCGCGCACCCGACATAGCTGATCGAACCGGTATCGATTCTGGTCGTCGATCTGACTGAGCACCGTCAAGGCGCCTTCGCCATTCGGCCCTCTGACCAGCGCCTCATGGGCGAAAACCGTTCGATCACGCAGATCGACGATCGGTTGATAGGCAAAGGAAAAATCCAGATCGGATCCGCCGCTACGCTTGCATCCCTGACAGCCACTGGGTGGCGGGAATAGTTCTGAAAAATCTGTCATGACGCCCTCGCCCAAATAATGTGCCACCTTCCATGGCGTGACTCTTGAGACTGCTTGCATGGATTATTGACCGTAGACTCCGGACAGCAAGCGGACGTTCTGTATTTTTCACATACAACCCGTCAGCCGCGTGTCGCTGGAGCAATCAGCCGTGTGCAAGGTTATCGGCCGGCGCGGCGCGATTGTGAGGGGTCAGGCGTTCTGAGCAGCGTTTGCTCGGGGCAACCATTTCAGCAGATCTTCAGCGGCCATGGGTCGGGCGTACCAGTAGCCCTGCCCTTGCGTGCAGCCGAGCGCGCGCAATTGCTGACACTGCGCTTCGGTTTCGATGCCTTCGATGACCACTGACATGCCGAGGGTTTCGCCCAACGCCAGGGTGCTGCCGATGACCGCCAGGCAGCGCGGTTCGTGTTCCAGCGTGCGGACGAATTCGGCGTCCAGTTTGATTTCGTTGAACGGCAGTTGACACAGGCGTTGCAGTGAAGAAAATCCGGCGCCGAAGTCGTCGATCGACAGCCTGCAGCCCATCATGCGCAGGCGCACCAGACTTTCCAGACTGATGGTCGGCGCCTCCAGCAGCCCACTCTCTGTCACCTCGAACGTCACTGCGCTTCCCGCAGCGCCATGACGTGTCAGCAACTGGCGGATGTTGCTCGCCAGTTCAGGGTTGGCCAATTGCGCAGCATGCAGGTTGAACGCCATGTTCAACGCGAAGCCTTGATGCCTGGCTTGCGCCTGTACGTGCAGCGCTTGATCCATTTGCGCATACAACCACTGATCCATCAGGCCACAGCGCTCAAGCGTCGGCAGAAACGCCGCCGGAGAAATCACGCCCTTGCAGGGATCCAGCCAACGCGCAAGCACTTCGACACCACACACATCGCCGGTTTGCAGGTTGAACTTGGGCTGGTAAAACGCTTTGAATTGCTGCGTGGCGAGCGCCCGGCGTACGTCTGATTCACTGGCCGGGTCCGTTGCCACGGCGGCTGGCGATGCCGGCACCGGGCAGGCGTTCAACTGTTTATTCAACAGTTTGCCCAACGCCTCGGCGTGCAAGGGTTTACCGACGTCGCCAAGAAACTCCAGCCCCAGCAGCGAAACGATCTGCCGCACCGCGCGGCGTAAATCCGCCGACAACGAGCTGCTGATGATGATCGAGCGCACTTGCCCGCTCGCTCCAATGCGCTGGATGAACTCCAGACCGTCCATGCCCTCCATCTGCAAATCGCACAGCGCGATATCGACCGGGCCTGAAGTCTCCAGCAGCGCCAACGCCTGCGCGCCATCGACCGCCTCCAGCACTTCACTGCAGCCCAGATGCTTGAGCATGCTCACCGCCACGGAGCGCTGGAACGTGTGATCCTCAAGAACCAGTACGCGAAGTGGAAGGCAGGGCATGGTAGTCAACTCCTCTGTTGTTCAGGACAGTGTCCGGCATTCAAGCGCCAATCTATTCAGGAAAATGCCGCGATGCTTGTACGAAATGTCCCAAGCATCCGCGACGTTTCCAGCCTTACCAGAGGTAGCGATAGCCCACGCTGACACCCCACGGTTGTTCGATGGAGTTGCCCTTGGCGTATTCGGCATCGATGGAAATCTTGCTCTTTTCGCTGACTTGCAGCACACCGCCAAAACCCAACTCGACACGATTGCCCGGCACTTCAGCATCCAGTTTGTTGCCGTTGACGCTGACTTTGCTGCTGCCAGCGTGTTCGGTAACGTAAGAGGCTTTCACGTAGGGCTTGGCCTTCATGCCGTTGCTCAGTTCCATGCTGCGGCCGAACAACGAACCGACGCGGCTTTGCAGGGAATCCATGTCGTCGGACTTGACCTTCAGGCCATTGCTCGCGGTGTAGCTCGCGCCCTGAGTACGGGTTGCGGTCAGTTCCACTTGCGGCTCGACGAACCAGCCGTTGCCCAGTTTGATCTGTTTGCCGACCTCGACAGTCGCGCCCACGCCGTTGGTTTTATACGATCCCTTGACCGACTCTCCAAGGTTGCTTGGCATCTTGATGTCGTTGTCGAAACGGCTGTACTTCAAAACGCTGTCGACGTAGATGCCGTTGTCGTGCAGATAGGTGGCGTAAACGCCGAACATCTTGCTGTCGATTTTGCCGGACGCACCTTCACCGAACTCCAGGTCCGACTGAGCGGTACCCACCATGCCACCGACGTAGACCTTGCCGCTGTTCAGCGCGAAAGCCTTGTCCGCACCGATCTCTACGCCGGAAATGTCTTGGGTATAGGCACGACTGGATTGCTCGCTGATATCGAAGCGCTTGCTGATGGCACGCGTCCAGACGCCACCGTCATCCTTGCCCATGCGCAATTCGCCCATGCGTTTGACCAACGCATTCATCTGCGCACTCCAGAGACTGGCGCTGGCGGTGTGCGCGGCCACGGCGGCGTTGGCGCCCTTGGACAGGTTTTCCGGGGCCGGATTGACCGGGCGAACCGGGGTTACCGGGTCTACGGGTTTGCCTGGATCAACAGGGTTTACGGGATCGACCGGGTTTACTGGGTTTACCGGGTTTACCGGGTTTACCGGGTTTACCGGATCCACCGGGTTTACCGGGTTTACCGGATCCACCGGGTTAACCGGGTTTACCGGGTTTACCGGATCCACCGGGTTAACCGGGTTAACCGGGTTTACCGGATCCACCGGGTTGACCGGGTCGACTGGATTCACCGGATCAACCGGCGTCACTGGAGTCGTTCCGCCACTCGCCAGTACCCAGTCATTGCCTTCCTGCTGCAATGTGTAGCGGAACGCGCCCGCGTCGACATGCCCGCCGTACAGACCGAACTTCGCGTTACCGCCGTTGGTGTCGACCAGCAGCAAACGCCCGTCAGACGTAGTCGGTTCATGGCCCGAGTCGCCCACGATCAAAGTGTGGTCGCCATTCGCCAGGCCGGCCCCCTCAACCACCAGCAAATCATCATGGGCGGTGGCGATGTCAGTGTTCATCGAGATGCTGCCGCTGCCGGACAATGCATTGACGGTAAACGTCTTGAACGTACCATCGGTGCTCGGCATGAACGCCAGACGGCCGCCGTTGAGGGTCAGCGAATCGACCGTCTTCACGCCGTTTTCCATCACATTGACCGTGCCGCCCGCCTCTGCCACCAGGCCGTTAGCCTGGGCGCCGCTGTACAGGTTGACCTGGCCGCCGTTGCTGACGGTACTGCTGTTGGCAGTGCCGGTGTCTCTTACGTTTTGCACGCCACCGTCGATCAAGGTACCGGTTGCCACCGCACCGCCCAGGATACCGCGCTCGATGTTCTGCACACCACCGGTGTGCACCACGGTCCTATCGGCCATGCCTAGGCTGTGCAGGGTCTGCACCCCGCCGTCATTGATAACCGTATCGACAGCTACGCCATCAAACGAAACAGCTTGCACGCCGCCAGCGTTAATCTCAGTGCCAATGGCGCGGCTATGGCCGAATTTATTGAGTGCTTCCACAGTCTGCATACCACCATTCAAAACGGTGCCGCTAGAGATACCCCCCATCCTCAAATCCTGTCTGCCGCCAGCGTTGACGATAGAGCGATTGGACGTACCGCCTTGCACCGTTTGAAGACCATTGACCGTGGCATCACTCGACACGCCATTCAGGAATACAACCTGAGTGCCGGTCACCTCGATCAGGCTATTGTTCGCCGTACCGTTAGTGCCGATGGTCTGCTGCCCTCCCGTCACGGTTTCGCCGTCAACGACCGCGCCGTTGTTGACCGTCGAAGTAAACGCCTGCGCCTGCATCGGCTGCAGCATGAAGATGGCCATCGCCAGTGGCGACAGAACCAGAATCGAAGATTTTTTCGGGTGAAGGGTCGTCATGTTCAGTACCTCAGTCTTACCGCCGATCCGGCGATGCAAATGCCCATGGCATAAGGCTGAGCAGCATCTGACGGGAGGCCAGTGGCTCAGTTGAGGTACCTAATTTAGAGATCAGAGCGGAGGAAAAGAGTAGGAAAATTCCCTACATTTGTAGGAATTTTCCCACGCCAATCAGCGGTCACGCGTTAACAGGAAAAACCACTCGATCAAGCCAGATGGATCTCCAATTGCCCGGCCAGCCGCTCCATGGCCTGCTGCAAGTTGTCGACCGCCTCGGTCAGCGCTGGGGCATCCATGCCCTCGCTGGCGACTTCCAACGCTTCGCAGGCCTCAATCAACGCCTGCGCCTTGATGATTCGCGCACCACCTTTTACCCGGTGCGCCAGATCGGCCAGGCCGGGCAAGTCGTTGTGACTGAACAAGCGGATCAGCTTGGCCATGTCGTCATCGTTGCTGGTCGCCAGATCGGCCAGCAGGCTTTTGATGGAGGCCTGATCGCCGCGAGTCAGTTGCTCGAGGCTGCTCAGGTCTATGTCGCCCGGGCCGGGCGCCGCCGGCATGTCGTCTGGTTCTGCGCGAGGCTGCGGTGTGACCGAAGCCAGCCGTGCGTTGAGACTTTCAAGGCTGATCGGTTTGAACAGGCAGTCGTCCATGCCGGCTTCGGCGCAGCGCTGCTTCTCTTCAATCTGCGCATTCGCCGTGAAGCCGAGCACCAGACTGCGCGACAAGCCGCGTGCGGCCTCCTCGTCACGAATCGCCCTGACCAGTTCATAGCCGTTCATGATCGGCATGTTGCAGTCGGTAATCACCACGTCGAAGTGCTCATTGCGCCACGCGCGCAGACCATGGGCACCGTCCTCGGCATCCGTGACCCGGTGACCGAGATAACTCAGTTGCTGCGACAGCAGCAGACGATTGGCCGGGTAGTCATCGATCACCAAAATATTCAACGCGCGACTGACTTCAACCGGTTCTACCTCGGCCACCGGCACATGAGCCAGTGGTTCAAGCAACGGCAAATCCAGCCGCACTTCAATCTGCGTGCCCTGCCCCGGCGTGCTGTGCAGCACCAAGGTGCCGCCCATCATTTCGCACAGTGTGCGGCTGATCACCAGGCCCAGCCCGGAGCCGCCACGCGACGTCTGTCCGTGATTGCCAGCCTGGGTGAACGGGCTGAACAGCCGCTGCTGATCCTCCAGCGAAATACCGCGGCCACTGTCCTCGACCCGCACACACAGCGCTAACCGCTCCGGCCCGCCATTCGTATCGACTTGCACGCTCAGGCGCACATGCCCGGTGTCGGTGAATTTGATTGCGTTGCTCACCAGATTCGACAGGATCTGCTTGAAGCGCAGCGGGTCGACCAGCACTTCAACATTGCTCAGCGCATCGAGATTGAGCTGCAAGCGCAGCTGCTTTTGCCGTGCGAGGCCGTCAAAAATACGCGCTACCGATTCGATCTGTTCACGCAGATTGGCGCGCTCCGGGGCCAGTGACAGACGCCCGGATTCAATCCGCGCGATGTCGAGAATGTCGCCGATCAGATCGAGCAAACCGCGCGCGGCACCGGAGGCGACTTCGATGGCGAAACGATCCAGAACGCCTTGATCGGCTTTTTTCATCGCCAATTCGAGCATGCCGATCACCGCGTTCATCGGCGTGCGGATTTCGTGGCTCATGGTCGCCAGGAACGTGGTTTTCGCCCGGTTGGCGTCGTCGGCGCCCTCCTTCGCTTCCTGCAATTGCTGCAACAGCTGCTGACGTTCGCTGACGTCGATCCATCCGGCAATCATGCCGCTCACCGCACCGTCACTGCCGCGATACGGCAGCATCCAGTGGTAGATCGTCAGTACTCGCCCCTGCGCCAACGTCAGCCGGCGATCCTGAATACGCGGCAGACCTTCGTCCATGACCTGCAAATAATCCTCGTGATAGGCGCGCGCCTCATCAGCGTCATTGAGCACGCCTTCAGTCACGGTTTTGCCGATCACCGCGTCGCGCTCGACGCCGAACACTTTCAGGTAACCGCTGTTGCAGGTCATCAAACGACCATTGCGGTCGCGCACGTAAATCGGGTGCGGCGTGCCGTCGATCAACACGCGCATGAACTCCATCTGATCATTCAGCGCGGCTTCGGCCTGCCGGCGTTTGCGGATCAGCAAACGCAAATAGGCAATCCAGCCCAGCGCCACCAGCAACAACACGCCCGCCACCACGAAGCCCTGAATGATCGCACTGCGGTTGCGCAGCCAATAGCTGTCATCGATGACGATCTCGCTGCGCCAGCGATTGGTCAGCTCGTCCATTTCCTCCGGGGGGATGCTCAGCAAAGCCTTGTCGAGAATCGAATAGAGTTCCAGCGCGCCACGATTGGTCGCAAACGCGATGCGCGCCGGCAAGGTGCCGACGGTGCTGGTGACTTGCAGGCGATTGCGGTACTGGCGGGAGATCATGTAACGCGCGCTGATCAAAGAGTTGATCGCGCCGTCGGCGTCACCGCGCTCGACCATGGCCATGGCGTCGACGGCGTTGTCCGCTGGCAGCAGTTGCACCCGAGGATAATGCTCGATCAGATATTCACGCAGCACGTTGCCGCGAATCAACGCCAGGCGTTTGCCGGCCATCTGGTCCAGGGTTTGCGGCCGATCAGCGCCAACCGGCGTGACCAGTACAAACGGATTGGTCAGGTACGGCCGGGTGAAGCGCAGCTCGTTTTCGCGCTCCACACTCGGGGTGAACGCGGCCAGCATGTCAGCTTCGCCATCGGTCACCCGGTCGATCAGGTCATGCACCGAGTCAGCGCGCTGCAAATCGAATTTCAGGCCGGTGCGCAGGCTGATCTTCGCCAGCACGTCGGCGCTGATGCCGCGAAAGTTACCGTCGTCGTCGATGAACGTCAGCGGCAGAAAGTTTTCGTTGATCGCGACTTTTATCCGCGGGTGCTGATTCAGCCAGCGCTGCTCACTGACGCTGAAGTGCAATACCTTGCGCCCTGGCATTGTCGCGCCACCGGCATTCCAGCGGCGCAGAATCGTCATGCGTTCGTCGACCGGAATAGCCTTCAGCGCCACGTTGAGAATTCGCAGCAGACGCGCGTTGTCCCGAGCCACGGCGAACGCAAACGGCTGCACTTCCATGCGCGAGAAATCGCTGAGCTGGACGTTGTTCAGGTAGTTCTTGCTGATCAGGTAATTGGAGCTGATCGAGTCGCCGAGATAGACGTCAGCCTGACCGAACGCCACGGCGCCGATTGCGCTCAGGGTCGATGGATAGAGCTGCACCGTGGCTTTGGGGTAAAACGCCTTGACCGTGTCCGGCGGCAGATAGTGATAGAGCATGGCCACACGCTTGCCGGCCAGGTCTGCCGGCAGGTTCTGGCTATCACCGACGCGGGTCACCAGCGTTGGTTGATCGTCGGCATAAGCATCGGACATCGCCAGCTGCGGATCGCTGGCCTCAAAACCGTTGGCGGTGCCAAGCAGGTCGATCTCACCGTTCTTCAGCGCGGTGAGCACTTCGGCGCGCGACGCATAACGCCGCACCTCGACTTTGATGTGCAACAGTTGCGAGACCAACTGCGCGTAATCCGCCGTCAGGCCTTCGTAATCGTTGCTGTTGCCGGTGATGCCGAACGGCGAGTAATCGGGCGCTGATGCACCGAGCAGCAAGCTGCGTTTGTGCCGCAGCCACTGCCAGTCTGCTTCATCAAGAGAGACTGAATACTCGTCCACCGTCGAACGGCCGAGCACTTGCAAGGCATCGGGTTCGGCAGCCGCTGCGCTGAACACGCCGAAGGTGCCGAGCAGCCAGACAATGGCCAGGCATTTTTTGACGGAAATATTCATCTAGACCAAGTGATTGCGTTTGGCGAAATCAGCGAGGTAGACCACCGATTTGACGTTGAGCTTTTCGATCAGGCGCGTCTTGTAGGTGCTGACAGTCTTGTTGCTGAGCAGCATCGCCTCGCCGATCTCCTTGTTGCTCAGACCATTGGCCAACTGTTGCAGGATAGTCAGCTCGCGGTCGGACAAGGTCTGAATCAGGTCCAGCTCCGTGGCCTCGACATCGCTGCGCCGTACCGAACTGCCAGCCAGATTGGGAAAGAAGGTGTAGCCATCCATGACCGCTTTGATGGCTTTGATCAGCTCGTTGATGTCGTTGGTCTTGGAGATGAATCCGGCCGCACCGGCCTTCATGCAACGCATCGAATAGAACTGCGCCGATTGCGAAGTCAGCACCAGAATCTTCGACGACAGGCCCAGCCCGCTGATCCGCGAAATCACTTCGAGGCCGTCCAGTTTGGGCATGCCGATGTCGAGCACGATCAGATCCGGGGCGTGCTCGCGGGCCATTTGCACCGCATCGGCGCCATTATCCGCTTCAGCCACCACGTCGAAGTTTTCTTGCTTGAGCAGCATTTTGACCGAAGAGCGAATGAACGGATGATCGTCCACAACCATCGCTTTAAACATAAAAACCTCTGTCGACATGTTTTCGCGAGCGCGCCAGGTTTTTTACCGTACGTCTGCGGTTTTATCCAGCCATTGCAGCAGCGCATGGCCATTCATGGGCCTTTCCAGATAAAACCCCTGGCCGGTTTCGCAACCCAGCTCCAGCAGTCGGTCGCGCATGCGCGGGCTGCTGATGCCTTCTATCAAGAGGCTCATGCCCAATGCCCGCACCAGCGCCTGGGTGCTGACGACCATCGCGCGGTCAGCCGGCCGATCCAGTCGCTGAACAAAGCGGCCATCGAGCTTGATCTGGTTGAACGGTAGCTGGCAAAGCCATTTCAGCGAGGAAAATCCCACGCCGAAATCATCGATCGCCAGACCACAGCCAAGCAATCGCAGGCGCAACAGGTTTTCCTGGGTCTGCGGCGGGCAATCGAGCAAGCCGTTTTCCGCCAGCTCGAACACCAGCGTCGAGCCTTTGAACCCATGGCGTTCCAGCGTGCGCTTGATGTCTTCGATCAAACAATCGCCCGCCAACTGCGAAGCATGCAGGTTGAACGCCAGCGTCAGGTTCACATTGCGACGACGCAGAATCTGCAACAGGCTCAAGCCCTGTTCGAGCAATTGCAGGAACATCTGGTCGATCAGGTCATACGCGAGCACAGCGGCGAGAAAATCGCACGGCAACAGCACACCACGCGCCGGGTGTTCCCAGCGCACCAGAGCTTCCACCGCCACCACACTACCGCTGCGCAGATCAAACTGCGGCTGAAACCAGCCACGAAACTCGCCGAGGGCCAAGCCACGGCGCACATCGTTTTCACTGGGCAGCTCGCGGGGTGGCAACGGTGCATGACGTGGAAGCGGTGTGAAGGTGAATCCGTGCAGGACGCGATGCAATGCGCGCAACTGGATCGGATGGCTCAGCACACCAAGTAGCCGCAACCCGGCGAGCGAGCTCAACTGACCCAGCGTGCGCTGTAACTCCGGTTGCAATTCGCCGCACAGCACCACCGAACGGACCATTGCGCCCTGGCTGGCACGGGTCAGGAATTCCAGGCAGTCCAGCCCTCGATCACCGAGATCACAGAACACCACATCGACTTTGCCCAGCAAATGCAGTTGCAGCATGGCGTGTTCGCCATCGCTGGCTTGCAGCACATCCCGCGCACCGAGTCGCTGCAGCATCCTGACCAGCACGCTGCGCGCGAAACCCTGATTTTCCAGCACCAACACTCGTGGGAAGGCCATCGTCTTTCCGTCGCTCAATCGACCCGTGATAGCGCATAGTGGCGAGCATGCGTGATGCCCAGCGAAGGATTCATCCGAGCGTCTTGTAGGAAAATTCCCACGGACACCATCAAAGAGTCAGTAGTAAATCACCTGCACCACCATGATCGCTTCGAACGGCCCGACCTTGGGGTCACCCAGCGAAACAACCGAGGCACTGAAAGGCACATCAATATGGCTGACGTCCGCCGGAAAATTCGCCAGCGGGAATGGCTCATTGATCGGCACCAGGTTGTTGTGCGCGTCCCTGACCTGAATACCGAACTGGCTGTCAGCGGCAGGCAAGACGTTGTACTCACCCTGCTGACTGGCCGTAACGAAGGTCGCGCCGATGTTGATCGCGCTGCTGCATTTCTTCTCCAGCGCCAGGCTGAACGGCTTGGTCGGATTCGGCGGCGAAAACCCGGTGGCGGTTTTCTGGATCACGCCGAAGTCGACGATGCCCGGCTCCGGGGTCACGGTGACATCGACCGTACACGCGGTGCCGACAATGTTCTGCAAGCCGCTCAGTTGAAAGCGGAAGTTGCCGAACGGGTTGCTCGGGCCGCCGTTGAGTCCGTACAGGCCGTCAAACTGAAACACGTCGTAGGTGTCCTGTGACGGACGCTGCAACGGTAGCAACCCGCGTTTACGAATCACCACCTGGAACGCGATGCTCGGGGTCACACGCGAACAGGCCAACATATCGGCATCATTGTTGGCGTTAGGGCAGCCCGGCGCGATCACGCCGGTATTCACGCCTTGAGTCGGATTGGCGCTCCAGTCACCGTCCCACGACGTGACCTGCCGGTACACCAGACCGAATTCAATGCCCCATGGCGTGGCGTCGAGGCCGGCCGGGTTGCCGTAGAAATAGATCGGATCGTTTTCCTGATAATGAATGTCGTGCACCTTCCAGCAATCGGCGGGCACCACATGGGTTTTCGAGCGCCAGATGATCGTGCCGTCGGGCACGGTGTCAGGCACCGAGACCGGGCCGATGTATTCGCTCAGGTAATTGCCGCCGTCCGCCGATTTGCACACCAGCGCCCACGACGCCTGAGAAAACGCCAACAACAACGCGACAACGCCCAGCCTGAGCAACGCACGGCATGTCATGGCTTCACGGCCTTGCAGACATTGGCTGCGCAGGTGAACAGCGAGTCGGTCTGACCGCCGAAGTCGTTCATGTTCGACACCCGCAGTTCGCTGAAACCGGTATTGCTCAGGGCAATCCGCGCGCCGCTGAAGGGCGCAATCATGATGGTGTCCATGGGCATTTTGGTCTTGTCAGGCCCCGTGAGCAGCCCGACCACGGTGATGTGAAACGGCGAAGGGTTGTCCACCAGCAACTGCTTGCCGACCGGATCGATTTTCAGGCTCATGCGCAACGCCAGATCTTCACCGCGCTCACGCTTGGCCGCCGCCGGGCGGTAGAACAACTTGATCTTCGATTGCAGGGCAATCTGCATCGAGTTCACCGCTTCGGTCTTCGGTGGAATCTCGCGCACGTTGAGATAGAACACCGACTCCCGATCGGCGGGCAATGCCACATCCGGCAGCTTGACGATGCGCAGCACGCTGCTTTCGTTAGGCTCGATGCGCTGCAAGGGCGGCAGCACCATGAACGGTGAACTGACCTTTTTGCTGTTCTGGTCTTCGATCCACGACTGCACCACAAAGGGCAATTGCGGGTTCTTGTTGCTGAGGGTGACGCTCACCGACGGCGCACTTTCTTCAAAAATCACTCGCGTGCGATCCGGCACCACGGCCGCGTTGGCGAGCAGCGGGACACACAACCCGACCAGCAGGCTCAGGCGATTGAATAAAGGCTGGATCTTGAAAACTGACATAAGGGTTCTCCACAAAATCAAGGAACAGGCATCCATCGATGCCCGGATTACAGGCACCGCACGGGCTTGGCGACATTGCTCAGCACGTCTTCGTCGGGTAACGCGGCAAGCGCACAGCTTTTCGAGTCGTCCCAGCGCGCAACCAGTTGCGCGCCACTTTTGGCGCCGAGCAGATAGGTCACGCCCGCCTCGCCGACGATGGCGACTTCCTTGTTCGTATCCTTGTCCTGAACCGATGCGCCGAACGGCACCGGCTGACCATTGGCCTGAGTCAACGCTACGAGCGCGTTGTGGCCCTGGCCGGTGGCGAAGTTGACGTAGCCGATTGCGCCCTCGGTCAAGGCCAGGCGCTGGATCGGGTTGGTCACTTCGGTATTGAGCGGCAACTTTTCCATGTTGACCCGCGCCTCATAGGCCTGAAACGACGGCAGGCCATCCATCACCGCGTAGCCGTCCTTGTTGGTCCGCGCCTGGCCGGTGAACGCCACATCCGGCACGCCGTCGGTGGACACCAGCAGCCGGGTGTCGCCGTTGGAACCGTTGCCATGGGCCGACACGCCATAACGGGTCACGACCAGCGAGCTGTCGAGTTCGCCGGTCAGCGAGCGATAGGTGCTGCCATCGGTGGTCGCGGAGGCGTTGGCGCGATACGTCGAGGCACGTTTGCCGACGTAGGCATTCACGTATTTGTTGTCGCCCACGCCGCCATACAGTTGGTAATTCACGCCCTGCCCATCGTCGTGGCTGTAGCCGACGTTGGCCGATGACCCACCGGAACCGGAGCGCTGGACGTTACTCGACAACATCGAATTGCCGCCCAACGGGATGCTCACCCCGAGGTAGATCTGCGAGTCGTTACGCTGCGCATTCTGGGTCTGGTACGCGGACAGATTGACGTTGATGTTCTTGACGTTGCCCACGGAAAAACTTCGCGCCAGCGACAGGCCGAAACGGTCGGATGGGGCCGCGTCCCAATAGGTCGAGTGATCGTAGGAAAAACTCGTCGACAGCCAGCCGAAATGCTTGGCCAGCGTCACCGAATAGCGCTGCTTGCCCGAGTTCAGGGCATAGGAATCGGGGTCGCCGACGAATTGCGAGAAGTTGGTAAAGGTCCGGTCGGAAAAACGGTATCCGAGGAAGCGCAGATCGGTGCCAATGCCATCGAAGTGCTTGGAATAATTGATGCGGTACGAGTTGCCCACCGCCGTCTCGCCAGTCCAGCGCAACTTGGCGCGCGAGGTGGTGATATCGGCAGAGAGCGCACCGAAAACGCCGAGGTCTTTGCCGACGCCGAACGCGTTTGACAGGTAATCGCTGGCCACCAGCACACCGCCGTAAACCGTCCAGTCGTGGGGCAAGCCATAAGCCATTTCCGAGGCGACGAACCCGGGTTCTGTGCCGCCACTGCCGGTCAGCCGTGGCTGTCCCGCCGAGACCTTGTAACGCAACTCGCCTTCGCGCGACAGAAACGGCACCGCCGCCGTGGACACCGTGAAGGTCTGCTCGCTGCCGTCCTCCTCGCGCACGGTCACGTCGAGCGTGCCTTGAACGCTGCTGTTCAGATCCTGAATGCTGAACGCGCCCGGCGTCACGGTGGTCGAGTACAACACCCGGCCCTGTTGCGAAACCGTAACCGTCGCGTTGGTGCGCGCCAGGCCGCTGATCAACGGCGCATAGCCGCGCAGGTTGGGCGGCAACATCCGATCGTCACTGCTCAGGGTCGCGCCGCGTAGCGCGAAAGTGTCGAACACGTCGGAGTTCAAATAGTCTTCGCCGACCGACAATTTCGAACGAATCGCCGGCAGTGCGCGATAGGCGTACAGACGATTGAGCTGAAACGCCTTGTCGTCGAAACCGCGATTCTGCTCACCGGAATTGTGCTGGGCTTGATAGTCGGCACGCACCCGCCAGGCATCAATGTTCAGCCCGGCGGTACCGTAACTCTGCAACGAACGCGAGTCGCCCGAAGCGGCAGTGGACTGGCGATCGTTGGCGATCAAGCGGTAATCCAGCAAAGCGCCATCGAGCCCGTCACTCCAGGCCGCCGGGGGAATGTAATTGGGATCGTCGTATTCAAACGACGCCTGCGGCAGGCTGATCGACAGACGACCGAGGTTTTTCAGGTATTTGATCGTGGCGTTGTCGATGGCACGCAACTCCACGCACTGGCCTGCGGCGAGGCGCGGCAAGTTTTTGAACAAGTCCGGTTTAAGGCCAAACTTGGCCACCAGTTCTTCGTCCAGGCACGCGTAACCTTCCTGCGGGTTGTCGCCAGGTTTGAATTCGATGGAGCGAGTGCCGAAATAACGTTGATTAACCACGATGTCCAACAAGTAGTTGCCCGGCACTGTGTATTGCGCATGGGTGAACTGGCCGAGGCTGATATCGTCATTTTGATCAATGTTCAGAAACTCGGTATTGAATTCCAGCGCAGCGGAATAACGCGCGCAGGAGATCAATACGCAAGACACCAATAGTTTGCGGCAGTACACGGGAAGTACCCTTTAATCAGCAGTGCAACGAACAAGAAAAAAGGGGCTTTCGCCCCTTTTCCTTACAACACTCGATACGGGCGTATCAGTTGTAAGCCACGGTGAAGTTGGCAACACTGTCTGCTTCACCGGTGGTCACGGTCGCGGCGGTGGCTTCGTACATGGCCGCAAAAGTGACGGTGTTGTTGCCGTTTTGCAGAACAACCGGCGCAACTTGCTCCTTGCCGTTGTCGAGCATTTCGCCGGCACTGGCCTGCAGACGGATGCCGACGTTTTGCGCCAGACCGGTGGTGGCGAACAGCGCCGGAACCGCAGGATCCTGCACGCCGCTGAAAGTGAAGCGGGCGTTTTTCTGGGTGGCGGTATCGCAGTCGGTCAGGATGATGTCGAACTTGGTCGGCGTAGAACGATCACCGATCGCCTTGAACTGGTTCGACGGCACTTGGCCCAGAGACACGGTCTGGTCCAGCGAGCTGGCGTCGATACCGCAAGCGCCGGAAACGATTTCACCGATGAAACGCACAGTCCCCGGGTTGCCGCTCGCCGGCGTGGCGGCGTTGGCGAAGGAAGCAAGGCCCATGACAACAGTAGCGGCGGTAACAGCGACAATCTTTTTCATTTAATCCATCTCTTGGGATAATTATTTATCAGGCCCAGCGATCGACTTGCAGACTACTGATTGCCGGAAATCCAACTTCCCCTCAGGAAAATCCAGAACTTCTGAAAAACTGCGGCGCCCCCTTTCATATGCTCGACAGTAGTTGAGAAGTTATGCGGCAATAATAATCATGCAAGTCGTATCGCTCTGCTCCGGGGAAAATAATGCGCGTTACCCAAGACTGGAAATGTAAGTTCTTTCCGCCCGATTTGTAGGATTTTTCCGGCGGAATAAATCAGCGCGTCGGCATTCAGAGATTTACTTCAAGGTCTGCCAGCAAACCCGCCATGGCGGCAGCTACTTGTTCCTCGTTACGCTGGTAATAAGTCCACTTGCCAACTTTGGTGGCTTTCACCAGGCCAACGTCGCCAAGGGCTTTAAGACACAAAGAGGTCGCGGGTTGCGCCAGCCCGGCCTTGTCCTGAATCAAACTGGCGCAGACGCCATAGACGCTGAAATCGTAGAGCTGCTCGTAGCCAGCGAACGATGTATGCGGGTCTTTCAGCCAAGTCAGCACCGTGCGCCTGACCGGGCTTGCCAGGACTTTGAGCATCTCGTTCAGATCGGTCATGTGTTGCTCGCTCCTGTGCGGTCGGAGCGAGCCCCGGGATTAGCGGCGCATTTTATGCCGGGCTGAACGGATAGTCGATGTAGCCCTGTTGGCCGCCGCCGTACAAGGTCGCAGGGTTGACCGGGTTCAGCGGCAAATTATTCTGCAATCGGTGCGGCAGATCGGGGTTGGCGATGAACGTACGACCGAAGCCGAACAGATCGCCATAGCCTTGACCGAGGATGCTTTTGGCCTTGGCTTCGGTGTAGCGCCCGGCGTACATGATCGGGCCGCTGAAGGTTTCGCGCAGTGCAGCGCGGAAAGTCAGCGGCAAGTCCGGGCTGTTGTCCCAATCGGCTTCGGCAATCGACAGATAACCGATGGCCAACTCATTGAGCATGGCGGCGGCCTGAATGTAGGTGGCGTGCGGATCGCTCTCGACCAGCCCCAGATACACGCGTTCTTCGTCAGTGGTTTCGAACAACGGCGCGAAACGCACACCGACCCGTTCGCTGCCGAATACGCTGATCACGGCTTCGGTGACTTCACGCAGAAAACGCAGGCGATTGGTGAGTGAGCCGCCGTATTCGTCGGTGCGCTGGTTGGTGTGCTCGGAGATGAACTGGTTGAGCAGATAACCATTCGCCGAATGCAGTTCCACGCCATCGAAGCCAGCGGCTTTGGCGTTGACCGCCGCCAGCCGATACAGCTCGACCAACTCTTTAACCTCAGCGGTGCTCAACGCCCTCGGCATGCTTGGATCAGCCAATGCGCCCGCCTCGGGGCCGGTCTCGATAAAGACTTTTACGGCAGTCGCACGCAGCGCAGAAGGCGCGACCGGCGGCTGGTTGTCGGGTTGCAAACTGGTGTGTGAAACACGGCCGACATGCCAGAGTTGACAGAAAATCACCCCGCCTTCCTGGTGCACGGCTTCGGTGACTTTCTTCCAGCCAGTCACCTGTTCCTGGCTATAGATGCCTGGCGTCCATGCGTAGCCTTGGCCACGCGGTTCGATCTGCGTGCCTTCGGTGACCATGAAACCCGCCGTGGCGCGCTGACGGTAGTAGGTGGCCATCAGTTCGTTGGGAATGTCACCCGGCTGCGAGCTTCGCGAGCGGGTCAACGGCGGCAGTGCGATGCGGTTTTTAAGGGTCAGGCCGCCCAGTGACAATGGGGCGAACAAGCTTGATTCGGTCATGAAATTTCTGCAGCTCTGCTGAATGAGAGCCACACATTAACATATTCGAATACATGAATGCGTTGTGTTTAAGAACCTGTTCCTCGCTCAATCAGGCTGAAGGATTCTCTTGCAGCAAACGCTTGGGCAGAAACGCCGGCGAAATATGGATGATCGACATGCGCACCACATGATTGAGCATGACAAACGCCGGATCGAGTTTAAGCAGCAACGCCGCGGCCGTCATCACCTCGACGCCGCCGGGGACCCAGGACATGAACAACGCCAGAAACGGTTTGCCGGTCAGTTTGCTGAACGCGAACGCGACCGCCAGGGTCGTGCAAAAGGTCAGCGCGGTGACCACCAGACCCGCGCGGATGTAGCGCACGAAGTCCTTGAGGGTGATGTCTTTGAGGCGAATGCCGATCAGCCCGCCGAGCAGAATCAGCGCGACGATTGCCAGCGGGTCGGGCACACGCAGATGGGCTTGGGGGAAAACCACATTCACCGCTGCGCTGCAAATCAGTCCGGTCAGCATGTACGGCGCCGGCACATCAAAGCGCTCCAGCAGATAACCGAGCGCGACTGCCGCAATCGCCGGCGGAATGACGCCAAGGTAGTTGTCCAGAGTGCCCAGCGCGGGCGCCACGCTGTCGGCATGCCCACCGGCAATGATCGTCACCACCAGCAGCAGCGCAAGCAGACGCACGATGTGCACGAACGCGATGCGCCCGGACGCTGGTCCCTCCTCGCCCGACACCGTCATCACGGCCGCCATCGCCCCCGGAATCGAACCGAGCAAACTCTCGATATGCCCCCACTTTTCCATGCGCCGCAGCCAGTTGTAGCCGACAAAAATCTGCGTGGTCATGCAGATCAGCAGGCCGACCAGAATGCTCACATCGCTTAACTCGCTGATCATCGACGCGGTGACGATCGAGCCGACGCTGACCCCGAGCAGCAACTGCACCGCGGCCACAAACGGGTAAGGCATGCGCATGCGTACGCCCATTTTGCTCAGCGCGGTGACCAGGCAAATCGCACCGATCAACTCGCCAAGCGGCAACCCGGTCATGTAGCCGATCCATGCGCCCAATGCCGCCACCGGGACAGGAATAACGTTTTGCAGTGCCAGCAGCCTGTTTCGGGTCATCTGTCCATTCCGTGGAGGGGTGAAAAACTTCGTAATATTTTTAAACAGTTTTATAAGATGGGCCGACGAAAGGATCCAATACCTATTTTCGACCGATTGATACCCAAGGATGACGATGATCGATCTCCGCCGCCTGCGCTGCTTTCTGGTTGTCAGCGAAGAGTTGCACTTTGGCCGTGCCGCGTTGCGCCTGAACACTGCCCAACCACCGCTGACACGGCAGATTTCGGCACTCGAAAGCGAACTGGGTTTTCGCCTGTTCGACCGCAACACCCGCAGCGTGACGCTGACCTCCGAGGGCCGGCATTTCCTCCCCTACGCCCGGGCGGTGCTGGAGCAGGTCGACCTCACCGAAGCCATCACCCGCAAATTGGCGGCCGGCAGCGTTGGCCATCTGGCGGTCGGCTACGCCAGCTCGATTGCGCTGTCGGACATCTTCAGCCAGACGATTCAGGCGTTCTGCTCGCTGTATCCGGACGTGCAACTGACATTGGAAGAAGGTGCCTCCAGCACCCAGTGTGCGCAGATTATCGAAGGTCGGCTCGACATCGGCATGAGTCGCATGCAGCCGCCCGGAGACGATGCAGAGATTCAGGCCATCTGCCTGGACAACGAACCATTGGTCGCGGCGATTGCCAGCGACAGCCCACTCGCCCGCCAGGCTCAAGTGACACTGGCCGAGCTGAGCGCCTACCCGTTGATTGCCTTTCCGACCGACTATGGTTCTGGCCTGAATGACATCATCGAAGCGCTGTATCGCCGCCATGGGCTGACGCCTTTACCGGCGCCGACGGGCAAACAGATCACCTCGATTATCGCTTTGGTCGCCGCCGGTCGTGGTGTCGCTGTCGTTCCGCAATGCGCACAAGCGCTGGACAAACGCGGCGTGAGCTATCGCCCGTTAGCCGAGGCTGGCGCCACCGCCCCCCTGCTGTTATTGACGCGAAAGCGCGAGCGCAGTCCGTTGGTAAGGGCGTTTGTTGATGTGATCCAGCGAACACTGCGGGAAAAATGATCAGTGTCACAGCTCAACCATCTGTCCAGCACGGAGATCACAATTTTGAATGAGAGCTTCCATCACCATCTGGTAATCGCCAGAGGCTATTTCGCCCGAAAGTTGCCTTACTGGTGCTCGGACTTTTCACGTCCCACCGATCAGCAATTCGGTGCATTTCTGCAATCGAACGGCTGCCGAATCCAGTACCGGATATTGGAGATGTGGGATCAGGTCTACATTCCGCTGGATTGCGATTTCGACCTGGTGGAAGAAACCGCAAGAGTTCGCGCGCGACTGAGGGACGAAGGCGTGCGCGAAGATGATTTGCCGTTGTTGATAGACCCGCAGCAGCTTGAAGCCCACGCTGAAGACTGACAGCGTTGAGAGCGGGCTTACCTGCTCTCAACGCCCTATGCAAAGACTCTTGCCGCTCAGTTGACCTGTTTCATTCTCAAACTGCGCGTGGATATTTTCCCGGCCTTGCCCTCTTTGATAGCTTCGCCTGGTAAGCCAAAGCACAGTGGCAGATAGCTTTTGAGGTCGTTGGGAGTCGCCGTTAACTCGATGTCCCAGCGCTGCTCGATAAATTTGAGCAACGCCACACCGCGGACCGCGATGCTTTGCGCATTCCATTCGCGAAAGGATTGAGCCACTTCTGTGGCCGAGTAACTCGTATTTTCGTAGCGGACACGTTTTCCAGTCTCGGTGCGTCCCTGCTTGATGCTGTAGGCATCATTAGAGGCCGCCGAATTACTGCTGCGGGACAGGAACAGCAAATTGCCCAGCGAGTTTTGCAGCGCCTTGGTAATTCGCCCATGGCGGTTTGAGCGGCCGTCGACAGGGATTTTCTCGTCCCAATAAGCGCGTCCGGCGCCGGATGGATTCTGCGGAAATATATGCTCGACCGTTTCATCAAAATGAAAATCCGACCAAGGAATCTTCACGGGATTGTTGCCGTTCTTGTGGAAACTGGCTTCGTACTCATAGAGAGCCAGACGGGTGAAATCCCATTTATAGAAGCCATCACCTTTTTGAAAACGCCGCTCGATGTGCGCTTGCAACTGACTCGGGTAAAAGAATCCCTCCCATGGAAACTCGTCATCGTCAAAGCTTCCATCTTCGTATCCCACATTACTCGCGCTGGCTCTGACAAAGCGGGAGGTCAGCTCAATGGCCTCATGGTTCTTGAGTTTGTGTATCCCGTTCTCTTCCGCAAGAAAACCATCCCTGCCAGGTTTGAGCAACGTGTAGGCAGCGGATTCCATGTCAGCTCTTCCGGTAGTTCCTCGGACTCCTGAAAGTCTCAAGACCACTACGATGAAGCGTTCGATTTCCGCCAATAGCGTGTCGACGCACGCCAACGCAGCGGTGTGCTCGTGAGGGCTGACGATTGCGCCACGAATACCTGAGGAGGCACGCAAGTAAGCGGAGAGAATCAGCGGTTTGAAAAAAGCAAAGCCGCAATGCTCCAGTCGATCCAGTTGCTTCTGGTGCCCCGACGGCATCAAGGTAGGCGAATGAATGTGCGACCACCATTGCGCCGCGCTCTGCAGGCTCTGGATGTACTCCTGAATAAACGCGAACGTGGTCTGCTCATTGCCAACCGTAAACACGTCGTTGAACAGGGTGTTTTCCAGCCAGTCAGCCTCGCGCTTGCGCTTGAAATAAGCGGTGGCGTGCGCCAACAGAAACTCATCGTCGTGGTGCTGGGTCTTTTCACTGCGCCCCAAAGCCTGATAAATGCCCTTCCACGCCTCGTGAACCAGATTGCGCAAGTCCGCGGCATTGTCGCCAGGCTGGGCGACGACAGTTGAAAGATAGATGAGCCGGTTTTTCAGCAGCTCCATTTTCGAAAGCGGGCGCCCGCGGTTATTCAACGTTTCAAACGCAATGTGAATATCGAACGCTGGCGACACCGCCAGCAAGAACACGCAAAACTTGTCCAGCAGGATACCCAACACCTGTTGAGCCTCCGCGTTGGACAGTTGCGTGACCAAATCGCCATAGAACACCGCAGCCGCCTTCAGACTCAACGCATAGCTGGAGGGCTCTCGCGAGAGGCTGGATTCAGCATCAGCATTGCCTAAAGCGTAGAAGTCAAAATAATCCTGCAGCTCCTTGTTGCCCTTGAACTCAACTGCGAAGTCCTGAGGCGCCTCACCGAGGCAGGTACGCAGCGCATTCGCGAGGATGATCACCGTAATCAGTCGCTGCTGTCCGTCGACGACCTCAACTCGTGGCGGCCCTTTTTTCTGCGTACACGGACGTACCAGCATCATGCCCGCGAAGTGCTGCTCGGCACCGCTACGCGCGACATTCTGAATATCCCGCCACAGCGCCTGCCACTGACTTTCGCCCCAGGAATATCCACGCTGGTAATCCGGAATCAGAAAACTGTAATGCTCGAGCACTTCACCGAAATGGCGAAGGGTTGGATCGTTGGGCTGCATGGGCCTTCCTTGGAAATGAGCGGACTGAAAAACCGCGCAAGTCTAAGGATGTGGCCATTCAATATCAAACTGCAGTCACCTTTTGAGGCCAGCGGCTTTGAAGCGTGCCTTGCCATTTACCGAATCTGCGCCACGCTGAAGTGTGGAATCGCGCTCCCAGATCCCAAGCGATCCACGGCTTTTTTCAACTTTGAACTAAACAGTTACTAAATAGATAGCTCCCTATATAATCTCCGCTTCATTTCCAATGGGACTCCCAACGTGAAGCCAAGTCAACGCGTCTCCGGCGTATCAAAAATCATATTGGTCGGGCTCGGGGTGATCATCGCCCTGCTCGGCCTGGCACTCGCTGCTGGCGGCGTGAAACTGGTCAGTCTGGGAGGCTCGTGGTACTTCCTGGTGGGCGGTCTGGTGATGGCCGTGTCCGGTCTGTTGATCGCTCGCTACAAGCCTGCTGGCGCGTGGTTGTTCGCCGCGTTTCTGCTCGGCACGGCGATCTGGGCCGTGGTTGATGTGGGTCTGGAATTCTGGCCGGTGTTCTCGCGGCTGTTCATGTTCAGTGCCGTCGGCCTTGCCGTGACGCTGGTTTATCCGCTGCTCAAACGTGCCAACGGTGGCATTTCCGGGCGTGGTGCTTATGCGGTTGCGGCTGTTCTGGCAGTGGGCCTGGCCGTTGCTGTCGGCAACATGTTCGTTGCGCATCCGACCGCCGCCGCAACCGGCACCGGCCCGGGCCTGACCCCGGTTGCACCGGACAAGGCCCAGAAGGATTGGGCGCACTACGGCAATACCGAAGGCGGCAGCCGCTTTGCTGCGCTGGATCAGATCAACCGCAGCAACGTCGACAAACTCAAAGTCGCGTGGACCTACCACACCGGCGACATCGCCGAGAGCGACGGCAATGGCGCCGAAGACCAGCTGACGCCGCTGCAAATCGGCAACAAAGTGTTCATCTGCACCCCGCACAACAACCTCATCGCACTGGATGCCGATACCGGTAAAGAACTGTGGAAAAACGCCATCAACGCCCAGTCGAAAGTCTGGCAGCGTTGCCGTGGCATGGCCTATTTCGACGCCAGCACCGCCGTCGCCAAACCGGGCAACTCGCCGGTTACCGAGACGCCAGTTGCACCCGGCGCCAACTGCACGCGCCGTTTGCTGACCAACACCATCGACGCGCGTCTGATCGCAGTCGATGCCGACACCGGCGAGTTCTGCCAGGGTTTCGGCAACAACGGTCAGGTTGATCTGAAGGCCGGTCTGGGCGATGTCCCGGACAGCTACTATCAACTGTCCTCCGCGCCGCTGATGGCCGGCACTACCGTGGTAGTTGGCGGTCGGGTTGCCGACAACGTGCAAGCCGATATGCCGGGCGGCGTGATCCGTGGTTTCGACGTGATCACTGGCGCCATGCGTTGGGCATTCGATCCGGGCAACCCGCAGGATCGCAACGCTCCGGCCGACGGCAGCACTTACGTCCGCAGCACACCGAACAGCTGGGCGCCGATGTCTTATGACTCTGCAACCAACACGGTTTTCCTGCCGATGGGCAGCTCTTCAACCGACATTTATGGCGTCGAACGCAGCAAACTCGATCACACCTACGGCGCCTCGATCCTCGCGCTGGACGCCAGCAGCGGCGCCGAAAAGTGGGTGTTCCAGACCGTGCACAACGATCTCTGGGACTTCGACCTGCCGATGCAGCCGAGCCTGATCGACTTCACCAAGGACGGCAAAAGCGTACCGGCGCTGGTGATCGGCACCAAAGCCGGGCAGATTTACGTGCTCGACCGCGCCACCGGCAAACCACTGACTCAGGTCGATGAAGTACCGGTCAAAGCCGCGAACATCCCCAATGAACCGTACTCGCCAACCCAGCCAAAATCGGTGGGCATGCCGCAGATCGGTGCGCAACACCTGACCGAATCCGACATGTGGGGCGCCACGCCGTACGACCAGTTGCTGTGCCGGATCGACTTCAAAGGTATGCGTTACGACGGCTTGTACACCGCACCGGGCACCGACAAATCTCTGAGCTTCCCCGGTTCGCTGGGTGGCATGAACTGGGGCAGCATCTCGACTGACCCGGTGCACGGTTTCATCTTCGTCAACGACATGCGTCTGGGCCTGTGGATTCAGATGATCCCGTCGCAGAACAAAGGTCAGGCAACCTCCGGTGGCGAAGCGCTGAACACCGGCATGGGCGCGGTTCCGCTGAAAGGCACGCCGTATGCGGTGAACAAAAACCGCTTCCTGTCGGTGGCCGGCATTCCGTGTCAGGCACCGCCATTCGGCACCCTGACCGCGGTCGACATGAAGACGCAGAAAGTCGCCTGGCAAGTGCCGGTCGGCACCGTTGAAGACACTGGCCCGCTGGGCATCCGCATGCACCTGCCGATCAAGATCGGTCTGCCAACCCTCGGCGGCACCCTGTCGACTCAGGGTGGCTTGATCTTCATCGCCGGCACTCAGGATTTCTACCTGCGCGCCTTCAACAGCGGCAACGGTGAAGAAGTCTGGAAAGCGCGTCTGCCGGTCGGCAGTCAGGGCGGCCCGATGACTTACGTTTCGCCGAAAACCGGCAAGCAATACATCGTGATCACCGCTGGTGGTGCGCGTCAATCGACCGACCGTGGCGACTACGTGATGGCGTACGCCTTGCCGTAAATCGCAGCAACCACCTTCATCGCAACAGTGCGCGGCACCTTCGGGTGCCGCGTCGTTTTTTGTCCCGCGTTTCAGATTTCAGCAGGAAGATTCACATGTCTCGTTTCTCTCAATACGCCTTGCTGGCAGGCCTGACCTGCGGCGCCGCCCTGCCCGCTTTCGCCGATACCGACTTCAATGTATTCACACGCAACACCCTGACCGGCGACTGGGGTGGCCTGCGCCATCAGCTCGATGCAGACGGCGTCAAGTTCACCGGCGACTACAGCGGCGAGACCGCGTACAACGCCGATGGCGGCCTGCACCGCTCGGCGCGCTACTCGCAGAACATCAAGCTCGGCGTGCAGTTCGACCTGAGCAAACTGTATGGCGTGGACAACGCCGGCAAGGTCCAGCTGAGCATCAACGACCGACGCGGCAACAGCGCTTCCGAAGACCTGGTTGGCAACCGTCTGCCGATTCAGGAAAACTACGGCGGCCTCTACACGCGCCTGACCGAATTGAGCTACGAGCGCAGCCTGTTCACTCCGGCGCTCAACGTCAAACTCGGCTACATGGCCATGGGCAACGACCTCGGCGGCCTCGACAGCGGCATCCTGTGCAACTTCATGAACGCCGGATTCTGCGGCCACCCGCTGAACATGTCCGGCGGCAGCGGCTGGACCAACTACCCGAATGCGCGCCTCGGCGTGCGGGTCAAATACGACCTGTCGTCCTCCTGGCAACTGCGCGTGGCCGCGTTCAACGTCGACCCGGAAAGCAACGGCAATTCCAGCCGCGCCTGGCACCTCGATCCGAAACACACCACTGGCACCGTGGTGCCGATCGAGCTGGTGTACAAGCACGCCGGCAGCCTGCCCGGCGAATACAAGCTCGGTTACTACTACGACAGTTCCGACGTGAAACGCATCGGCAGCGACAAGGAAGTGTCCGGTCGCGGCGGCCATTACCTGCTGATCGACCAAGCTGTCTGGCGCTCGCCGACTTCCGAGGGCCACAGCCTGCACGCCTTCGGCCAGTATTCGGCGGCCAGCCAAGCGGCCTCGCCGTTCAGCAAGTGGTACGGCACGGGCGTGGTTTTGTACAAACCGTTCGAAGGTCGCCCGCGTGACACCCTCGCCCTCGGTTACGGCCGCGCCGTGCCCAACCCGCGCAGCCGCGATGTGCTGCAAGACGCCGCGCTGGCCAATGGCACGCCGCTGTCCAATCTGGACAGCGCCGAGCAGTTGATCGAACTCGGCTACGGTTATCAGGCCACGCCTTGGCTGACCCTGCGCCCGAACCTGCAATACATCATCGAACCGGGAGCGTTCTCCGGGCAGGACATCGATAACGCATTAGTGGTCGGTTTGCAGGTGAAAGCCGCGCTCTGACCCTCAAAGCACAGCTCCGCCGGATTCATTCATTGCACTCCGGCGGGGTTAAGTTTTGCTGAAGTTCTACTCGCCGATCACCCGCGCATACACCGAGCGATCAATATTGCCGCCGGACAAAATCACCCCGACCTTCTTGCCTTCCATCATCCCGCGCTCCTGCATCAACGCGGCCAACGCCGCCGCGCCCGCGCCTTCTGCGAGGTTGTGGGTGTCGGTGTAATACACGCGGATCGCCTCGGCGATTTCGTCTTCGCTGACCGAGACGATGCGCGCGGCACCGGCGCCGTAAATCGCGAACGCATCGGGAATCGGCATGCGCACCGCGAGGCCGTCGGCGAAGGTATTGGCCGAGGCGGTTTCACGGATCTCCTGCGCTTCAAACGACAACTTCGCAGCGGCGGCCTCGGTGGATACCACGCCCACCACTTCGGTGGTCAGGCCCAGGGCATCGCGGGCGGCGATCACGGCGCAAACGCCAGAGCCGCAGCCAATTGGCACATACACCGTGTCCAGATCCGGCGCGGCAGTGAACAGCTCCAGCGCGTAGGTCGCCACGCCTTTGACCAATTCCTTGTGGAACGGCGGGACCAGATACAGATCGCGCGCTTGCGCCAGACGCCAGGCTTCCACGCGGGCCTCATCGAAGTCTTTTCCACACTCGACCACTTCCCCGCCGAAGCCGCGCATGGCGTTGTTTTTCTCCACCGAGTTACCTTCCGGCACCACAATCAACGCCTGCAAACCCACCGCGCTTGCCGCCAGCGCCAGACTCTGCCCGTGATTGCCGCGCGTCGCCGAGACAATGCCCTTCACATGCGGATGCGCACGACGCAGCCAGTTCATGAAGGTAATACCGCCGCGCACCTTGAACGCGCCGGTCGGCGTATGGTTTTCGTGCTTGACCCACACCGTGCAGCCCAAGCGCTCGGCCAGCAATGGCCAGCGGTATTGCGCCGTCGGCTGCATAACCTGATAAACCTGCTGCGCAGCTTGTTCGATATCGTCGCGAGTCAGTGTGTGCATGAGTCGTCTCCCTGAAATTGTGCCCAGTCTAGGCGCGGGCGCAACACGTCGGCTTTCAAAAAACTCACCTGACTTTTGCTTTGGCACTTCACTACTATGCAGGTCATGAATTCCCGAAATCGCCCACCGCTCTCGCCCGCCGCGCAAACGATTCGCCGAATCGAAGCCGGGCCGTGGGCGATTGAATTACTGCCCGGCGCCGCTTACGCAACGCGCTATGTGGCGAGTCAATCGGCGATTGGCTTTGCCTTCGACAGCCAGCGCGGCGTACACGCGATTGGCAGTGACCGGGTGCGGCCGTTCGACGCGCTGCCCAATGGCTTGGCATTCGTGCCGGTGGGGTGTGACGTGTTGTCCGAGTCGCCTTCAGGTGGCGAATATCTGCGGGTGATTCGCACTGATGGCGCGGCATTGGTCGGGGATCGGGAGTTCAGTAATCGGCTTGATCCGCAGGCGATTGAATTGGCGCTGCAAATGCGCCGGGCGTCGTTGCAGGCCTCGGTTGATGACGATATCGAAGCTTGGGCGTTGGCGATGGCTGAGCGGGTGCAGGGGGATTTGTCCTTTGAACACCTGCATTGCTTGACCGGTAATCGGATGCGCTTGCTGGATGAGTTCATTGACGCCGGACTCGATGGGCCGCTGAGTATTAAGGCGATGGCTGAATTGCTCGAGTTGTCTGAAGGTTATTTCATGCGCGCCTTCAAGCAGGCGACGGGGAAAAGTCCGCATAGCTATCTGATCGACCGGCGCCTGGCCAAGGCTCGGGCGCAAATGCGCGATTCGGCGGCGAGTCTGGCGCAGATTGCGCTGGCGTGCGGGTTTAACTCGCAGGCGCATATGACGACGGTTTTCAGGCAACGCCTTGGAGTGAGTCCGGCGCAGTTGCGTAAGATTTCTTAATGGGGACAGATTTATTTTTTCACGAACGGCTGTTCGGTAAATAAATCCGTCCGCTTTAACCAGAAAGCCAGGGCGTAAAGCCCTGGCTGATCGTAGATGTCACTTTTTCTTCTTCGCCGGCTTGTCCGACTTCTCGGATTTCTTGGCCTTTTCCGGCTTGCTGTCAGCTTTCTTTGCAGATTTCTTCGGTTCGGCGTCTTTCTTCTTGTCTTTCTTGTCGGAAGATTTCGACAGAGCCGAGGCTGCTGCTGATTTCTTTTCCGGCGATGACTTTTTGTCTTTCAAGTCCTTGCTGGCTTTCGAAGCGTCACTTTTGCTTTTCTTCTCGTCTTTAGCCACGTTGTCCACCTCTCGGAGTATGCCGACATTGGCAAAATGCCTGCGGGATTATCCGCACGCTGATCATTAGGCGTGCGCGTGTGAAGGCGGTTCAAATTTTCTTGCGCGTAGAGATACGCGATGGGAAACCGGGTGAAAAACGGGACCTCACGCAAAACCCGAATGCTCAATCTGTCAGCCTCGTGATCTGCATCCAATCTGCACTCGATTCATCACAGTAGAAATAGCGTTGATAGCTAATATCAACGCGCGGCATTTGATAGCCTACCAACTGGATGGTAGTGTTCTTCGCAGATTTACCAACGCGACTCCCACCGTATCTCTACTCTCGTGAGAATCCTATGCAAGACTGGAAGCAAACTCGCAAAGACATCAACACCCGCCTGATGGAACTCAACGCTTTGAGCCCTGAAACCATGAAGGGAATGGCAGCGCTCGGTGCCGCTGGCGCGAAAACCAATCATCTGGACGCCAAGACTCGGGAGCTGATCTCCCTGGCCGTAGCCGTAACTACGCGTTGTGACGGATGCATCGCTTTCCACGCTGCAGAAGCGAAGAAAGTCGGAGTTACCAGCGAAGAAGTTGCTGAAGCCCTGGGCGTGGCAATCAACATGAATGCCGGTGCCGCTTTGGTCTACAGCACTCACGTGCTCGACGCGTTCGACAAGTCCTGATCCACCGCCGGCCCTCTATTCGTCAACCACGTCGAGATCAATCATGAATAAGCTGTTCACCCCGTACAATCTTTCAGGTACCGCGCTCAAGAATCGAGTGGTTATGGCCCCCATGACTCGCACCCGGACTTTGGACAACATTCCAAATGAGTCCAACGCGCTGTATTACGCGCAACGCGCTTCCGCCGGCCTGTTGATCACCGAAGGCCTGCCGATTTCCGACGAGGCTCGCGGTTATCTTTATACGCCGGGTATTTACGCAGATGAGCACTTGCCTGGCTGGCGCAAAGTGACTGACGCAGTGCATGCCAAGGGCGGCAAGATTTTTGCGCAACTCTGGCACGTTGGCCGGATGTCCCACGTCTCGGTGCATGGCATGGTGCCAGTCTCCTCGGGCACGGTGGCTGCGGTCGATACCACGGTTTATGCCTGGATCGAGCCTGGCAAGTCAGGCCCGGTGCAACCCAGCGCACCCCGTGCGTTGGAGACTGCTGAAGTGCAACGCGTTATTGCGGACTTCGTAAGCTCTGCGCGTATGGCCATGGACGCCGGTTTCGATGGTATTGAAATCATGGCCGCCAATGGCTTCTTGTTCGACCAGTTCCTGAGCAGCACCCTGAATACCCGCACCGACCAGTACGGTGGCTCCATCGCCAATCGCCAGCGTTTTTTGCTGGAAACCATTGATGCAATTGCAGCTGAAATCGGTGGCTCAAAGATCGGTGTACGCCTGTCGCCCTTCGGCCGTCTGTATGACTTCGGCGTGTACGACGGCGAAGAACAAACCTGGATGAGCATGGCGGCGGCGCTCAACGAGCGCGAACTGGCGTTCGTTCACCTGAACTACCAACCCACCATCGTCGCCGCACAAACACCTCCGGGTTTTGGCGCCGCATTCCGCGAAGTTTACAAAGGCACCTTGATGGCTGCTGGCGGCTTCACCAAAGAACTTGCGGAGTCTGAGCTGGCCAAAGGTGAACTTGACCTGATCGCTTTCGGCACGCCCTACATTGCAAACCCGGATCTGGTAGAGCGTATGCAGAACAATTGGCCATTGGCTGAGGGAGATCGAGCAACCTATTACGGTGTCAGCGATTCGATTGACAAGGGGTACACCGACTACCCGGCATATGCAGCGGCCACCGCCTGAATCCCGAGTGAGACATAATTGAAACTGCGGGCCAGTGAATAATCAGCGGCACTTTCAAATAAAAAGCTCCTTGGTCGTTGAGTGCATTTGTACTCAATGTCCAAGGAGCTTTTTTGTGTCATACAAACCGGCTTCATCGTTCAATGTCGAAGACTAAAACGATCAGCCCTCAAGAACTTCGAGCGTCGGCACCATGCGGATGGCCCTGGAGAAGTTGGCGTAGTTGACCGAGGTCTTGAGCACCACGTTGTGCAATGCTTCAACGCGCTCACGCGATGCGTCGGTGTGCAGGCGGATCACCACACTCACTTCGTCGTAACCCGGGTTAACACTTTCATCGATACCAAGAAAGCCACGCAGGTCGAGCGTGCCATCAGTTTCGATTTCCAGGCTGTGAATCTTGATGCCCATCATTGCGGCGTTGGCGGCATAACCGACCGACATGCACGCGTTGAGAGCCGCCATCAGCAGTTCCTGCGGATTAGGTGCGGAGTTCTGTCCAAGTAATTCGTTTGGTTCGTCGGCAGTGATTTCGAAATCCCGCGCATAGGTTTCACCCGCCAGGCTGTAACGGCTGACCTTTGCCACGGAACGGGTCTGGCCTTTCCACTCGGTCTTTACGTTAAAGCTTGCAAGCCGTTTTGTCTGATCCTCGGCTACGCCTTGGGCAAACTGCTGGAGCGCGGCGACATCGATACCGTTCAGGTTGTTACTCATATGCTTGTTCCTCTTGAATTCTGGGCAGTAGCCCGAAAGAGAAACAAGCCTACCAACTGGTAGGTTGATCATCAACAGATTGTTTTGTTCCGCAATGAGAACGGCCATCGACCGAGACGATTACCGTATGGTTGAGCCTCAGTGCTGCGTCCCGGTAGTGCGCAGTCCATCTAAAATGAAATCGATACCGGAAAAATGTTGGTAGTTGTCATTCAGCGCCCAAGATACAAAGCTGCCGCCTTCCAGCGTATTCAAGATGAGCCGTGCAACCTTGACGTTGTCGAGTTCGGTTTTGAGCTCACCAGCCTTCTGGCCCCGCACAATATTGGCGTGAAGCCAATTCAGATGAATTTCGAAAAAATCTCGTGTCATCTCTTTCAGACTTTCAGGCAAAGCCGATAGCTCGGCTGCCAAGGCGCCACACAGCGGAAGCAACGCGCTTTCGCTGCTGTGCGCGAACATCAGGGCGAACGCATTAAGTCGGTCGATAATGAGGGGATGTGTATCGTCGATGCTTTCCAGCTGATTCTTGAAGCGGAACAGATAACTCTCGACGATGGCGATCGCCAACCCCTCTTTGGTTGGAAAGTGATGGTGAATACTCGCTTTCTTGATACCGATCTCCTCAGCCAGGTCGGCGTAGCTGAATGCGGCATAGCCTTTGGTACGCAACAAAATCTCAGCGCTGGCAAGAAGGTCGGAACGTGTACTCATCGGGTCGCTTCCAGAATCGGTAATGACGCATCATAAATTAGTGGTTGTTCATAAGACAGCACTCGACATTTTCAGCCTCGCCTCCCCGTAAAGAGATGAGGGACTTGGATTCCAGTCAAACCTGCTCCACCTCAACAGAACCCATCCCCGCAAGACTGGTCTGCTCTTTATTACCTCTTGGAAATACAACCCATGTCCGCACAACACAGTCTTGTACTACTCGCTCGGGGAGGCTACGCCGCGCGGGGAGTGCTTTATCTGATCATCGGTATTTTCGCGCTGCTGGCAGCACAGGATTCGACAAAGCCGAAGGATAGCCACAAGAGCCTGGAAGCATTGTTGGCTCAGCCATTCGGGTATTTTTTAGTCGGGCTTGTGGTGGCGGGTCTGCTGGCATTTGCGGCTTGGCGCGTGCTGCAAGCGACGCGTGATGTCGATCATCACGGCAAAAATCTCAAAGGTCTGGTGATTCGCGCGGGGCTGTTTGCAGGAGGTCTGGTCAATGGCGCTCTGGCGCTTTTTGCACTGGGCCTGCTCATCAGCGGTATTCGAAGCTCGGGCAATTCCGGGGGGCAAACCAAAGATTGGCTGGCGCATCTTCTGTCTTGGGATTACTCGAACTTGTTGATTTATGTGGTCGCCCTGATTCCGCTGGGCGTAGGCATTGCTCACATCATCAAAGGCTGGAAGGCGTCGTTCGAAAAATACTTTGAGGCCGACGAAGACGTCATGCGCTACGTGCGCCCGGTGTCGCGCTTCGGGTTGATCGCCCGTGGGGTGGTGTTTATCGAGATTGCGTTGCTGTTGGCGATCAGCGGTTCCGCTTATAAAGCCATGGATCCACCCGGCATGAAGGAAGCCCTCGACGCACTGCAGAATCTCCCCGCTGGATGGCTGATTTTGATGGTGATGGCCTTCGGGCTGATTGCCTTCTCGGTGTACAGCTTCTCTGAGGCTTTCTGGCGCAAAATCAATATGGATGTGCCGGGAGTATCGAGACTTTAAGGTGTCGCAATCACTTGCAGAGAAATTCGCGGATTGCTTCGGCAGTCCGCCTGGCGCTCGTCACCACGAAAAAATGCCCTTCGCCCTCTATGACCTGGAGTTCAGCACGGCGAATGCTGCGGCGCAGAATGTGCGCGTTGTACGGCAGAACCAGGGTGTCGCGTTCGCCGGTGAGAATCAGCGTGCGCTGGCGCAGACGGAAAAGCCTTAGCAGGCTGGTCCAGCCGACCAGAGCCGCGAGTTGGTACAAATAGCTTCGCGGGTTTGTCGTTAGCATGCGCTTCGCCACACCCAAGCGCAGCAGCGTCTGTATCGAATTGCACGAGCCTTCTTGCTTGCGCAGGTTGGCGGTTTTGCTTGCGCCAAAAAAATCCAGGATGTCGGCAGGCTTCACCAGCATCGCCGGGCCAGCTGAAGTCGCCGCAAGGATCAGCCGGCGCACCATTTTCGGATAACGCAGGGCAAACTCTTGCGCCAATGCACCGCCCCAACTTACGCCGAACACGTCGATCTGGTCGATGCCCAATTGCTTGAGCATCTCGGCGATCAAATCGGCATGGCGCGGCAGACGCATTGGCCAACGCGGCATTTGTGATTTGCCGACGCCGGGCACGTCCAGGGTGATGGTCGTGTAGTCCCCAAGTTCCTCACGCAGCGGATCGAAGGTACGCATCAAGCCACCCAAGCCATTGAGCAAGAGCAGCGGTGAGCCCTGACCGCAGATTGAAATATTCAATTTGAGGTCATCAATCGTGAGTCGGCGTTTAGTCACGGACTTCTCCCTTTAGATTCCTTCTGACTCACCAGCCAACGATTCGCTCATTTGCGCATGACACACCGCCAGAATTTCATCGGCCAGCGCCGAGTCGTCAGGACAGGCGCGCGATAGCATGATCGCGCCAACCGCGCGCGCCAGCAGGTCGATCATTTTCATCCTCGCCTCACCCGTCGGCGCATCCGGCCCGGTCGGGTATTTGTCGCCGAGCGTTTGCAACGTGCGCTCGATGCCTTCAGCGAAGGTCAATTTCAAATCACCCGACTGACGCGCCGCGTCCCCGCACAACGCCGCCATGGTGCAACCGGTGGCTCGCCCGTCGCGGTGATCCCTCGACACATACACGTCGATGAAATCCTGCACGCTCATCGCTTCGGCACTGGCCAGCGACTGCGCCAGACTGTTGGCCGAGGCTTCGGCCATCAAATCAGCCTTCGAACCGAAATGTTTGTAAAAACCACCATGAGTGAAACCGGCGGCCGCCATCAGGTCGGCCACGCCGACTCCGTCAAAACCGCGTTCGCGGAATACCACTGAAGCCGTTTCGACGATGTGCTCGCGGTTTGCCTGGGCCTGAGCCTTGGACACTCGCATGTTCGCTACCTCGCTACCGCTGGAAATTCATCGCCCGATCATACATAGATGTTGACCGTAATCAAAACCGTTGACAGTTTAGATTTCGATCATCATCCTAACCTCAGGTGAATCGATTTCGACGCCGCGCTCGCCCATCAATCCCAATCCCCATTCCCGAAAAAGAGCCGACAACATGACTAACCGTCCTACCGTTCTCATCACTGGCGCTTCCACCGGCATCGGCGCGGTTTACGCCGAGCGTTTCGCCCAGCGCGGGCATGATCTGGTGCTGGTCGCGCGTGACCAATCGCGCCTGGGAACACTCGCGGCAAAGTTGCGTGGCGAACACAACGTTGCCATTGAAGTGCTTGCGGCCGACCTGACGCAACTCAGCGACCTGCACACCGTCGAAACGCGTCTGCGTGATGACGAGCGCATCGGCATCCTCGTCAATAACGCTGGCGCCGCCCAGTCCGGCAACTTCATCGAGCAAAGCGCCGACAGCGTCGCGCAACTGGTGGCCCTCAACACCACTGCGCTGGTGCGGCTGGCCAGCGCCATCGCCCCGCGTCTGGCCAAAGCGGGTGACGGCGCGATCATCAACATCGGTTCAGTGGTGGGTCTGGCACCTGAGTTCGGCATGACTGTCTACGGAGCGACCAAGGCGTTTGTGCTGTTCCTGTCCCAAGGCCTGAGCCTGGAACTGTCGCCTCAGGGTGTCTACGTGCAAGCCGTGCTGCCCGCCGCCACCCGCACCGAGATTTGGGATCGCGCCGGGATCGACATCAATACCCTGAGCGAAATCATGGAAGTCGGTGATCTGGTCGATGCCGCGCTGGTTGGATTCGACCGTCGCGAACCAGTGACCATTCCGCCGCTGCACGAAAGCGAGCGCTGGGATGCCTTGCAAACCGCGCGTCAGGGCCTGTTGACGCAGATCCGCCAGTCCGCCGTGGCGCAACGTTATTTGACTCGAGTCTGAACCATGAAGGCATTTTTTATCGAGCGCTACGGCAAGCACAACGGCATGATCGGCGAAGTGCCCGACCCGGCGGTCGGTGAACATGACGTTCTGGTCGAGGTGCATGCAGCCAGCGTCAACCCGTTGGATTCGAAGATCAGCACCGGCGAATTCAAACTGATCCTGCCCTACAAATTTCCACTGATATTGGGCAATGACCTCGCCGGCGTGGTCGTGCGCACAGGTTCGGCGGTGATGCAATTCAAGCCGGGCGACGAAGTCTACGCCCGCCCTCCCGAAACGCGGATCGGGACGTTTGCGGAACTGATCGCCGTGAATGAAAACGCGCTTGCGCTGAAACCCGCAAATCTCGACATGGCCGAAGCGGCGTCCATCCCACTCGCCGCGTTAACCACATGGCAGGCGCTGGTTGAAATCGGCCAGTTGAAAAAGGGTCAGAAGGTGTTGATACATGCTGGTTCCGGCGGTGTCGGCACGTTTGCCATCCAGCTCGCCAAGCACCTCGGCGCCTTCGTTGCGACCACCACCAGCACGGCCAATGTCGAATGGGTGAAAGCGCTCGGGGCTGATGTGGTTATCGATTACAAACGGCAGGATTTTGCCAACGAACTGCGCGACTTCGACGTGGTGTTGAACAGCCTCAGCGGCGACGTATTGGCGAAATCGGTCAAGGTTCTCAGGCCTGGTGGAAAGCTGATTTCCCTGTCCGGGCCACCGACTGCGCAATTTGCTCGAGAACAAGGTTTGTCTTGGGTGCTGGGACAAGTCATGCGCTTGCTGAGCAGCGGCATCCGCAGAAAGGCCCGCAAGCACGGGGTGAGTTATGCGTTTTTGTTTATGCGGGCTGACGGGAAGCAACTGCAGAAGATCACTGCGCTGATCGAGGCTGGGGTTATCAAACCGGTTATTGATCGTTCCTTTCCTTTTGAATCGACGGCTGAGGCGTTGCGGTACGTTGAGCAAGGCAGATCGAAGGGCAAAGTCACCGTGACACTGAGATAAGTGCATTGCGAAGCATGTCAGTAGATAACGTGGATGCTACAGAGCATCAGAGTCCAGCGCCTGCGCCGGAGGAAAAGCCACCTCGCGACGCACCGGAGCAGATGCAGCCAATAGTCCCGCCGGTAGAAAAGCCGATGATCGTTTGGCGGAGTTTGATGCTTGAGCAGTGATGAGAGTCAGGCGGGGAACTCGGGAAGATTCGATCGGCTAGAGGTTAATCAGCTGGCGTGTTTAATCGGATTTTGCGATGGCGTTTAAAGACACTAAACGTTACTCCCTAAAGGCTACAGCAGCTTGCGCCATTGCCTACGACTACGCCAGAATCCGCCGGCTTGTGCGTCTTGGGTTCGGGTTCTATCGTTGGCCGGTCACTGCGAAACAGTGATCGGGTTTGGTAGACCCGCAGCATTGACGCATTGCGTCACCCCGACACAACCCCTCCCAGTGGGTTGTTTTGACGGTGGCCATGCGCAGGGCTTCCTCGGAAGCGCCGGTTCCAATGCCCGGTCTACCAACCTCCGTATGGCCGCCACCCTCCGTTTGGTAGCGAGAGGGTGAAAGCTCCTTTAAATAGCATTGGAGTTTCACTCATGATCAAACCAACACCGAATCCCCCAGAAACCGATCCAGTTTCGCCCTATCAATTCCCTGATTCCAAAACCCTCAACGAAGCCGCCGAACGCGCCCTCGATCATTACCTGAGTCCCAAGCAACGCATCATGGGCAGCCACCACAAACACGACCCAATGTTCATCGCCAATACGGCCTACGACACTGAATCGCTGCTTGCTAACGCCAGTGAATCACTGGGGTCGGCTGGGGAAATGCTCCACAACTTTGCTGCCGTGCTGGACCCCGCCCACCGCAAGACTGCGCTGGGCATTGCGCAGGTGGTGATGTTGGGGGAATTGGCGGTGAATCAGGCGCTGGATAATGTTGAGGTGAAGGTTTGATCGGTTGCTGAGGACTGCTGGTAGTAAGGCGCCTCATGGGCTGAATCGCCTCAGCCGAATGCTGCCTCTTTTGAGAGGCTGCATTCGGCCAGAAGCAGACGCTCATCAGCAGAAAAATGGGGACAGAAAAATGGGGAAACGGCACACGTGACCACGTCTGCAAATAAACCGAAACGGCATTTCTGGCGCTGGGTGATGGCGCTATTACTCGCCCCCATCGTCTTTTGGTATGTCGCTACACCGCAGGTGAGCTTCCACTTCTCTGACAAAGGACAGGGACGGCTCGGATACATTTTGAATGTTCAGCATGACATTTCGAAAGGCGAGATCTACCCAGGTGAAGCCACTGGAGGGGCTGGCCACATCTTCCCGAACAGCCAGTTTTTTATGGAGTTTGATTGGAACAACGGAGGGAAATCGCACTGCATCCGGGTCAAACCGAAATGGCCCAATACTGACGTATTTATCGGGGCAGATGGTGCTATCGATGGCCGAACTGATGGCGACGTTATTGAAGCATGTGGGCCACTGCCAAAATAAAAAATCCAAGTGAAAAGGGAATGATTTTATGACAAACAAATCAGTCTCCTTTTTGCTGTTGCGGCCTCTTTGAGTGGCGGCTATCGGCCAAAAGCAGCCGCTCATCAGAGTTGCTTCTGTCCCATGACACACATGGTCGAAAGCGCATACAAATTGAGGAGCGATTCAGTGTCGGCATTCGCAGTGCAAAGCAGTTTTTCAGCAGCTTATACAGCGAGGACAGCCTGAGCACGGCGCGCTGTTCCGGCACCCGGCACCATCGGCATTGAAATTGGCGTGATCTGCGAGTTACTCCCGGAGTATGGCTGCGTAGCATCGAATGCATTCCAATCGAGGAGAAAGCAGATGACCGCGCACAATTCACCCACACGAGTGGCCCTGGTTACCGGTGCCTCTTCAGGTATGGGCAAGGCTTTCGCCAAGGCATTGCACGATGAGGGGCTGGTGGTCTACGCCGCCGCTCGTCGTCTGGAACAGATGGAGGATTTGCGACAGCTGGGCGTACATACATTGCAGATGGACATCACCTGCGATGAGCAAGTACGGGCGGCCGTCGAGCGCATTCAGGGCTGGCATGGCGCAGTCGATGTATTGATCAACAATGCCGGCTTCGGTCTGTATGGCGCCATGGAAGATATTGGCATCGATGAGGCGCGCTATCAGTTCGAGGTCAATCTGTTCGGTCTGGCGCGCCTGACTCAACTGCTGTTACCGGCGATGCGCGAGCGGCGTGGCGGGCGGATCATCAATATTTCGTCGATGGGCGGCCGCCTTTACACACCGCTGGGTAGTTGGTACCACGCCAGCAAACATGCCCTGGAGGGTTGGTCGGACTGCTTGCGTCTGGAACTGGCGCCTTTTGGCATCAAGGTGGTGATCATCGAACCAGGAGTCATTTCCACCGAGTTTGGTGAGGTCATGGTCACGCCCCTGCTGCAGCGCTCCGGCAGTGGCGCCTACGCGCCCATGGCCCAGGCTGTGGCCGCCGCCACCCGGAGCAGCTATGCCAGTGGCGGTGGTTCTGATCCGCAGGTGATCAGCACGCTGATCCTGCAGGCAGTCCGTGCACGGCGCCCGAAAACGCGCTATATCGCTGGCAAATACGCACGACCGATGCTGTTCATCCGCAAGTGGTTTGGTGACCGGCTTTTCGACAAACTGGTGCTGTCGACCGTGAAGTAAGGGTACACCGTGAAGCAGGCGAGTCGTTTTAGTGTCCACCGCGGCTGGAGACTGTTGATCACCGATCTGGGGCTGCAGCCGGCCGACGTCCTGGCTCTGGCCGGTTTGCCGGGCGATCTGTTCAGTCGCGCCGACGCCAGCCTCACACCGGCCGATTACTTTGCCTTGTGGCGTGGCCTGGAGACAGCTGCAGGCGATCTGGAGCTGCCACTGGCGATTGCCCAGGCACTCTCGGTGGAAGTTTTTGATCCGCCGATTTTCGCCAGCCTGTGCAGCCCCAATCTGAATGTCGCCCTGCAGCGCCTGAGCGAGTTCAAGCGCCTGATCGGGCCAATGCACCTGCTGCAGGAGGTCACTGCCGACGCCACCACGGTCGAACTGAGCTGCTACGGCTATAGCGGCGCTTTGCCGCGCGCGCTGTGTACCACCGAGCTGGTGTTCTTCACGCAGTTGGCGCGGCTGGCGACCCGCCTGGCGATCGTGCCATTGGCGGTGACGCTGGTGCAGCCGCCACAGCAGGCCGAAGCCTATCAAGACTTCTTCGGTGTGCCTGTCAGCGCCGGCACGAGCAATCGCATCCGCTTTTGCGCCGCAGATGCGGTGCGGCCGTTTCTAACCGAGGATGTGCAGATGTGGGACTTCTTTGCGAGCAACCTGCGCCAGCGTCTGTCGATGCTGGATGCCGAGGCTGGCATCGCCGAGCGTGTGCGGGTAGCACTGCTGCAGATGCTCCCCGGCGGGCTGGGTTCCATCGAGGCCGTAGCCAGTCACCTGGCCATGAGCAAGCGCAGTCTGCAGCGGGCTTTGAGTGCCGAAGCCGCCAACTTCCAGGGCATTCTTGGCGCCACCCGTGCCGAGCTGGCCCGGCACTATCTGAACAACTCGACCTTGTCGTCTGGGGAAATCGCCTTTCTCTTGGGTTTCCAGGATGGTAACTCATTCGTCCGTGCCTTCACTGCCTGGACCGGCATCAGTCCGATACGCTATCGCAAGGCGAGTTGACGACGTTCAGTCAATCGTGACGGAAATACGGATCCACCCTATCGATCAGCTGCCGATGCAATGACCTTTTGGCCCGAAACCTCAACAGCTGTGCCAGTTTCCATTAAATAGGTGCGCTCCCCCCTTTGATGCTCGATGAACTAGCCTTGCGCCGATCCCGGCCAACCAGCCAGATGCAGTGCGCCTAGCAACGTCTCGGCATCCAGCCCCGGCACGGCATGCCCATTACCTTCAGCCGTTTCGCCTGCCAGTAATGCATTGATGATCGCCTCCTCGACCGCTTCAGTGGCGGCCAGAAACAGTTCACTGATGTGATCGTTATTCACCATGCGCAGGTTGTCGCAGGTCGGCGCTTTTTTGCTTTCATAAGCCGCGGGCGGCATGTCGTTGCCGGTCGCGAAGGCGATGAAGATGTCGCCGCTGTGGTCTTCGTTGCCCCCTCCAGTTCGAGCCAGGCCCAGGCTGGCGCGCTGCGCGAGGCGCGTGCATTGATGTGGCAGCAATGGCGCGTCGGTGGCCAGACAAACCACAATCGAACCCATACCCGGATGCGGCAGCGAAGCTTTGAGAAACGGTGAGTCGGCCTTTTCCATGTAGCGTCCGACCGGGTAACCATCGACCCGCAACTCATTGCGGATGCCGTGGTTGGCCTGAACGATAGCCCCCACAGTCCAGCCACCCTCGGCACTGCTCATCTGCCGCGAAGCCGTTCCGATACCGCCCTTGAATTCATGGCAGATCATGCCGCTCCCGCCCCCGACATTGCCCTCGACTACCCGACCACTCTGCGCAGTGAGCAGAGCTTCGGCTACATGCTCGGGCTTCACGTGGAATCCGTTGATGTCGTTGAGCAAACCGTCGAAGGTTTCCAGCACGACCGGCATGTTCCAGTAGAGCCGGCCGTCATCCGGTTGCTGTTCACGGTCCAGCGCAATCAGCGCATCGCGCACCACGCCCAGGCTGTGGGTGTTGGTGAAAGCGATGGGGCTGGTCAAAAGGCCTGCTTCGCGAATCCATTCCAGACCGCTGGCGTCGCCGTTGCCGTTCAACACATGGACGCCAGCAAAACACGGCTGCTGACTGGTAGAGCCGGCACGCGGCTCGATGACCGTGACACCGGTCAGGATGTCGCGGCCGTTGGCTGTACGCCCTCGCACATCGCTGTGGCCGACCCGCACGCCCGGCACATCAGTGATGGCATTGAGCGGACCGGGCTGCAGTTGGCCGAACTGAATACCCAAATCGCGGGCACGGGGTTTCTTCATGTCTTTCATGGGATTCACTTTTTCAATGGGATTTAAAAGGAGTCGTGGCTCGGTACGAATCCACCAATCAAGCGCCGGTCTTGACCGTGTTCCAGGTGCGAGTCCGCACGCGCTCCATCTTCAGCGGGAGGGGTTGGAGCGGAAACAATGTGTCCAACACCTCCTTCGACGGATACACCCCGGGGTTGTCGCGGATTTTCTGATCGACAAGCGCGGTCGCATCTTTGTTGGCGTTCGGATAGCTCAGGTAATTGGAGGCCTGCGCGATGACTTCCGGACGCAGCATGTAGTTGATGAAGGCCAGGCCTTGCTCCGGATTGGGTGCGTCGTTGAGTTGCACCAGGCTCTCCACCCACACCGGTGCGCCTTCGCGAGGAATACTGTAAACAAGGTTGCGATGGTTTCCCGCCAGTTCGGATGCCTTTTGCGCGTCGGCAACACCCCCGCCCCAGCCCAACACGACACAGACGTTGCCGTTGGCCAGATCAGAGATGAACTTGGAAGAATCGAAGTAGACGATATGTGGGCGCAACTTGAGCAACAGCGCCTGAGCCTTTTTGTAATCCTCGGGATTCTGGCTGTTGTAAGGCAGTCCGAGGTAGTGCAACGCGATGGGAATGATTTCGCCCGGTGCGTCCAGCATGGCAACACCGCACTGACTCAGTTTGGCCAGATTCTCTTCCTTGAAAATCAGATCCCAGGAATTGACTGGCGCATCCGGCCCGAGAATCGCTTTGACCTTGTCCGCGTCATAGCCGATGCCGGTAGTCCCCCACAGATAGGGAGCTGCATAGCTGTTGTCGGGATCATTACCCTCTAACTTGGCGAGGATGTCGGGGTCGAGATGGGACCAGTTCGGTAGCTTTGCGCGATCGAGTTTTTTCAATACACCCGCTTTGATCAGGTTCGGCAGCAGGTCACCACTGGCGACCACTACGTCATAGCCGCTGCGGCCGGCCATCAACTTGCTTTGCATGACGTCGCTGTTATCGAACACATCGTAAACAGCACTGATGCCCGCTTCTTTCTGGAAGTCTTTCATCGTGTTCGGGGCGATGTAGTCATACCAGTTGTAGATATGCACGCTCGATTTGCCTGGCTCTTCGGCCTTGGCGCATGCCAGACCTGCACTTAAAAGCGTGACCAGGACCAATTGCATGTAACGAGGAGATTTCATCGGGATACTCCAGAGCCTTAGCGCCGGGTCCAGGGACACGCGCACTGCTCCTGCGGGTTTGTGGTTTTTGTTGTGGCAGGGTCGACATCAGCTTCAGCGGATCAATAACTCCCGCCGGCCATCACCGTGTTCAACCTGCTCGCCGTTCAGCAGCAGACGGCGGTCACTGAGGTAGTCATAGTCACGGCGCGCAGCTCGCAGCAGGTCGAGATCCAGCTCTACCGCCTGACGACATTCAGCACGCCCTGCTTCGAATAACGGGCGTCCGAAGGGATCGATCACTGCACTCCCACCAGCAAAAACCAGTCCTTCATCGCCGTCGCCGACGCGATTGACCATCACCGCGAATGCCTGATTTTCTTGAGCGCGAGCCATGATCGCGGTGCGGTGGACAGGGCCGTAGGGATCCATGTTGCCGTTAGTGACCAGAATCAGTTCGGCGCCGAGTTGGCCGAGGGCCCGGGCACTTTCCGGAAGCTCAATGTCGTAGCAGATCAGGATGCCGACACGCACGCCCTTCCAGAGCACGGTGGCAAAGCGGTCGCCCGGCTCAAACAAGCCGCGTTCCGACGGCCAAAGGTGAGTCTTGCGATAACTCAAGGCGATCCCTTCCGGGGTCACCAGCAAGGAGGTGTTATAGAACGTTCCGGCGTCATTCTCAGCGATGCCAACCACCACCGAGACGTTCCTTTGGCGTGCTGCGCGCTGCACGGCTTGCACACTTGCTCCGTTCAGGGGTTCGGCGATTTCAACGAGCTGTTGCGCGCTGGCGAACCCCATCAACTGGGTCTCTGGAAAAACCAGCAAATCGGTATCGGCCGCGCAGGTAGCGATGGCCTGCAATGTACGCTGCAGGTTATAAGCAGTATCGCCATCGCGACCGCTAAGTTGTACGAGTTCAATCTTCATCGGTGATCCTTTCGGGTGTCAGTGGCTCGTGATCGCCAACCTGAACAGCACTTGCCAGGGCTGGATGGAGTATGGAGAGCCACAAAAAGGAAAGTAATCACATCGATGGGGTAACCCCGTATGGGTAGAAACGAGAGCATCACACTGCACGACATGGCCTGGCATCAGGCGATTGGCAGGCTTGTCGAGGCGCTTGACCGGTCTGATTTCTGGCTGACTTTGGTGCGTCTGCTCGATAGACACATTCCCGTGGACAGCTGGGTCGTGCTGGTCTTCGGCAGCGGCCGCCCGCAGGTACTTGCCGAATGCCCAGGCCGGGACGGCGGGCCAGATCCACTGTTTCAGGATTACCTCAAAGGCCTGTATCTGCTCGACCCCTTTTACCTGGCCAACCGGGAAACGCCGCACAACGGTTTGTTCTGGCTAGCCGACGTGGCGCCAGAGTGTTTCGAACAGACCGACTATTACCAACGTTACTTCCGCCTCAATGTCGTTGCTGACGAAGTGCATATCAACGTCCAGCTCGACGCGCAACGCACCCTGAGTCTGTCGCTGGGAAGCGAGGGCCGCTTCAGTCCAGAGCAAAATGCTTTGCTCACACTCATCCAGCCCTGGGTTGCCGCCCTGATGCGCCAGCGCATGACATTCGAGCGCGAGTCACCAGAACAGACCGCCTCGCCAGCGCCAAGCTGGCAGAGCTGGCTGGGCTCCACTGACCAGCAGCTCGACACACCGCTCTCTGCCCGCGAACTGGAAGTCGGTCGACTGATGCTCAGCGGTTGCTCTAACAAAGAAATCGCGCGCAAGCTCGCGATCTCCGCAGAAACGGTAAAAGTCCACCGCAAGCACATGTACAGCAAACTCGGCATCAAATCCCAGTCCGAACTGTTCTCACTGTTTTTGAATGCGCAGAGCTGAGGCCGTCGTTTCGCACATGCTGGCGGTCTCCGGCGGACTGATGGATGTTTGGAAGATTCGATCGATAAGCGGCCAGTTGGCGTGGGCGTTTAATCGGGTTTGCGGATGGCGTTTAAGGACACTAAACGTTACTCCCTAAAGGCTACAGCGGCTTGCGCCATTGCCTACGACTACGCCAGAATCCGCCGGCTTGTGCGTCTTGGGCGCGGGTTCTATCGTTGGCCGGTCACTGAGAAACAGTGATCGGGTTTGGTAGCCCGGGATATACACAAGGTGCACAGCACATCATCGCGGCGTTCTATCGTCTCGGCTTTATGGTGGTCATGCACAGGGCACTTTCGAGTGCGCCGGTCTCCTTGTGTCCCGGTCTACCAACCTGCGTATGGCCACCACCCTCCGTTTGGTAGCGCGAGGTTGATGGCTCCGAATCGCGACACAAGGAGCTTCATCATGATCAAACCAACACCGAATCCCCCAGAAACCGATCCCGTCTCCCCTTACCAATTCCCAGACTCAAAAACCCTCAACGAAGCCGCCGAACGCGCCCTCGATCATTACCTGACCCCAAAGCAACGCATCATGGGCAGCCACCACAAACACGACCCGATGTTCCTCGCCAACACGGCGTACGACACTGAATCACTGCTTGCTAACGCCAGTGAATCCTTGGGTTCGGCTGGGGAGATGCTCCACAACTTTGCCGCTGTGCTGGACCCCGCCCACCGCAAGACTGCGCTGGGAATTGCGCAGGTAGTGATGTTGGGGGAATTGGCGGTGAATCAGGCGTTGGATAATGTAGAGGTGAAGGTTTGATTGGCTGCTGAGGACTGCTGGTAGTACGGCACCTCATGAGCTGAATCGCCTCAGCCGAATGCTGCCTCTTTTGAGAGGCTGCATTCGGCCAAAAGGGGTCATTCGGAGCGCCTACCAATCTAGGGTCGATTCACGCAAACACCAAGGAGAGAGGAATGAAGAGACTATTGGAATCTAATACCGCCCTTCCAGAGCAATTTCATGAAGGCTACAAATTCTGCTTTGCAGCGCATGATATCGCCGCCCAGTTACTGGTCTCGGGAATGGAGCAAGGCATATTTGTTACCAACCTCACGCTTCGCGATGGGAAGGAGCAGAAAGATCTCGAGCAAGCTGAAGATCTATTCGATTGGTTGCAGAAAAGTGGCCGTATCGAAGATGAAGCGGACGTCCTCATCACGGTGGCATTTCCCGCCGTGTTATCTGACATGCTCCATTGCATTTTCGAAGCCTTGGAAGCCTCTAGGAAAGGGAAGCTGGCCGTCGCGTACATGCTTCTTAGAAAACCGTTCCAAGAAAGTTTGTACCTTTTGGAGTCGGTGGTTGTAGATAAAACCTTATGCGCCAAAATGATCGCAGAGGATCCGTCCAGGCTTCGCCCTCAAAATGCGGGTGGTATTGATGGCCACACGCGCAGAATCGAGAAGGTATTGGAAATCATTGGGGAAATGTCGCGATTGGATGCTGGTTATATAGCCATGCTCCGTTATGACAAGAAGTCCCGAGACAGCCTCGACAGCATCTGCAACAAAGCAATGCATCTGTTTACTGACCACAAGGCTATAAAAACAGAGCTATACAACATTAATTTTATTTTCTCACAAGGTGAGCAAGTCCTGACACAGTGGGCATATCTCTACTCTCGCCTGCCGTATCTGATGACCTACTTTGTTTGCTTGGTGGAGCACATTGCTGAACGCTTTGCGCAGACGCATCCCACCTATACACAAGACATGGATCGCCGGCTTGCTGCTCAACTGCTGAAAAGCAATGCCCAAATCACAGAAAATTATCAGACCGAGCAACTCACTCAGTTGGCTCAAATGACGTACTGCTGGTTATCGAACCACTGTTTTGAGAATGGTTTTCCTCTTCCAGAAGCGGGACATTTATCCAGAATGGCACTATCAGGCGCATTTCCCGATGAGCTAGAGGAAGAAGTTGCCGCCCGCCACCACCTTTACCAGCAACTCACAGCGACTGACTTACCCTAGCATCATATTCACGTTGGAAGACTGCTTTTGGCAGTTTACTGCCTGTCGTGATCGGCTGAAAACGACCCAATGCGACCGCTGATCAACATTTGCTTAGGGGGCAAGGCTTTAGCCCGTCTCAGTAAGCGAGGAGAACAGTTTGAATCAGTTGTTATGCCTGTTTTACTAGCCGTTTCTTTAAATGGTATAGGTTAGTCCCGATTGGTCGATCCTCAAGAACACCATAAACTTCATACCCATGCCGCTCATAGAACTGTTTTGCTTCAACGGTTTTTAAGAATGCAACTACGGCCCCATTGTTGGTGCCAATCGTTTCTGCCTTTTCCAATAGCATAGAGCCGACTTTCCTACCGCGATGAGACTCCTTAACCCAAAAGGTATCAATTTCTAAGCCATCCCAGTAACAATTACAGCTTATTGCACCGATGTAGTCGCCTCCTTCATCGCGTGCAACCAGCATAAATTTTTTATCTTCCGATTCTGGCGGTAGATTTGGATATTGGATTCGAAGATATTCTGAAAACATATTATTCAGAACTACTTGATCCTTTTCTGTTGGAGAAGCCAACAATTCAATCCTAATTTCCATGTTATTGCTCCGATCAATCAACTTTGACGTGCCTTACGACTTTTGGCATATCATTCCATGTTAATGCGTAACCCCTGAGCAATCAAAAAAAATTGAGCCTGTAAACGCAACTTCAAGAATGCGAAAAAAAGGGGACGAATTTATTTTCCGAAAAAATAAATCCGTCCCCTTTTTTTGGAATTACTGAATACACGAACCCTTGGGTCCGGTTATACGACCCTGATTGCGTCCAAAAACCTAGATACCCCCTGTTCTGGTTGGAACTAATCTTCTCTTAAGACTGAGGACTGATTTTTTCTGAGAAATAAATCAGTCTCCTTTTTCAATGACAAAAGCTACCGTTACAGTAGCTTCTGCCAGCTACAACTTATTTTTTTGAAGATTTGCTAGGTTTCAAGTCAGGATTGTTTCCTTGCGTGTCTTTATTATCACGACGACGTTTGTCAACTTCACCGGTTGATTTAGCGATTGGTTTTGGGCCTGGTTTAAGCGCCATAAGCTTTCTCCTTAACGTTGATATTGATTGTGGTTTTTGCACTTATCAACTTCTCATAAAGTAAATTTCCCCTTTGCCCTCCTACCAAGGTTGGTTTCTTAATTCTATGGCCAGCGCACCAAATTCAATTCTTTGATTCGAACCGCCATGGCACTGTCAGATACTCTGAATTGCTGAGCCAAAGAATTGATTGCCTTGCCGTTGAATCTGGTACAGCGAGCCAAAGCTATTTCTCGGTCGAGTGAATTTTGCGAGGCATAAAGAAGGGAATTTGGATCGTTAGCGTTCAGGTGAAAACAACTGACGTCGTTAAAATGAAACTGCCCCTTGCATCCGAACTGGCTTTCAAACCGAGCAATCACAAGCTTAGGGGGCATAAGGAAACACGCTGCGAAATAATCCGCTTCGCGCTCAATCAGAGGTTTGGTCGATAGTGAGTGATAGCCGCCTATCGGACGGTCCCTATGCATAATTTCTTGCTCATGAAGCAGGAAATGGCCTATCTCATGAGCAGCTGTGAAACGGCGTTCATGTAATGGGAATTCGGTAGAGACTGCGATTTTTCCGGAGCGCCGATCAAATATCCCAGCTGCTTGGAATTTCTGACCTTGTGGAGCAAATCTTGTGGAGCCAAGGGTCGGGAGCTCCAGATACGTCAGTCCCAACAGTGAAGCCGCAACTGCGGGATCGAGCATGCTTAATAGTGGAGGTTGTCCGCCAGGCCACAGACCTTCCTTGTTTGCCCAAAGGCCTTCGTGAACCCAATGCGCTGCTTCTTGGATGTATTCTCGATCCATTTCGCCACCACCACATATTGTGCTAGAAACAAAAATAACCACAATATGTGGGACATTCAACCATCTCTCCGTCAGATTTTGATCCAGCTGACGAACGGTGTTGAGTAGGTCAAGCCCATGGGCAAACCACCATGCAGACGGTTTCAGGAATCGAGTCTTCCGGAAATAATCAAAATGGCAATCAAAATGGAAAAAAATGGGGACGGATTTATTTTCCGAAAAAATAAATCCGTCCCCATTTTTTCCTGCAGATGCTCCCCAGCGGGCTGGGTTCCATCGAGGCGGTAGCCAGTCACCTGGCCATGAGCAAGCGCAGTCTGCAGCGGGCTTTGAGTGCCGAAGCCGCCAACTTCCAGGGCATTCTTGGCGCCACCCGTGCCGAGCTGGCCCGGCATTATCTGAACAACTCGACCTTGTCGTCTGGGGAAATCGCCTTTCTCTTGGGTTTCCAGGACGGTAACTCATTCGTCCGTGCCTTCACCGCCTGGACCGGGATCAGTCCGATACGCTATCGCAAGGCGAGTTGACGACGTTCAGTCAATCGTGACGGAACCTTGCCGCGCCCTTCAACCGTGACGCGTGTAAATCACCACATCTCCAGAGGTCGCAATCACCAATGTCTGCCCTGAGTAGGAAAAACCGAATGCTCTCACTTCGGACTCGATCGCCAGTTTGTGAAAGCTCGATGGTAGATTGCATTCGGCACCATGAAGCCAGGAACCCGGCTTGAACAACAGCAAGTGATGCTCAGGCCATTTCAAAGTCACGGTCTCAGTCGACCAACCATCGGGTGTAGTAGAGGGTAGACTGCCGCCATAAATGCCAGCCATGCGGATGGTCTTGTTTTCAAGCGCACCGATGCCCTTGCATTCGAGGAAGCGGTCTGTGAGTGCTCGATCAGAAGCGTCTCGGGCAATTTTTTCTCCGGTCTCACAATCGAGTAGACCTAGTCCTGAACTGGAAGATACAAGTAACAACTCCGAGTCACGATCAAAGCCAACATCATACAAACCGGCAACGGTGTACTCCCCGGCGAGCTCCCAAGGAGACGGGGGTTGGGACGTTTGGCATTGATTGATGATTTCTCTTAACGGGTTCAGATGGGATGTCGGCATACGATGGGGACCTGTATTTTCATCAATGTCTGCTCTTGGCATTGCGCAGGTGGTGATGTTAGGGGAATTGGCGGTGAATCAGGCATTGGATAATGTTGAGGTGAAGACGTGAGAGCCGGCTGAGGTTAGCCAAAAGTACGGCGCCATATAAGCTGGATTACCTCAGCCGAATGCTGCCTGTTTTGAGAGGCAGCATTCGGCCAAAAACGGACGTTCGCAAGTGGCCGCTAACGGACAAAAGCGGTCTATCAGAAATCGTCAGAATGCGGTTCAGTATCTGAAAACTCAGCTCGATAATCGCTGTGCGTCAGTGCCAGTCTCTAAAACAGTGCATGCATTGACGCGCACGCCAAGTTCTCAACTGCCCTCCGCAGAATGAGCAGTGGGCAAGCTTTTGCTCGCACAGAGGCCTCATCCGATGGCGGAAATACTCCCAGACAACTTCCGGTTCAACATTTTCTCGGCGGACTATCTCATCTACTACTGCCTGATCACCCTTCTCGTGGAAAACCCCGATGATCGCTAGCGTTTCGATTGCCGGACAGTAAGCAGTAATTGATTCGCCACATCGATTGCAAACGCGTTGACCATAGCCAGTAATCATAAATTCGTTTCAGTACTTGGAACTGGAGATGACCTTTTTACTAGACACTGGGTGCAGTGACAATGTCCGCAAGGGTCGATTGTTGCCCATCATGACAGACAGCAATCGGTCAAGAGCGGACGTACAGCCCACTACTTTTCATCAGCCAGAAGCTGCCGGCAGAAGGTAACCTTGAAAAGGATTTACACTCGCTTGGCTGTGTCCTAGACGTCAACTTACGGAACAGATTCGTGCACATTCATATTATCTACACCCGAACAGGCATGCTGCTCTCCAAGCATCCTTACCAATCATGGATAGAAATTCAAGATCAATACCCTGAGTACATGACTTCGCTCGGCCCTTGGGAAGAAGATACGGTCATCGAATACCTTGCAGATGAATACCCAGAGCTTTCCCCGCATCCGCAAGAGCAAGTCATTGCGTTCATAGCGGATACTCCAGAGGTAAGAGTGCTTACTTTTGCCGCGTAGATCGTCTTGGCGACCATTCTCAGATACTCGCTCTCGACGTCCGCTATGGGTCGATTGCAGCCCTGCGCGACAGGCTGCAATCTGCCAAAAGCGCTCTTTGGGAACGAGGCTTTATCATGTTGAAATCGCACCCGGTTAATGATTAGTTTGTTCATTTTCAGGAAGCATTGTGAATGCCTATTTTTGAAATTTTGCCGCTGGTAGCAATCGGCCCCGCGCGGCTTGGCGCTTCACGCGCAGCAGCAAGGGAAGCAATGTCTGTGAATGGACTCCCGCTTGAACGATCCGATGGCCGCGTAGATTATTTCTGCGAAGCTTCCATCCAGCTTGAGTACGGCCCTGGCGATGAAGTCCAGTTCATAGGCGTCTCCGGAAACTCTCAGCTCAACTTCACGTTTAGAGGGGTTGATGTTTTTGCTATCTCTGCGGCTGAATTGTTTTCACTAATGGCTGCCTCGGACGATTCCGGCCCCCATGAGTTCGACCGGTATGAGTACTGCTTTCCGAACCAGATACTCACGCTTTGGGATGCTGATGAACAATATGACCGTCAAGGCGGAGAAGAACGTGAGGTGTGGGGCCAAGTCGGGATTGGCAATGATGCTTATGTGGCAGCCATCGAAGCTATTGAGAAAAAGCTATAACTGGCTAGACGGTACTCGCGCAGGAGTGGGGTATTAAAAGGCTGCGACAGTGACCGCTGACCTGAAATTACCTTGGGTGACCGGTAGCTATGAGTCAATAGAAGCCTATGACCGGCAGAATTGGGTCGTTTTCAGCCGGTCGCGACAGGCAGAAAACGACTCGAAGCGGACTATTGCATTCATTGGCGAATGAAGAGTGATGCTTGTTATCTGATATGAAAGATTCCAGCAATTGCATTGAGGGCTTTCTTACCGTCAGATTTATAAAGACCATGTAGAAATGTCTGGTCGCTCAGACGATGCAGACGGAAATGATTGTAGAAAGCCTGACCCAACCGCTGGTTCTCGAATTTGCCTCTATCCCAAAGCTCTAGGAACTCATCGTAAGCCGCTCTCTCAATCTCCGGTTTTATTCTACTTTCCAATGCAGGCCTCAATTGATGGTGAGTGCTGGCAGGATCCTACGAAGCCAATGCTGCCGGCACAAGGTACGTCGGTCTCGATGACTGCTCTTGGCCGATAGCAGCCTCTGGTGCTTACTGATTTCGCCGCCGGCCGGAATTATCTCGCAGGTTGTGAACCCTCCCCTGGCCGTTCCTGATCAGAAGCCAAAAGATAAAAAAAGCCCGGCTACTAAAGCCGGGCTCTCGTCGAGTCCTACGGTAAAACCCTGCATTCAAACCGCACGGCGTTCGATCAGACGATCCGAACCACCTTCAGCTACCTCATTACCTTTCAGGCGATCCGAACCATCGGCGGCAACCTCATTACCCTTCAAACGATCCGATCCATCAGCAGCAATCGCATCACTAAACAACGGATCAGTCTGCGTAGCCGCCGCCACCGCATCACTAAACAACGGATCAGTCTGCGTAGCCGCTGCCACAGCATCACTAAACAGCGGATCAGTCTCAGTAGCCGCGAATGCATTCAGTGCGAAGATCGAGAAAACAATACCTACGATGGTTTGGCGTTTCATGGTTGTGTGCTCCGGGTTGCAGTGGTTGGGTATGGAGCCGATCTTACGCCGCGCCTCCGATATGAGAACTTCATTGAATTAATGGCTGTTATCGACGCAGTCAATGATCCCCCGCCCTCATCCGCAAAACCGATATGCCACGAACAAAGCAGCATATGCAAAAATCGAAGTACAAAGCGTTTTTATAGTGCGTTTTAATCTATTCAGAATTTTTTCTGTTTGGAGCATTCGCACTTGAAGACCACGGCATTTCTAACCTTGGGCCTGGCATTGGCCACCACTTGCTCCACTGCATTCGCCGGGCCGATCCTTGATCGCGTCACGCAGAAAGGTGTGCTCACCGGTGTGTTGATGGAGAGTTACCCGCCCTTCTCTTTCCTCAATGCGCAAAACCAGTTGGACGGTTTCGATGTAGACGTCGCGAAAGCCGTGGCCGAGAAGCTGGGTGTGCAGTTGCGACTGGAAACGCCGTCGTGGGATGTGATCGCCGCCGGGCACTGGAATGGTCGTTACGACATCTGCGTGTGCTCGATGACGCCGAGCAAGGCGCGCGCCGAGGTGTTTGATTTTCCGGTGCAGTATTACCAGTCGCCGGCGGTGATTGTGGTGAATGCCAAGGACACGGCCATCGCTGCGGGCAAAGATTTGTCGGGCAAGAAAGTCGGCGTGATCAGCGCGTCGACTTACGAGGCTTATCTGAACAAGGATCTGGTGATCGAAGGCGCCGAGGAAAAGCCGCTGAGCTATCCATTTGAGAGCGTGCAGATCGCGCCGTACGACAACGAAACCGTGGCGTTCCAGGATCTCGCTTTGGGCAGCGGCGTGCGTCTGGATGCGATGGTGACCAACCTGATCACCGCCCGCGAGCGCATCGCTCAGGACCCGCGTTTCAAGATTGCCGGCGAGCCGCTGTACGCCGAACCGAACGTGGTGGCGGTCGAGAAAGGTGATCCGCAGTGGAACGCCAAGGTCAGCGAGGTCATCGCGCAACTCAAGGCTGACGGCACGCTGAGCAAGATCTCACAGAAGTGGATCGGCTCCGATATCAGCCAATGACAGCCCTTAACCCTCACCCGGCGAAAACCCGGGTCGCCGCTGAACCCGCGCCGCCGCAGCCACGTCAGTGGTTCGGTTTTCGCACGCGTCTGTATCTGACGTGGGCGGCGCTGCTCGGTTTGTGCGTGATGTTTTTCCTGAGCTTCGATCTGAAGTTTTCGATCATCCTCGACAAGCTGCCGAATCTGGTCGGTGTGCATCTGGGGCCGAACGGTTTTTTGCAGGGTGCGGCGCTGACGATTTTTCTGTGCTTCTGCTCGATCTGGTTTTCTTTGCTGCTGGGGTTTGTCACGGCGCTGGCGAGGTTGTCGAGCAGTGCGGTGGCGTTTGGGATTGCGAGTTTTTACGCGTCGTTCTTTCGCGGTACGCCGCTGTTGATTCAGATTTTGCTGATCTATCTGGGGCTGCCGCAACTCGGTGTGGTGCCGGGGGCGATCAGTGCCGGAATCATCGCGTTGTCGCTGAATTATGGCGCGTATCTGAGTGAGATTTTCCGTGCGGGCATCCTCGGTGTTGCGCCGGGGCAGCGTGAGGCGGCGGCCGCACTCGGTTTGAAACCGGCAGCCACGTTCATCCACATCATCCTGCCGCAAGCCATGCGCACGATTCTGCCGCCGACCACCAGCCAGTTCATTTCGATGCTCAAGGATTCGTCGTTGATCTCGGTGATGGGCGTCTGGGAGGTGATGTTTCTCGCGCAGTCGTACGGTCGCTCGTCGTATCGCTACATCGAAATGCTCACCACCGCAGCCGTGATTTACTGGCTGCTGTCCATCGGTCTCGAACTGATCCAGCACCGCCTCGAACGCCATTACGGCCGGGGTTTCAAGCATCAGCGCTAAGCCGCTCACGATATTTTCAGGAACGACAATGTCCGATCCAAAACCTCTGCTGTTTGCACTCTATGAACAGGCCAGCGTCGGCTGCGGCGGTGCGCCGAGCCTGTGGACTCACCCGGCTGACGAACGCCTGAGCATCAACTCGCTCGGCTATTGGTCGAACCTGGCGCGGATTGCCGATCAGGCGCACCTCGACATGCTGTTTTTCGGCGATGTGCTGGGTTTCTATGACGTGTTTGGCGGCAATGCCGATGCGGCGATGAAATGGGCGGTGGAAGCGCCGGCCAACGATCCGTTGATGATCATCCCGGCCCTCGCTGCCGTGACGGAAAACCTCGCGTTCGGCGTGACCGTCACCACCAGTTACGAGCATCCGTTCACCCACGCGCGGCGCTTCAGCACCCTTGATCACCTGACTAACGGCCGGGTTGGCTGGAACATCGTCACCTCGTATCTGTCCAGCGCCGCACGTAATTTCGGCCTCGAACAGATGATCAAACACGACGACCGCTACGAGCGCGCCGAAGAGTTCATGGACGTGGTTTACAAACTCTGGGAAGGCAGCTGGGCGGATGACGCGGTGGTCGCTGATAAGGCGCGCCAGCTCTACGCGCGCGGCGACCGGGTGCGGCCGATCAACCATGCAGGCGCGCATTACCGAGTGGCCGGGCCGCACCTGACTTCGCCGTCGCCGCAGCGCACGCCGCTGTTGATTCAGGCCGGTTGGTCGGGCCGTGGTCGCGAGTTTGCGGCCAAGCATGCCGAGCTCATCTTTATCGCCAAGTCCAATCCGCAGGAAATTCGCCAGGGTCTGGAAGACATTTGGGCCAAGGCGCAGGCGCTCGGGCGTCAACGTGAAGACGTGAAATCGCTGACCGTGCTGCGCATCGTCACCGCCAAAACCGAGATCGAAGCCCAGCGCAAATACGATGAGCTGCAAAGCAACTATCACCTGCAAGCGCAACTGGTCAGTTACGCCGGCGATACCGGCATCGACATCAGCCGCTATGCCGACAATGAAGCGCTCTCGACCCACACCGAAGGCCTGACCTCCTACGTGATGCGCGCCGATGGCAGCGGCAAACCGCTGACCGCCGGCGACGTCAAACAGCGCTTCGCCAGCGTCACCCGCGGCAGCGATCTGATTCTGGTCGGCACACCCGAGCAAGTGGCCGATCGCATCGAAGAACACGCGCGGATCTCCGGCACCAGCGGTTACATGCTCAACCCGCTGATCAGCCCCGGCAGCCTCGAAGACTTCGTCGAACTGATCATTCCGGAATTGCAGAAGCGCGGTTTGTATCGCACTGAGCCGCAACGCGGGACGTTCCGCTCGAGATTGCGTGGTGATGGCGCCAGTCATTTGCCGGATTCGGCTTACGGCGCGTCGTTCCGTTTCGACCGCACGCTGTGACTGCGCAGGCGATTAGCAAAAAATAGCCGAATGCGGTGAATTTTTTCGTGTCCAGTTGTATCTGATCAGGAAGAAGCCGTGCCATCAAATAGATGGCAACGGCCAAGGCAAGCTGTCCAGCCCGCGCCACACGGGGCTCAGGGCGGTTTGCATCAAGACTGATAGGATCAGAGTGGACTCGCATGAAAGCAGCTAAAAACAGCGTCAACCCGATCGGGTTGCAAGACATCACCATTGTCGACGACGTCAAGATGCGCAAGGCGATCACCGCCGCCGCACTCGGCAACGCGATGGAATGGTTCGACTTTGGCGTCTATGGCTTCGTCGCCTACGTGCTCGGCAAGGTGTTCTTCCCCGGGGCTGATCCAAGTGTGCAGATGATTGCCGCGTTGGCGACCTTCTCGGTGCCGTTCCTGATTCGGCCGTTGGGCGGGTTGTTTTTCGGCGCGTTGGGCGACAAGTACGGACGACAGAAAGTCCTCGCCGCGACCATCGTGATCATGTCGCTCAGTACTTTCGCCATTGGCTTGATCCCCTCCTACGCCTCGATTGGCATCTGGGCGCCGATCCTGTTGTTGCTGGCGAAAGTCGCCCAAGGCTTTTCGGTCGGCGGTGAATACACCGGCGCTTCAATCTTCGTCGCTGAATACGCGCCGGATCGCAAACGCGGTTTCCTCGGCAGTTGGCTGGACTTCGGCTCGATTGCCGGCTTCGTGTTCGGCGCCGGTCTGGTGGTGCTGATTTCGACGATTCTCGGCGAACAGAAATTCGAAGAATGGGGCTGGCGCCTGCCGTTCTTCCTCGCCCTGCCGCTGGGCATGATTGGCCTGTATTTGCGTAACGCGCTGGAAGAAACCCCGGCATTCCAGCAGCACGTTGAACAACTTGAACAAGGCGACCGCGAAGGTCTGGCGCATGGCCCGAAAGTCTCGTTCAAAGAGGTTGTAACCAAGCACTGGCGCAGCCTCGTGACTTGCATCGGCGTGGTCGCGGCGACCAATGTCACCTATTACATGCTGCTCACCTACATGCCGAGCTATCTGACCCACAACCTGCACTACAGCGAAAATAGCGGTGTGCTGATCATCATCGCGATCATGGTCGGCATGCTGTTCGTGCAGCCACTGATCGGCTTCATCAGCGACAAGATCGGGCGCAAACCCTTCATCGTGTGCGGCAGCATTGGCCTGTTCATCCTCGCGATTCCAGCGTTCACGCTGATCAACAGCGGCAAGATCGGCCTGATCTTCTCCGGCCTGCTGATGCTGGCGGTGCTGCTGAACTTCTTCATCGGCGTGATGGCCTCGACCCTGCCGGCGATGTTCCCCACGCACATTCGCTACAGCGCACTGGCCAGTGCGTTCAACGTCTCGGTGCTGATCGCCGGCCTGACCCCGGCCCTCGTCGCCTGGCTGGTAGAGACCACGCAGAATCTGTACATGCCGGCGTATTACCTGATGGTGATTGCGGTTGTCGGCCTCGCGACCGGCCTGACCATGAAAGAAACCGCGAACAAACCGCTACGCGGCGCGGCACCTGCGGCGTCCGACCTTGAAGAAGCCAAGGAACTGCTGCAGGAGCATCACGACAATATCGAGCACAAGATTGAGGACATTGATGCGCAGATTGCCGAGCTGGAAGCGAAGCGCGAGAACCTCGTGCAGCAGCATCCGCGGATTGAATAATTGCGGCCATCCATGATCCGGTAGAGCAAACGAAAGCAGCCTCAGGGCTGCTTTCGTTCGTTTACAGAGCTTGAGCCTGAGCGGCCGCATCCGACTGCGACATTGAAATGCCACCATCGAAATAGTATGTTACCGAAAATCTATCTGCGGTTTCATATCAACAAGGAAGACATCGTGTCGCTCAAAGGAATGCTGATTTCCGGTTATCTGGTCATTGGCCTGATCTACGCCCTCTACTCCTGGATGTTCACCATTTACTCCCACGCCAGCTTCGCCTACAACCTGGGTCGAGGCCTGATTTGGCCAGCCGCAATGTTCCCGACCTTCGGTGCATTCATCGGCGGAATTCTCATGGTTGTGATCATCGGCGCGATTCATCTGAGCCGCCGCTAATCAATCCGCACCTCTGGAACTGATCAAGGAAAGATACTCGTGAGCATAAAAAACGTGACGCTGGCTGTATTGCTGGCAGCTGCATTGGCAGGCTGTGGCGGTAGCAAGGACAAAGCCGAGGAACTGGTCGAGATCAGCGGCCTGACCAAAAATTTTGGCACTATCGTGGACGTCGCATCGGCGGGTTACGCCTCCCGCTACCCGATGCTGGAGAGGGAACAGATTCGCAATGTCGTACGCGAAAATCTCGATCAGGAAGAGCTGAAGAACCAAGTGATCGAGATCTACGCCGATCATTTCGACACTGATGAGCTGGATCTGATGATCCGTGCCAACAAGCATCCCGAGCAGGCCATGGCCATGATCCTCGGCTCCAGCGAAGGTCGCGCGCTGGCAGAAAAGATCATGAAGGTGCAAAAAAACATCGCTGAAGACATGCAGGAAGCGATGGTCGACAGTGACGACTCAATCGTTGATGCGCTAGATGATTTGAAGGACGAGCAGCAGGGCTAGAGCGTTTGTCGGTTGATCCCACTGGCCGAACGAAGCGCCGAGCCAAGGCGCTTCGCTCGTCATTTGATGTTCGTTTCAATACGCCGTTGTAAGGGTGCTGACCTCACGATTACGTCTTTTTGCGCATTCGCGCATCCCCCCTTCCCCACCTCAGCTTTACTCTCCGCTACCAAGGGCTCAATGATGCATTGAGCCGCCCAACGATCCACACCTCTAAAAACTACAAGGAGGATCGCCACCGATCATGAACATTCTCTACGACGAACAGCTCGACGGTGTGTTGCCGGACGTCGATAAAGCCGCGCTGCTGCAGGCTCTGCAAAGCCAATGGCCGGATCTGCAAGTGCTGCACGATCGCGAAGAACTCAAGCCATATGAGTGCGATGGCCTCTCCGCCTACCGCACCACGCCGTTGCTGGTGGTGTTGCCCCGGCATCTGGATGAGGTGCAGGGGATTCTGCGGATTTGCCATGAACGGCGGGTGCCGGTGGTGGCGCGTGGTGCGGGGACCGGATTGTCCGGCGGTGCGTTGCCGCTGGAGAAAGGCGTGTTGCTGGTGATGGCGCGCTTCAACAATATTCTGCAAATTGACCCGGCGGCGCGTACGGCGCGGGTGCAGCCGGGGGTGCGCAATCTGGCGATCTCACAGGCTGCGGCACCATTCGGGCTGTATTACGCGCCGGATCCGTCGTCGCAAATTGCCTGTTCGATTGGCGGCAATGTCGCGGAAAACGCTGGCGGCGTGCATTGCCTGAAGTACGGTCTGACCGTGCACAACCTGCTCAAGATCGACATTCTGACGGTCGATGGCGAGCACCTGACCCTTGGTTCCGATGCGCTGGATTCTCCGGGATTTGATTTGCTGGCGCTGTTCACCGGTTCCGAAGGCATGCTCGGGGTGATCACCGAAGTGACCGTCAAACTACTACCCAAACCGCAAACCGCGAAAGTGCTTCTGGCCGCCTTCGACTCGGTGGAAAAGGCCGGGCGCGCGGTGGGCGAGATCATCGCTGCCGGGATCATTCCCGGTGGTTTGGAGATGATGGACAACCTGGCGATCCGCGCCGCTGAAGACTTCATCCACGCCGGTTATCCGGTGGACGCCGAAGCGATTCTGCTGTGTGAACTGGATGGCGTCGAAGCCGATGTCCACGACGACTGCGACCGGGTGCGCCAGGTACTGGAGCAAGCCGGCGCGACCGAGGTACGTCAGGCACGCGACGAGGCCGAACGCGTGCGATTCTGGGCCGGGCGCAAAAATGCCTTCCCGGCCGTAGGGCGTCTATCGCCGGATTATTACTGCATGGACGGCACGATTCCGCGGCGTGAATTGCCCGGCGTCTTGCACGCGATCAAACAGCTATCCGCCGAGTACGGCCTGCGCGTGGCCAACGTTTTCCATGCCGGCGACGGCAATATGCACCCATTGATTCTGTTCGACGCCAACCAGCCCGGCGAGCTGGATCGCGCCGAAGCATTGGGCGGAAAGATTCTTGAATTATGCGTGAAAGTCGGCGGCAGCATCACCGGCGAACACGGGGTCGGGCGCGAGAAAATCAATCAGATGTGCGCGCAGTTCAACAGCGACGAATTGACCCTGTTTCATGCAGTGAAAGCGGCGTTCGACCCCAGTGGCCTGCTCAATCCGGGCAAGAACATTCCAACTCTGCAGCGCTGCGCCGAGTTTGGCGCGATGCACGTGCATGGCGGGCAGTTGCCGTTCCCTGAGCTGGAGCGATTCTGATGGGTAATGCGCAGGATTTCGACGACAGCGCGGCGTTGCTCGAGCAGGTCAATCAGGCGCTGGAAAACGCAACGCCGTTGCGCATTCAGGGCGGCAACAGCAAGGTGTTTCTTGGGCGCATCGTTGCTGGCGAGATACTTGATACGCGCAGTCATCGCGGCATCGTCAGCTATGATCCGACTGAACTGGTGGTCAGCGTGCGCTGTGGCACGCCGCTCAATGAATTGCTGGAAGTGCTCGACGCCGCGCAGCAAATGCTCCCATGCGAACCGCCCGCCTTCGCCGAGGGCGCCACGGTGGGCGGCATGCTCGCCAGTGGCTTGTCGGGGCCGCGCCGCCCGTGGTCGGGTTCGGTGCGCGACTTTGTGCTCGGTACGCAGGTCATCACAGGCCATGGCAAACATTTGCGCTTCGGCGGTGAGGTGATGAAGAACGTCGCCGGTTATGACCTGTCGCGGTTGATGGCCGGCAGTTATGGCTCGCTTGGGGTGATCACCGAGGTCTCACTGAAAGTGCTGCCGAAACCGCGTCAATGCCTGAGCATCAGTCTTGAGATGAACAGCGAACGCGCCCTGCTGCGACTGGCCGAATGGGGGCAACAGCCATTGCCGATCAGCGCGGCTTGTCACGATGGCGAGCGTTTGCATCTGCGTCTGGAGGGTGGCGAGGGTTCGGTGGCGGCGGCGCATGATCGATTGGGTGGCGAGTTGCTTGATGCCGCGTATTGGGCGGATTTGAATGAGCATCGACTGGCATTTTTCGATGAAATCCAACCGCTGTGGCGCTTGTCAGTACCGAACAATACGCCGCTGTTGAATCTGCCCGGCGTGCAGTTGCTCGACTGGGCTGGTGCGCAGCGCTGGCTCAAGTCCGATGCTGATGCGGCGGTTATTCGCAAACTAGTCGGCGAAGTCGGCGGACATGCAATCAGCTACAGCCATGGCCTGGTGGACAGTCCGTTCCAGCCGCTGCCGCCGGCCCTGCTGCACTATCATCAATCCCTCAAGCGACAACTCGACCCTCGCGGGATCTTCAATCCCGGCCGTCTGTACGCGGAGCTTTGAGCCATGCAAACCACATTGAGCGCAGAATCCCGGCAACTGCCGCGCGCCGAAGAGGCCGAAAAAATCCTGCGCAGCTGTGTGCACTGCGGCTTTTGCAACGCGACCTGCCCGACCTATCAACTGCTCGGCGATGAACTCGACGGGCCACGCGGGCGCATCTATCTGATCAAGCAAGTGCTGGAAGGCAATCAGGTCACGCGCAAGACTCAAGAGCATCTGGATCGCTGCCTGTCGTGCCGCAACTGCGAAACCACCTGCCCGTCCGGGGTGGATTATCACAATTTGTTGGATATTGGTCGCGCAGTGGTCGATGCCGCTGTGCCGCGTCCGATGGGTCAGCGTTTGCTGCGTGAAGGACTGCGCAGCGTGGCGCCGAATGCCCGGTTGTTCAAACGGCTGATCAGCAGCGGCCAGGTGTTTCGTGCGCTGCTGCCGGGCAGTTTACAGGCCAAACTGCCGCGCAACGCAGCGGCGCCTGGATCACGCCCGGTGACCCGACATGCGCGACAGGTGTTGATGCTGGAAGGTTGCGTGCAGCCGGGGTTGTCGCCCAATACCAATGCGGCAGCGGCGCGGGTGCTGGATCGGTTGGAGATCAGCGTCACTGCCGCCCTTGAAGCTGGATGTTGCGGCGCGGTGGACTATCACCTCGATGCACAGAACGTGGGTCTGGATCGCGCCCGGCACAATATCGATGCGTGGTGGCCGGCCATTGAACTTGGCGCCGAAGCGATTGTGCAAACCGCCAGCGGGTGCGGCGCGTTCATCAAGGATTACGCGCATCTGCTGCGGGCCGATCCGGCGTATGCCGATAAGGCCAAAAGAGTCAGCGCGCTGGCAAAAGATCTGGTCGAAGTACTCAAGGGTGAGCCACTGGAAACCCTCGGTGTTCACGGGGATCGACGACTGGCATTCCATTGCCCATGCACCTTGCAACACGCACAGAAACTCGGCGGCGCGGTGGAGTCGGTGTTGATCCTTCTGGGCTTCAGCCTCACCGCTGTGCCGGACGCGCATCTGTGTTGCGGCTCGGCCGGCACCTATTCGCTGACCCAACCTGAACTGGCGCGGCAGCTGCGCGACAACAAACTCAATGCACTGGAAAGTGGTCACCCGGAAATCATCGCCACAGCCAATATCGGCTGTCAGTCCCACCTCGACGGCGCGGGTCGCACGCCCGTGAGGCACTGGATCGAACTGATCGACGACGCTGTTGGCCTCGCCCGAAGGCGGCGTGCCGATTGTGTTTGAGGGGCAGGTGATTGGCGCGGTCGGGGTGTCGGGGGTGAAGGCCGAGCAGGATGCGCAAGTGGCCGAGCGGGTGTGCAGTGTCTAGATTGAGGGGTAAATGACAGGCGAAAAAAAACCGTCTTTGCGGGACGGTATTTTTTCGTAAGCCTCGGTTTGCGACCGAAGCTTACTGCCTCACAAGCCACACTGACGTGGACGCATGTTATTAGCCTTTGCTATTGCCCGCAACGGATTTCTTTCGTTCTTTTTTGCCGCAGTTCAAGGCATATACAGACCATTACGACAATAAACTTTTCAGCAAATACCTGACAGAAATAACGCTTTACAAAAAACGGCAACTCAAACGCTCTAGACAACAAAGATGAGCCTTATAAGAGTGAGTTTCTAGGTTAGGATGCCAGCGCTCACATGACAGTACAGCGGTGAGGTTTGACCGGCGACCCAACAGTTTCATGCCCTCCGACACGGTTTTGCACCCGTGCCGGAATGATGATTCGGAGGGATCTCGACCGGCCGCCTCACAAGCCACACTGACCTGTAGGCTGAAGGCACACGTTTTCCGGTAAGTGCGCTGGAGGCGGCCCCCAACCTGGAGGCCAAAACGTATGAAGCTTTTGCTGCGTACGCTGAGCCTCGTATGGAGATCGTTTAAAGCGTTCCGCTTTTACGAATTCCTGCGAGACCACTTTGACGACCTGAAGTAACGGTCATCAATGCGGGGAAAGCCCGCTTCAGTTTCGGCTGAAGTGGGCTTTTTTTCGCATCAAAGATGCTGTCATTAATAGGAATAACCCACCTAAAACTGTAGGACGCATCGCAAGTTCGCGTAAGCACCATCCCAAGACCTCCCACCCAGACGACTAAACCACCGGAACCGACCCCGGAATCTCCTCCGCTTGCACTCGATCAGTGAAAGAAATGTCAGCCGTTTCAGATAAGGGCGGGCAAAGCCAAATCGAGTTCACTATGCTTTCGGCTATTCGGATCAGCGGGAGCCCGCAGAAGATCTGAACAATCTGCCAACTGCAGTGTTCCAGATGCCGTAGCAAACGGATCAAGGACGAGCGAAATGCAAACCTCCACTTACACGGCGCCAATCCTCGCTCCTCAAAGCGCAGTGACCCGGCGCCTGGCATTTGCCGTGGGTCTGCTGTTTATCGTCGGCGTGTTCGCTGCCGCCAGCGCCCTGCTTGGCATCGCCAGCCATCTCGACACCCAGGACGTCAACGAAACCAGATTCTATTCAGCCCGCGCGCTGGAAAACCGTATGATCGCTTCGAAAAACTACATCACCAGTTACGCCTACTGGACCAGCGCCTACGAGCACCTTAGCGGTGAGATCGACATCAACTGGGCTTTCACCGAGCAAAATATCGGCAAAACCCTGTTCACCAGCGACGGTTATGACGGCGTGTTCGTGCTCGATCGCGAGCGCACCAAGTACAGCGTGGTTCGCGGTCAAATGCTCGATTCGAATATCTCGACTTTCTTGCAAATGTCCGCCGCAAATCTGGTCGATCAAGTACAGAGCCAGCCGGATCTGACAAAACCGATTGCCACCTACTCGCTTTTTGAAGGCTGGCCCGCACTGATTACTGCTGCGGCGATCATCCCCAACGACGAGCGACCGCTGGGCGACCCGCAGACAACTTCGGTACTGGTGTTCGTCGACAAGCTCACGCCAACCAAACTGCGCAAGCTTGGCAGCGGCTACGGCCTGAACAACCTGTCGCTGGCACCAGACGAAACCATCGATGCCGGACAGCCGCGCGTTACGCTCGACAGCACCGGCTACAGCCTGATTGCCGATCTGGATCGACCCGGCCAACAGCTGCTCTGGTCATTACTGCCGCCGCTGGGCGGCACGTTACTGGTGTTGATGCTGCTGACCGCTTACTTTTTCCGCCATGCATTGCGCTCTTCGCGCTTCGTCGACAGCAGTTTCGCAACCATGCAGGCTGCCAATCGTGCGCTGGAGGCCAGCGAAGAACGCTTTCGTGCGGTCGCCGAAGCGGCTTCGGACTGGATCTGGGAAACCGACAATCACCAGTCCATCACTTATCTCTCCGCCCGTTTCAGCGAAGTGACCGGCTATTCCGAGGCGCATTGGCTGGGCCGCAACATCGGCGAATTATTGGTCTGCGACACCACACCGCTGGATCTGTGGTTCAACAAGTTGCCAGAGGAAACCAATGCCAGCGACCTGCGCTGCACCTACCGCGACCAGTCCGGGCAGCAGCGCCATTGCCGACTGTCCGCACGGCCGATCTTCGACAACGGATCGGTGACTGGCTATCGCGGCACCGCAAGCGACATTACCGACGAAGTCGCCGCACACGCGCAGATCCAGCACCTGTCGATGCACGATGCGCTGACCGGCCTGCCCAACCGCAACAAACTCGCGCGCTATCTGGATGAAGCGCTATTGCACAAGGAGCATTCCGCGCCCATGTCTGTATTGGTGATTGACCTGGACAACTTCAAACCGATCAACGATTCGCTGGGTCACCCGGCCGGTGATGCGGTGTTGCAGGAAGTCGCCAGCCGTCTGCGCGAGTGCACCCGCGAGCTGGACCTGGTCGCCCGTTTGGGCGGCGATGAGTTCGTGGTGGTACTCAACGGCATGGACACTCATCAGGAAATCGACAAGTTCTGCACGCGGCTGATCGGCAGCCTGCATCAGCCGATCAACTACGAAAATCACCCGCTGCACATCGGTGCCAGCGTCGGCATCGCCCTCAGCCGACGCCAGGGTTATGTGCCCGGCGAGTTGATCCGTTGCGCCGACATTGCGCTGTACAAGGCCAAGTCCGACGGCAAGAACACCTGGTGCTATTTCGAAGCGCACATGAGCGATCAGATTCAGAGTCGCCGGCAATTGGAGGACGACTTGCGCCTGGCGATCAAGAACCGCGAATTCGTTCTGCACTACCAACCGCGCTACAAGGTCGATGGCAAGCAGATCGTTTCGGTCGAAGCACTGGTGCGCTGGATGCATCCGACCCAAGGCCTGCTCGGGCCGGACCTGTTCATTCCGCTGGCCGAGCAAACCGATCTGATCGTGCCGCTCGGTCGCTGGGTGCTGCGTGAAGCCTGTCAAACGGCACTCGATTGGCCGAGTGACGTGTTTCTTTCAGTCAATCTCTCGCCGGCGCAGTTTGCGCTAAGCGATGTGGTCGAGGATGTGCGTGAAGTGTTGGTCGAAACGCGTTTTCCGGCCAGTCGGCTGGAGCTGGAAATCACCGAAAACGTCATGCTCAACGACACTGACGGCGCGCTGACCACCATGACTGCGCTCAAGGAACTCGGCGTGCGCCTGAACATGGATGACTTCGGCACCGGCTACTCGTCGCTGGGCTATCTGCGCGCTTACCCGTTCGACGGGATCAAGATCGACAAGCGTTTCATTGCCTCGATCAGCAGCGGCGACAATGATCGCGCAGTGGTGCAAGCGATCATCGGCCTGGGCAAGGCCATGGGTCTGACCGTGACGGCCGAAGGCGTGGAAACCGAGGAACAACTGGACATTCTCGGCAAGGATCAATGCAACGAAGTGCAGGGCTATTTCATGAGCCGCCCGGTGGACAAACACGCCTTCGCGGCGCTGCTGGCGGCTTCGCGCAGCGACCCACCGCAGGCAGTGCGGTCCTAGCCCAGCGCCGTGTCGAGAAACATCATCACGCCAAAACCCAGCATCAGGCCCAGTGTGGCCGGCGTCTCGTGGCCGTTGCGGTGGGTTTCGGGAATCACCTCGTGCGACACCACAAAAATCATCGCACCGGCCGCCAGCCCCAAAGCGATCGGGTAGCCCAAGGCAAAACTGCTGGAGACGCCCAGCCCGACAATCGCGCCCAACGGCTCCATCAGCCCGGAACCGACCGCAATCAACGCCGCCCGCAGCGCCGAAATGCCGGTTACCCGCAAGGCCAGCGCCACCGCAAGCCCCTCGGGAATATCCTGAATGGCGATCGCCGTGGTCAGTGGCAAACCGACCTGCATGTCACCGTTGGCGAAGCTCACGCCAATCGCCATGCCTTCCGGCAAGTTATGCAAGGTGATCGCCAGCACGAACAGCCAGACCCGGTTGATGCGCTGCGCTTGCGGCCCGCGGCGTCCGCTTTCGACATGTTCATGCGGGATGAAGCGATCCAGCCCGACCATCAACGCCACGCCCAGCGCCAACCCCGCCACCACCACACTGGCGGCCAGCAACGGGTTACCAAACAGTGCCTGCGCCGCTTCGATGCCCGGCAGAATCAGCGAGAACGAACTGGCGGCGAGCATCATGCCCGCGGCGAATCCGAGCATGATGTCCTGGGTGCGCGCGGCAATGTCGCGCAAGGCAATCGCCATCACCGCGCCGAGAGCGGTTGCAGCGAAGCCCGACATGCCGCCGAGAACGGCGTAGTGCAGATTGTCCTTGTTGGCGCCGACGAACGCGCCGTAACCGCTGAGCAACAGCAAAACGGCCACGCCGGCCAGCACCAGCCAGAAAAAAATGCCGCCCCATCCCGAGCGTGAAACCTGACGCAGCCATGAGCGCACGGGCGATCCCAGCGAAGGTGAAGGTTGCGGCATGAAAATCTCCTCTTTCCCATTGACGATCACCGCACGCCGCGAGGGCGTGCGGTAATTTCATCAGTCGCGCGGTTCGCCCTGCACACCGGCACCCAGATCGGCACCGGTGATCGGGTTGCTTTCAGGATCGGACATTGTCCGGACCTTCATGTTCAGCAACAGGTCTTCATCTTCTGCGCTGAGCTGCACGCTGGCCGTACCGTCACCGCCGTCCACCGCCGGCGCCGGATCCTCGACAAAATCCCAATCCTCACCCTCGTTCCATGGTCCGCGCATGCTGCCTTCGCCTTGGGACATGTTGTAGTAGACATTAGTGAACTCCGGCATCCCCGGAACCTTGCCCTGCGGAAAATTCGGCTGGATTGCATGCAGGGCTTTTTCGAACGACAACTGATGAGCGATTTCCCGCGTCATCAAAAATCCCAGTGCTTCTTTTACCCCAGGATCATCCGTCACGTTCATCAGACGCTCGTAAACGATCTTCGCCCGCGCCTCAGCGGCGATGTTCGAGCGGAAATCGGCAGTCGGCTCACCGATGGTGTCGACGTACGCCGCCGACCAGGGCACGCCCGCCGAGTTGGTCAGGGGCGCACCCGCGCCATACAGCAGGCTGGTGATGTGCGAGTCATTACCGGCGCCATTGATCGCGCGATACAACTCGCCCTCTTCTTCAACCCCTTCGGCCATGCGCCCCTTGGCGCCTTTGTTGAGCATGACGATAATCGAGCCGACGATCTCCAGGTGACTGAGTTCCTCGGTGGCGATGTCCATCAGCAAGTCCTTGCGGCCGGGATCATCTTCGGCCAAGGCTTGAGTGAAATAGCGGGACGCCGCGGCCAGCTCGCCCTGCGCTCCGCCAAATTGTTCGAGCAACAGGTTCGCCAGACCCGGATTCGGTTGCGCCACACGGACGGTGTATTGCAGACGTTTGTTATGTAGAAACATGACAATTCTCCTCAGGCAAAACGAGGGTCGCTGCTCATCCGATGAATGATCGAATGCGGCCCCACAGTCATGTGAAGGGCACGCCATCGGGTTAATTTCAAAATTCAGGCCTGGCTGCGACGGGCGGTGGACTTACCGTGAAATGCATGATTTCTCGTGTCCGTCGTCTGGTATCCGCCATTCAATTCAAACTTTCGCCGAGTTTCCTCTCTCCCATTGCCTCTACAAATTTCCCGCGTCTAAACCTCCATACCGGTCATGCATTTCGATGGAACCTGCTGTGATCGCGTGTTCTCTATCGCAGACCACCACGGAGGACTTGCACCATGATCGCCCCATCGACAGGTATGAAATCCGGTGAGCGTTACACCGTTGAAAGCATCGAACGCGCGCGGCACTTTCCAGGATTTTTTCTCGACGGAAAGTATTACCTCAGCCCGGAACTGCTCACGGCTGTCGGCTGGCTGGAGGGCAACCGATTTCTCTATGACGAACTCGACCCCAGCGGCGAACCGGTGTTTCCCGGACGCGTGGCCGGGGTGATCGAAGATCTGACGCTGACGCTGGCGGACGGCGCCCGTCTGCCGCTGAATCAAATGCCCTACGAGGCCCAGGACAGCATGCTTGCCGACACGCTTTCGCCGCCGCTCGACTACGAGCAGCTACCCCCTGCTCCGGCGATGCCGCGCCCCTCAGCGCGGATGCTGTTGACCGGCGCGGCACTGTTGCTCGGCACTTATCTGCTGGCAACGCGCTCGCGGCGCCAGCGCTAGGCGAGTGCTACAGCCATGGTCCCGAGCCGTGATCTGCAATGCCCGCCACACGCGCTTCATGCAGGCTGCACGAAGGCGTTGTGCCTTGAGCGGCGCAAGTCCTTGATCCTGTTGCAATGCGGTCAGCGATCAAAACTGGCACGGCAAATGCGACAGCTCCAGGGAATCCGCAGCACCGCGAGACAGCGGACTGTGTCTACCCGTGAACCGCAGAGGCAACCCACCATGAATGCCATCGACCTTCTCAAAGCCGACCACGTAAAAGTCAAAGACATCCTCAGCCAACTCAGCGAATCCACCGATCGCGCGCTGAAAAAACGCGTCGAATTGCTGGCCAAACTGGAAATGGAAATTTCCATTCACACCCGACTGGAAGAAGAGATTCTCTACCCGGCCTTCAAGGAAGCAGGCAGCAAGGAAGAGGACATCATGTATTACGAGGCCAAAGAAGAGCACCGCACTGTCGACTCACTGGTGCTGCCCGATCTGAAAATCACCGATCCGGGCACGCCGGAATTTGCCGGCCGGGTGAAAGTGGTCAAAGAGCTGCTGGAGCACCACATCGAAGAAGAGGAGACAGAAATGTTTCCCAAGGCGAAGAAGCTCTTGGGCAAGGCCAGACTTGATGAGCTGGGCGCGCAGATGGAAGCCATGAAAGCCAGTTACAAGAAAGAAATGGCGGCCGGCAACATCGCCGCTTGATCGACGAAATGAACAAGACACGGCATTTGCCGGGCCTTGTTGTATTGCGTAAATCATCCTAACCACCGCTGGTGAAAACATTCCCCGCATCGCGCACCAACTGTCGCCATTCAGCGCTGTTGATCAGACCTTGTTCTTCCATGTCGTCCGCCGCTTTAAGCAATTCGTCGTACTGTTCTTCCGGATCCATGCGCAACTGCGATTGGGTTGCCAGTTTGCGCCATGCCGCCAGTGATTCTCGCTTGCGCTGATCGATCATAGGGTTCTCGCATTCAATGGTGATTCAGGCGGTTTCAAGAGACAGCAGATAATCGGCAAATCCTTGGCGGCAGCGACTCTCCTTGCGTGCACTGGTCACCACGCTGTTGCTCGCAGTCCAGACGATCCGCGCACCCGCCCGTTCCAGATCACGCACCAGATGCACGTCCTCATGCGCCTGCAAATGTTTAAAGCCGCCGGCGCGCTGGTAGGCAATCGAGCACACGCCGAGGTTGGCACCGTGGATGTGGCGATGGCCTTCGACCGGCTGGTAAAGGCTTTCGTATCTGGCCTGAACTCGCGGTGAATGCGTGTCCCAGCTATCAACACTGACCGTTCCGCACACCGCATCGGCGCGACAATCCAGTTGCCGCACCAGCCACTGCGGCGATACCAGAGTGTCGGCGTCGGTGAACGCCAGCCAGCGCGCGCCTGCGCCAATCAGCGACTCAGCACCGGTCCAGCGCGCCTCGCCCACGTTGCGTCCGCGTGTGGTCAAGGTTTTGATGCCCATTTGCTCCGCGATCCGCGCCGAACCGTCAGAGCAACTGTCGAGCACCACGAGGATTTCCACCGGCTCATCCAACAGCGGATGCGCCGCAGCTGTAAGCACCGACTCAAGGCAATGCCGGAGCAACGCTTCTTCATTGTGTGCGGGAATGACGACGCCAATCATGTGTATGCTCCTGCCTGCCCTGTCGATCAACTGATTTCGAGTGACCGTTAGGAGACAGACCGGCGCGGATTTACCTCGGTTCGATTTTTTTCTGGACTGCATTGATATCGGCCAACGGACTGGCCGGTTATGAGCTAATAGCGCCTTTATTAAACGCTTGGTTACGCGTTGTACTAGCATAGGATCCAATTCCTGACGAATTTCGTCGGCCACGGAGCTCAAGGTCGGCGCGTCCGGGATGCAATCAGCCCATTGCAACTCATGGATGAAACACATGAATTCACATTTGTTCCCGCACATCGGCAAGGTCATTGCCAGCACCGGCAGCCGGCATTTCCCGCGCATGCTGCACGATCTGATCCTCACCCAACTGGCCGTGGACGCCACGCACATTCGCCAGATGCGCGTAGAACCGGTCGGGCACGCGCTCCTTCGCAGTGAACTGGAAAGCGCCAAGGAAGCCGCCCTGCTGGCCGAAACGGTGTACTCGGAACTGAGCAGCGCACCGCCCTCATCAGATAGGTCCGACCGTGAAAGCTTGCCAGTCACCGATGCCTCGCAGCTGCACCTGACCCGCCGCACGGACGATTACCGCTACGTGATTTCGGTGTACCGCAACGGCGCGTCCAAACGCTTCTCGGCGCACGAGCGCAGCCTCTTGCAGGACATCTCGCCAGTGCTGCTGCCGATGGTGGAAAAGCACATCAACGCCCTGCAACCTGCAATCTGTGCAGTGCCCGCCGAGCAATCTCCGGATGCGGCCGCGCAAGGTCTGCAAACCTTGCGCCTGCGTTTTTGCGAGCGCATGGATCAACTGGGCCTGAGCCTGTCGAACCGCGAACTGGAAGTCTGCGTCGGCCTGCTTGCAGGGCGCACCGCGCCGGAACTGGCCGAGCAGTTGCAACTCAAGGTCAACACCGTGGAGAGCTACCTGAAGCGTGCCGCGATCAAACTCGGCATCAGCGGCCGCCACTCGCTGATGCGCTGGATGTATTCGCCGCAGGACACATCCAGCGCCGCCTGACCAGTTTAATCGCGGGCCAACGCCTCGATAGGATCCAGCCGCGAGGCGTTGCGCGCCGGGACGAAGCCGAACACGATGCCGATCAGGGTCGAACAGGCCACTGCCGTGAGCACCGAGGCCAGCGAGAACACCATTTCCCATTCCTTGATGAACACCGAAAACAGATGGCCGATGGCGTAGGACAGCGAAATCCCAATCGCACCGCCGAGCAGGCAGACCATCACCGCTTCCACCAGAAACTGCTGACGGATATCCGACTGCCGCGCGCCGACCGCCATGCGAATGCCGATCTCACGGGTGCGCTCGGTCACCGACACCAGCATGATGTTCATCACCCCGATGCCACCGACCACCAGCGAAATCACCGCGATCAGCGACAGCAAGAGCGCCAGCGAGCGGCTGGTTTTCTGCACGGTCTGCATCACGCTGTCGAGGTTGTTGGTGTAGAAATCCTTGGTGCCGTGGCGTTGCAGCATCAGTTTGATCACGTTGTCTTCGACCACTTTGCTCGGCTGGCCGTCCTTGATGCGCACGCTGATGCTGTCCAGATAACGCTGGCCCAATAATCGCCCGGCAGCGGTTTCGTAAGGCAGCCAGACGTTCAGCGATTTGCCCGAGGCGAAGAGGTTTTTGTTTTCCGCCGCCACGCCAATCACCGTGCACGGCAGATTGCCGATCAGGATCACCTGCCCCAGCGGATCGACCCCCGCGCCGAACAAGCGCCCGGCGGTGTTGTGATCGATTACCGCCACTTGCGCCTGACGCCGTGCATCGTTTTCGCTGAATGGAATGCCCGCCTGCATCTTGATCCCGCGCACCTGGAAATACAGATGGCTGACGCCGTTGACCTGCGCATCGACGTCAATGTTGCGATAACGCAGCAGCTGATTGCGCCCGACTACGGGTGTGGCGCTGTCGACGTAATACAGTTGATTCAGCGCCGTGACGTCCGCAGGCGTGAGGGTTTCGATAGACGCCGAGCGACTGTCGCCAAAACTCGCGCCGGGATAGATGTCGATGGTGTTGCTGCCAATCGCCTGAATGTCCTTGAGCACATAGCGCTTGGCGCCTTCGCCGATGGCCGAGATTGACACCACCGAGGTGATGCCGATGACAATGCCGAGCATGGTCAGCAAGGTGCGCATGCGGTGCGAAATCAGCGCGACCCAGGCCATGGCGAAGGCTTCTTTGAACAGCCCAAGGCTGGCTACCAAGCGCCGCGCCGCGCTGGCCTTGGCTGGCACCGACTCGGTCGGCAACTGCGCGGTGTCACGCTCGTTGCGCCGGTCGCTGAGAATTTCACCGTCACTGACCTCGATGATGCGCTCGGCATTCGCTGCGACTTTCGGGTCGTGGGTCACCAGAATCACCGTGTGCCCGGCCGCGTGCAGCTCCAGCAGAATACGCATTACCTCTCTGCCGCTGGCGGTGTCGAGCGCGCCGGTCGGTTCGTCGGCGAGAATCACTTCGCCGCCGTTCATCAAGGCACGAGCGATACTCACCCGTTGTTGCTGGCCGCCAGAGAGCTGACTCGGGCGATGCGTCAGATGCCCTTGCAGCCCCAGCCGCGCCAATAACTCACGGGCGCGGGCGTGGCGTTGCAGTTGCGGCGTGCCGGCGTAGATCGCCGGCATCTCGACGTTGTGCATCGCGCTCAAGTGCGGCAGCAAGTGATAGCGCTGGAAGATGAAACCGAAGTAATCGCGGCGCAGCTCAGCGAGGGCCTGATCGTCCAGATCGCGGGTTTCCTGGCCGTTGATCTTGTAGCTGCCGGCAGTGGCGTAATCAAGGCAGCCGAGGATGTTCATCAGCGTTGATTTGCCGGAGCCGGAAGCGCCGATGATCGCCAGCATTTCCCCGGCATGGATCGTCAGGTTGATGTCCTTCAGCGCAAGAAACTCTCGGTCTCCGGCAGTGAAACTACGGGTGATGCCGGTCAGTTGCAGCAGCGGTTCGCTCATGTTCATGACCCCGCCACATTCGACACCGGATCACCGATCACCACCCGGTCGCCCTCGGCCAGCCCGGCGTTGATCTGCACCTTGACGTTGTTGTTGATGCCGGTCTGCACATTGCGCGACTGCGCCTGACCCTTGGCATCGAGTACACGCACCGGAAAACTGCCGTCGGCATTGCGCGGGCCGAGCGCAGCCACCGGAATCGTCAGGGTGGATTTGGCGGTGTCGAGCACCACACGCACCTGCGCCGTCATCGAGATGCGCAAGCGGTGATCGGGGTTTGGCACCTCGAACAACGCGTTGTAGAACACTGCGGTGTTTTGCTTGGGCGTGCCGGCCGGCGCGGTTTCAAGGAAGTTCTGTGGCGCCGGTTCGGTGCCGCGCAGCTTGCCGTAATAGCGTTTGTCCTCGCCGAGAATGGTGAAATACACCTCCTGCCCCGGCTCGATATGGATCACATCGGCTTCTGACACTTGGGCCTTGACGGTCATGGTGTCCAGATCCGCCAGTTTCAACAGCACCGGCGCCAACTGGCTGGCGATCACCGTTTGCCCTTCCTGGGTAACGATGCCGACCACGTCCCCATCAATCGGGGCAATGATTCGGGTGTACGCGAGGTTGACCTTGGCCGTGTCGATCTGGATGTGCGCGCTTTTGATCTGCGCATCCAGCGACAGCAGATTGGCCTGCTGCACTTCGTAGTTGGATTGCGCGGTTTCGAAATCCTGACGCGAGATCGACGCGTCCTCCTGCAAATCCTGATAACGCTGGTAAATCGCTTTGGTCTGCTTCAGCTGCGCCTGGGTCGCACGACGTTGCGCTTGCAGGTTTTCCTCATCGACCTGGGCCTGACGCAGCGTGTTTTGCAGCACCAGTGGATCGATCTCCGCCAGCCACTGGCCCTTTTTCACCTTGTCGCCGACCTTGACCTTGAGCGACTTCAATTGCCCGGAGACCTGCGCGCCGACATCCACCTGCTTGATGCCTTCGAGCAACCCGGTAGCCAGCACCGCGTTTTCAATGTCACTGCGTTCGACCGTAGCGGTCAGGTATTGCGGCGCTTCAGCCGGGGCCTGTACCGCATAAAACACCAGCCCACCCACCGCCAACAACGCCAATCCCATAGCGACTCTGCGCAACTTCGACTTTTCCATAAATGCCCACAAAATCCGTTAAGGGTGAGCCCGGCCAGCGACCGGGCTGCAGAAAATCAGGACAGCACTTCACCGGCCTTGTGCGTCAGCCCGTCGTGCCACCACGCCGCGAGGCTGAACACATTCGGTGCCTTGAGAATCGTGAAGTGGTTGCCCGGCCCGTACCACACCGCCAGATCGCTGACCTGCCGTTGCCAGCCATCGACCAGCGCCGCTTGCTCACTCTGATTGCCCTCGGCATCGAGTTTCGGGTCATCGACCAGCGCCAGCCGCACCGGCCCGCTGTAACTCAGGGTCGGCTGATACAGCGTGCGCAATGCCGTAGCGAAGGTGCGCACCGGACCATGCATCGCATCTGCGACCGCGCGTGGCGACAACACGCCAGCACGCACCATGCCTTCGTGCAGCAGGCGCATTTGCGTGCTGTCGTCGGCATCGGCGAAGGCCTGCGGATCGATTTCCAGGGATTTGCCGGAAGACAATTGCAGCGTTTCGATCAAGCACTGCAGCGCCGCCGTGGTGGTGTGCGGTTTGCCCGTCACCTCGTTGTCATCCGGCGCCTCAGTGTCGATCAGGGTCAACGAAGCTACCGCACGCCCTGCCGCTTGCAACTGCGCGGCCATGGCATGCGCGACCCAGCCGCCGAACGAATGACCGATCAAGTGCACGGCGCCTTCGGGGTAAACCTGTTCGATGGCGTGCAGATAAAACGCCGCAGCCGCCTCGACCCGGGTGTGCGGCACGCTGACGCCATCCAGACCACGCGGTTGCAGACCGTGGATCGGCCACTCCGGCCCGAGTGCCTCGGTCAGCTGGATGAATCCGGTCACGCTGTCGCCCGCCCCCGGTATGCAGAAGATCGGCGCCTGCGCGGCTTGTCCGGTCTGGATCGTCAGCAGCGGTTGATAGGTCACGGGCGCCGGCACGCTCGCCGCCTCCAGTGCGCGGCTGAGGGTGTCCGCCAGCGTCTGGATATGCGGCGCTTGCATCATGCTTTTGTGGTCGCCCGGCACATCGATACAACGCAGCAAATCCGCCGAGATCTTCTCGCCCCAATAGCGCGTGGGGCTGGTTTCCAGCTGTCCGGGCATCAGCGACTGGGCGCGCAGCAGATGGATCGGCTGACTCGCCGGGCTGACCCGGTAATGCGCCAACGCCTGACCGTGCGCGGCTTCACGTTCGAAGTAGTGCCACGCATCGGCGGGCGCAAGCGCAGCCAATTCTGGATCCGGCAACTGATGCTCGCAGCAATGTGTGAACAACTCTGCGAAGTCCATGTGCGGCATTTGAGCTTCGAGCCGGGCCACCGCCGCTTGCTGATAGGCTCCCGACAATGACGCACGCGCCTGGCAATGTTGCAGCAACAGACGCTCGTGCAGATGGGCGCCGCTCCATTGCGCCTTGTTTTGACTGGCCGGGCGCGGCGCATACGTGTCGATCATGCCGACGAAGGCCACCGCTTGATCCAGCCCAAGCAATTGCTGGGCAATTTCATACGCCAACAACCCGCCGAACGACCACCCTGCCAGACGATACGGCCCCTGCGGCTGCACCGAACGCATGATCCCGACCATGCGCGTGGCCATGCATTCCAGCGTGCGCAGTTGCGGTTGACCGAGCGGCACGCCGGGCAAACCATAAATCGGGAACTCGCCAGCGATGTGCATGCCCAGCGCCGGGAAATACACGTCCCTGCCGCTGAACTCATGCACCAGAAACAGCGGCGTACCTGTCGCTGCCGCGCGCACGATGACCAAGCCTTCCGGCTGCTCGACAACTGCGTCGCCCCGGCTGAGCAATGTTGCGACAGACTCGATGCTCGGGTGCTGGAACAGCTCGGCCAGCGTCACTTGCAGCCCCGCACGTTGCATCAGATTGACCAAGCGGATCGCCAGCAACGAATGCCCGCCAAGTTCGAAGAAATTGTCGTGGCGACCGACCTGCTCGACACGCAACACCTCGGCCCAGATCTGCGCCAATGCGCTTTCGACTGCGCCTTGCGGCGCCTCGTATTCGCGGCAGACGACCGAAGCGTGATCCGGCGCCGGCAAGGCTTTGCGATCAACCTTGCCGTTCGGCGACAGCGGCAGCGTGTCGAGCAGCACAAACGCGCCCGGCGTCATGTAATCCGGCAAACGCTCCAGCACATGCGCGCGCAGCGCTTCAATACCCGGCGCGGAATCGCCGTCGCGTATGCTGAAATACGCCACCAGCCGCTCGTCACGCACCAGCACCACCGCTTCACGCACCGCAGGATGCTCGATCAGCCGCGCTTCGATTTCGCCCAGCTCCAAACGCAAGCCACGCAGCTTGACCTGGAAGTCATTGCGCCCGAGAAATTCGAGATTGCCATCGGCGCGATAACGCACCAGATCCCCGGTGCGATACAGCCGGTCACCGGCCACGAACGGGCTGTCAATAAAGCGCTCAGCCTGCATCTGCGGCAAGCCGAGATAACCGCGTGCCACGCCAACCCCGCCAATGTGCAACTGGCCGCTGACGCCGAGCGGCACCGGTCGATCATGCGCATCTAGAACATACAGCCGGGTGTTGCAGATGGCGCTGCCAATCGGCAGCTCGCTCTCCGGCACCGGCATTTTTGGCTCCAGCGTCCACGCGGTGCTGTCGACCGTGGCTTCGGTCGGGCCGTAGACATTATGCAAACGCACCCACGGCAGGCGTTGGCGCACGCTGCGGGCCAAGGCTGCGGTAAGTTCGCCGCCACCGCAGAACACGTCGCTGAGGCTGCTGCACTGACTGACGCCTTCCAGCTCGAGGAATTGTTGCAGCAGCGCCGGCACGAATTTGACCACGCTGATTTGCTGCTCGCGAATCACCTGCGCCAGATACGCTGGCTCGCGATGGCCGCCGGGACGCGCCAGCACCAGCCGTACACCGGCCGTCAGCGGCCAGAAGAATTCCCACACCGAACCGTCGAAACTGAACGGGGCTTTTTGCAGCAGCGCCGCATCCGGCGTCGGCGGGCAGATCTGCGAGCCCCAATGCACCAGATTGCACAGGCCACGATGTTCGAGCATCACGCCCTTCGGCGTGCCGGTGGAGCCGGAGGTGTAGATCATGTAGGCCAGGTTCGAGGCACTGAGGCCCGATACGTGCGGGTTGGCTTCCGATTGATCAAGCCAGGTACAGCGGTCGAAATCGATCAGCGGCAGAGCGTTGTCTGCAAACAGATCCCGCGTCGGCGCATGCACCAGCACCGCGACCGGCGCGCTGTCCTGCAGCATGTAATGCAGGCGTTCCAGCGGATAATCCGGGTCCAGCGGCACATACGCGCCGCCCGCCTTGAGAATCCCCAGCAGGCCGATCACCAGTTCCAGACCGCGTTCGACGCAGATCGCCACCCGCGAGTCCGGTTGCACGCCTTGTTCGCGCAGATGATGAGCGAGTCGGTTGGCCTGTTCGTTGAGTTCACGGTAAGTCAGGCATTGCTCGCCCGCCTGTAACGCAACCGCGTCCGGCTGGAGCCGCACCTGCGCTTCGAACAGCATCTGGATCGGCTGATCAATCGCGCAATCGACGGCCGTGGCGTTGAAATCTTCAAGCAGCAGCCGCCGCTCGTCCTGCCCCAACAAGTCCACCTGCTCGAGGATCGTTTGATCACTGGCGGCCATCGCCCGCAGCAACTGCTGGAAGTAACCGACAAAACGCTGAATCGTCGACTCGTCGAACAACGCCGTGGCGTAGTTCAGCGCGCCGCGAATGCCGTCCTGCGCCTCACCGAGACTCAGCGACAGATCGAATTTCACCGAATGACTTTGCGCCGCCACGCCTTCCAGCGTCAGGTCGTCCAACGCCAGCGTCGGCCCGACGCTGCTGTCCCAACTGAACAGGGTCTGGAACAGCGGACTGTGCGCCAGACTGCGCACCGGCCGGGCGATTTCCACCACTTGCTCGAACGGCAGATCCTGATGACTCTGCGCCTCCAGCGTGCGCGCCTTGACCTGCGCCAGCAGCGCCTCGACGCTCGGTTCGCCCGAAGTGTCGATGCGCAGGGCCAGGGTGTTGACGAACATCCCGATCAGGCCTTCGATTTCGGCCCGGCTGCGGTTGGCCACTGGCGAACCGATCACCACTTCGGACTGCCCGGCCAGGCGACTGAGCAGCATCGCCCAGGCACTGAGCAGGGTCATGTACAAGGTTGCGCCGTGACGCTGCGACAGTGCTTTGAGTGCAGCGCTCAGTGGCTGGTCGAGGAAAATTTCGACACCGGCACCGCTGTAGTCATGCTGCGCCGGGCGCGGCCGGTCGAGGGGCAAGGTCAACACGCTCGGCGCACCGGCCAAGGTCTGTTGCCAGTAATCGCTCTGACGCTGCAACACGTCGCCAGTCAGCCAGCGCCGTTGCCACACGGCGTAGTCGGTGTATTGCAGGGCCAGCGGCGGCAGCGGATCTTCCTCACCTCTGCTGAACGCCTGATACAACGCCATCAGTTCGCGGGTCAGCACGCCCATCGACCAGCCGTCGGCGATGATGTGATGCACGGTCAGCAGCAGCACATGGTGATCTTCGGCCAGGCGCACCAAACGTCCTCGGAACAAAGGGCCGTCCTGCAAATTGAAGGGCGCGCAGGCTTCGGTTTCGATCAGCGATTGCAGGGTTTGCTCGGCGTGCGGGTGCCCGCGCAGATCCTCGAGGCGCAGCAGCAAACCGCTGTCGAGCGGAGCTATCAGCACTTGCGCCTGATCGTTGAATGAAGTGAAACGGCTGCGCAGGGTTTCATGGCGGGCGACGATGCGCGACAACGCCTGTTGCAGCGCCACCTCATCGAGCTGACCGCGCAAGCGCAGGCCAATCGGAATGTTGTAAGCGGTATTGCCGCCCTGCATTTGCGCGAGGAACCACAGCCGTTGCTGCGCGAACGACAGCGGCAGCACTTCATCGCGCGACGCTGGCAGGATGTCCGGCAGCGTGGAGCGTGCGGCCCCGCTCAATACCTCGGCCACGGCCGCCAGTTCAGCGTTGGCGAACAGATCATTCAGCGTCAGCTCCACCCCGAGCTGCTGCCGCACCTGCGAAACCATGCGCATCGCCAGTAGCGAATGCCCACCGAGTTCGAAGAAGTTGTCGTGGCGACCGACCTGCTCGACCTGCAGCACCTCGGCCCACAACCGCGCGAGGGTTTGTTCCAGCGCAGTGGCCGGGGCCTCGTAGAAACGGCTGAGCAACGCGTCCTGCGCCGGGATCGGCAAAGCTTTACGGTCGACTTTGCCATTGTTGGTCAGCGGCAAAACGTCGAGGCGCACCCAGGCTGCCGGCACCATGTATTCCGGCAGCCGCGCTTGTAACTGAGCGCGTAGATCGGCGCTTTGCACGGTTGCATCGCTCAGGGTGAAATAAGCCACCAGACGCAGCGGTTCCTGGCCGTCCTGACGCGCCAGCACCACGGCTTCCTTGACCCCATTGCAGCTCAGCAGACGATTTTCGATTTCCCCCAGTTCAATGCGGAAACCGCGAATCTTCACCTGGTCATCGTTACGCCCGATGCACTCCAGTTGCCCCGCCGCATTCCAGCGAGCCAGGTCGCCAGTGCGGTACAACAGCGCGCCGGGCTTGTCACTGAACGGATCTTTCAGGAATTTCTCGGCCGTCAGATCCGCCCGATTCAAATATCCCAGCGCCACGCCCTGCCCGCCGATGTACAACTCGCCAGTTACGCCGAGTGGCACTGGTTGCTGCTGCGCGTCGAGCACATACACCTGCGTGTTGGAGATCGGCCCGCCAATGGGCACGTTGTCGGCGTCATCTGCCACGGCGCGCACTTCGAAAGTCGTGGCATAAGTGGTGGTTTCAGTCGGCCCGTAGCAATGCACGATGCGCAGCTCCGGCGCCTCGGCCAGCAGCGTGCGGAACGCCGCCGGATCAGCGCGCTCGCCACCGCACAGCAGAATGCGCAAGCCCTTCAGCGCCTCGGGAATCAGTTGCACGTACTGGTTGAACAGCGCCGTGGTGACGAACAGGATCGTCGCCCCTTTTGAGGCTAACTCGCGACCGAACGCCAGCGGATCGAGCAGAGTCGCATGATCGATCACCAGCACCTGAGCGCCATTGAGCAACGCGCCCCACACATCCATGGTGCTGGCGTCGAATGCCGGATTGGAGGCAAACACCACGCGATCCTGCGAATTGAAATCGGCATAACCGTTGTTGATCACCAAGCGGCCGATCGCCCGGTGCGGCACCATCACGCCCTTCGGCGTGCCGGTGGAACCGGAGGTGTACATGATGTACGCCAGCGATTCGCTGGACTGCGGCAGATCCGGGTTGTAATCCGGCTGGCCGTCGAGCACCAATGTATCGACATCAATGCGCTTGACCGGGTAATCGACCGCCATGTTGCTCAAGGTCAGCAACGCCGCCGCCCCACAGTCGCGCACCATGAACGCCTGACGTTCGCTCGGGGCATTGATGTCCAGCGGCACATACGCCGCCGCGCACTTGCTGATTGCGAGTTGCGCGACCAGCAGATCCAGCGAACGCGGCAGCAAAAGTGCCACATGCGCGCCCGGCTGTACGCCCTGTCCGATCAACTGATGCGCCAGCCGATTGGCCTTGGCGTTCAACTCGAAATAGCTCAGGTTTTGCGCGCCATGCACGGCTGCGATGGCCTGTGGATTGACCAGCACTTGCGATTCGAACAGCAGGTGTACGGTCAACGCCTGCGGGTAGTCGCGCGCCGTGGCGTTGAAATCCACCAGCAGGCGTTGCCGCTCCTGTGCTTCGAGGATCGGCACCTGCTCCAGCAGCGTCAGATCATTGCTGACCATCGCCCGCAGCAGCCGCTGGAAGTAGCCGACATAGCGTTTGATCGTCGTCTCGTCGAACAGCGCCGTGGCGTACTCCAGCCAGCCGCCAATTCTGTCGCGTGCCTCGCCCAGCGTCAGGGTCAGGTCGAACTTGGCGACGTGTGCCTGGCCACCCAGCGCTTCCAGTGTCAGATCGGCGAGGGTCAGTTCGGCGCCGCTGGCGCTGTTCCAGCTCAGGGTGGTCTGGAACAACGGGCTGTGCGCCAGACTGCGCGCCGGTCTGGCGATGTCCACCACTTGCTCGAACGGCAGATCCTGATGCGCCTGCGCTTCCAGCGAACGCGCCTTGACCCGCGCCAGCAGCGCTGCAACGCTCAACTCGCCCGAAGTGTCGATATGCAATGCCAGCGTGTTGACGAACATGCCGATCAGCCCTTCGATCTCGGCGCGGCTGCGGTTGGCCACGGGCGAGCCGATCACCACATCGGATTGCCCCGACAAGCGACTCATCAACATCGCCCAAGCGCTGAGCAGCGTCATGTACAGGGTCACGCCATGGCGCTGCGACAACGCTTTGAGGCCGGTAGTCAGTTCGGCGTCCAGCCAGATTTCCACCCCGCCGCCGCTGTAATCCTGCTGCGCCGGACGCGGACGGTCAGTCGGTAACGTCAACAAGGTCGGCGCACCGGCCAGCGTTTGCTGCCAATACTCGCTCTGCTGTTGCAGCACTTCGCCGCTCAGCCAGCGCCGCTGCCACACGGCGTAGTCGGTGTATTGCAGCGCCAGGGGCGGTAGCGGGTCTGGCTCGCCACGACTGAACGCGGTGTACAGCGCCATCAGTTCGCGGGTCAGCACGCCCATCGACCAGCCGTCGGCGACGATGTGATGCACGGTCAGCAGCAACACATGGTGATCATCGACCAGCCGCACCAGGCGACCGCGAATCAGCCAGTCATTGTGTAAATCGAACGGCGCCGAGGCCTCGTCCTCGATCAGCTTTTTCATGCGCTCGCGGGTGTTCGGCTCGCCACGCAGATCGTCGACTTGCAGCTGGAATACGCTGTCGACCGGCGCAATCTGCACCTGCGCTTGATCGTTGATTGTCGTGAAGCGACTGCGCAAGGCTTCGTGGCGGGCGACGATCCGCGCCAATGCCTGTTGCAGCGCGGACTGGTCGAGCCGCCCGCGCAGGCGCAGGCCCAGAGGAATGTTGTAGGCCGCGTTGCCGCCCTCCATTTGCGCGAGGAACCACAGGCGTTGCTGTGCGAAAGACAACGGCAGCGCTTCATCGCGCGCCGCCGGGAGAATGTCCGGCAAGGTCGAGCGTCCCGCGCGGGTCAGTACTTCGGCCACGGCTGCCAATTCGGGGTTGGCGAACAATTCACTCAAAGGCAGCTCCACGCCCAACTGCTGCCGCACTTGCGAGACCATGCGCATGGCCAGCAGCGAGTGGCCGCCGAGCTCGAAGAAGTGGTCGTGACGGCCGACCTGTTCGACCTGCAACACCTCGGCCCAGATCTGCGCCACCGTGGTTTCCACCTCGCCCAGCGGCGCGGCATATTCGCGGCTAAACAGCGCCGCGCGATCCGGCAGCGGCAGGGCCTTGCGGTCGACTTTGCCGTTGGCGGTCAGGGGGAAGTTATCGAGTTTGACGAACGCCGCCGGCACCATGTACTCGGGCAATTGCGCCAATAATTGCCTGCGCAAGTCACTGGCTGTCAGTGGCTCGATCTGCGGTTGTTCGGTGAAATACGCCACCAGTCGCGGCTGCCCGGGTTGGTCCTCGCGAGCCAGCAACAGCGCTTCCTTGATGCCGGGGAGCTGGCTGAGGCGGGTTTCGATTTCACCGAGTTCGATGCGCACACCACGGATTTTCACCTGGTCGTCATTGCGCCCGAGATACTCGAGAGTGCCGTCGGCGCGCCAGCGAGCGAGGTCGCCGGTGCGGTACATGCGCCCGCTGTTGAATGGATCATCGAGGAAACGTTCAGCAGTCAGCTCGGGACGATTCAGATACCCGCGCGCCACCCCGGCGCCACCGACATACAACTCCCCCGCTACGCCAATTGGCACCGGCCGCTGTTGCGCATCGAGCAGGTACACCGTGGCATTAGTCACCGGTTGGCCAATGTGCAAAGTCTGCCCGGCTGCGAGCTTGCCGGAGGTGGCGACCACCGTGGCCTCGGTCGGGCCGTAGTTGTTGATCACGGCAAAGCGCTGGTTGCGGCTTAACTGGCGCAGACGATCACCGCCGATCAGCAGCGTGCGCAAGGTCGGATGGTCAAGATTCTGGCTGAAGGCGTATTCGGCCACCGGAGTCGGCAGGAAGCTCACATCCAGCGGTTGCCCGCGCCACCATTCGAGCAGCGCGTCGATATCCTCGTTGCCATCGTGAGTCGGCGCCAGGTGCAGGGTCGCGCCGGAGCACAGTGCTGGCCAGATTTCCCAGGCCGTGGCGTCGAAGCCAAATCCGGCGAGGCTGGAAGTGTGGCGGCCGGCGCCCAGGTCGAACGCTGCACAATGCCAGTCGATCAGGTTGGACAGCGTCTCGTGTTCGACCATCACGCCTTTGGGCAGGCCGGTCGAACCCGAGGTGTAGATCACGTAGGCCAGGTGTTCGGCGGTCAGACCGGGCACTGTTGGGTTGTGCGTTGCAGCGTTGGGCCAGCTGCGAGTGTCGAGCTCAATCACCGGCACCTCCAGCGCCGGCAGTCGTTCAAGCAAATCGGTTTGCGTGAGCACCGCGACCGGTGCGCTGTCGCTCAACAGGTAGTGCAGGCGCTCGGCGGGATGCGCCGGATCGACCGGCACATAACCGGCGCCGGCCTTGAGAATCGCCAGCAGCCCGACCAGCGTCTCCAGCCCGCGCCGGGCGACGATGGCTACTCGGTCGTCAGGCCGCACACCGAGATTGATCAGGTGATGGGCCAGTGCGTTGGCCTCGCGATTCAGTTCGGCATACGTCAGCTGTGCCCCAGCGAAAACTGCCGCAAGCGCCTCTGGCCGTGCAGTTGCCTGAGCCTCGAAGCGCTGCGCAATCGTCAGCCCGCGTGGATACTCAGCCGCCGTAGCATTGAAGCCGACCAGCACTTGCTCAAGTTCGGCGGCAGGGACAATCGACAACCGATCCAGCCCCGACTGCGGCGAATGTTCCAGCGCCTCCAGCAACTCGGCCAAGGCCTGATGCATATAAGCGCAAACCCGCCCGGCGTCGATCCCGGCACCGGCCAACGTCGTCAGGCTGAAACCTTCGCCGAGGTCATCAACGCTCAGGGTCAGGCGATAGTTGCTGTACTCCTCGGCCTGCAGCAATTGCATGCCGCGCCACGCCGTTTGCACCTCGTCGGATACCGCGCCCATCGGCGAGCTGTGGCGGTAATTGAGCAAACAGCTGAACAACGGCGTGCCCGGCGCCATCGCGCTGCAATGTTGCACCAGCGCCAATTGCGCGTGTTCATGTTGCAGCAACTGACTCAAGCGTTGATGGGTGTCCAGCGCCGCGCCTTTGGCACTGTGTGCGCCCAGATCGATGCGCAGCGGCAAGGTGTTGATGAATACGCCCATTGCGCGCTCCGCACCTTCGCCGCCCTGTAAACGCCCGAGCAACACGGTGCCGAACACCACGTCGTGGCACCCGGAGAGTTGTCCCAGCACTTGCGCCCAAGCCAAGTGCATCAGGCTGGCGGCGCTGACTCCCAGTCGCCGGGACTGCGCGCGTATGCGCCGGCTCAGCGGATTTTCCAGCGCCAGATGCGCCTGTTGCGCCAAGCCCTCCTGCGCCGGGTTGTGGCCGTAAGGCAAAGTCGGTTCATCAACACCACCGAGCATCTCGCGGAAGAAGCTTTGGTGATCCTGCTCGCTCAGCCCCGAGCGCGTGCGCGCCACATAATTGCGGTACGGCACTGGCTCAGCCAGACGCTGCGCCTGACCCAGCAGCACGGCCTGCATCTCGTGACGCAACACCTCCAGCGCCACGTGATCCATGACCAGATGATGGAACAGCAGCAACGCCACCACACGCTGATTGGCCGGATCCGGCGCATGCACCACGCGCATCAAGGGTGCTTGGGTAACGGGCATGCGATAGTGCGCAGCGTCGAAACGGCTGCGCAGTTGGGCCATTGCGTCCCCGCCCGCTGCGTCAATCGTTTGTGCCTCACATTCCAGCGCCGCGTGGCGCCAGACCACTTGCACCGGTTCCTCCAATCCCTCCCAGAACAGCGACGTGCGCAGCACATCATGGCGGTCGATCACGCCTTGCAACGCTTGCGTGAAAGCGTGCAAACGCTGCTCATCGGCAAACGCGAATTGCGCCTGCAACACGTACGAATCGCCCTCGGTTGCCGACAGGTGATGGAACAGAATCCCCGCCTGCAACGGCGCCAACGGATAAATATCCTGCACGTTAGCCGCGCCACCCGGAATGCTGGCGACAATGCGTTCGATGGCTGGCTGATCCAGCGCAACCAGTGGCAACAGCTCAGGCGTGATCTGCGTGCAGCCTTCAGGAATAAGATTGGCCGGCACGTCGACTTCCTGCGCCCCACCAACGGCCGCCGCCAGCGCAGCCAGGGTCGGCTGGCCGAACAGCACGCGAATATCCGCTGATAACCCGGCACGCCGCATGCGCGCCACCAGATTGACCGCCAACAGGGAATGCCCGCCCAGTTCAAAAAAGTGGTCGTGGCGCCCTACTCGCTCGACTTTCAGCAGCTCTTCCCAGAGGCCGGCAATGGCGATTTCCACCTCGCCAATCGGCGCCGCATATTCACGGGTGCTGAGCGCCGACTGATCGGGTGCGGGCAATGCCTTGCGCTCGATTTTGCCGTTCGGACTCAGCGGCAATGCATCCAGATGCACGAACAGCGCCGGCAGCATGTAATCCGGCAGATGCCTGAGCAGATCAGCGCGCAGCACTTCGGTATCCAGCGGTGTGCCGACGTAATAGGCCACCAGACGCTGGTCGCCGGGCACGTCTTCACGGGCCATTACCACGCAATCCTGTACGCCTTCGATCTGGCTCAGACGCGCCTGAATTTCCCCGAGTTCGATGCGCAAGCCACGGATTTTTACTTGATCGTCATTGCGGCCAAGGTATTGGATATTACCGTCCGCCAAATAGCGGCCGAGGTCACCTGTGCGGTAAATCCGTGCATCAGCGCTGAACGGATCCTGGAGAAAGCGTTCGGCAGTCAGCTCCGGACGATTCAGATAACCCCGCGCGACCTGTTCGCCGCCGATATACAACTCCCCAACCACGCCCAAAGGCACCGGTTGCTGCCACGCATCAAGGATGTACACGCGGGTGTTGCACAGCGGTTTGCCAATCGGCGGCGCGCTGTCCGCCAGAGGCGAATTCGGTTCCAGCGTCCACACGCTGCTGTCTACCGTCGCTTCAGTCGGGCCATACACGTTGTGCAGGCGCACCTGCGGCAGACGCTCGCGCACACTGCGCACCAGCGCCGCGCTCAGCTCGCCGCCACCGCAAACAATCTCGGTAAGGCTGCGACACTGGCCAACATCTTCCAGCTCAAGAAACTGCTGCAACAGCGCCGGGACGAATTGAATGACAGTGATCCGTTGCTCGACGATTACCCGCGCCAGCTCAGCCGGATCGCGATGCGCATCCGGGCTGGCCAGCACCAGACGCAAACCGGCCGTCAGTGGCCAGAACAGCTCCCAGACCGAGGCATCGAAACTGAACGGAGTTTTCTGCAACAGCGCCGCGTCGGCCACGGTTGGGCACAACTGGGCACTCCAGTGCAGCAGATTGGCCACACTGCGGTGCTCGACCATCACGCCTTTCGGGGTGCCGGTGGAACCCGAGGTGTAGATCACGTAAGCGAGGTTTGCCGCAGTCAGGCCGGGCACTTGCGGATTGCGCCCGGACTGGTTTTGCCAGGTGCAGCGATCGAGATCGATCAGGTTTGTCGCGCTCGCGCCGAGCAAGGAGCGCGTCGCGCCATGTACCAACACCGCGACCGGTGCGCTGTCCTCCAGCATGTAGGCCAGACGTTCCGGCGGATACACCGGATCCAGCGGCACATAAGCGCCGCCGGCCTTGAGAATGGCCAACAGACCAGCCACCAGATCCAGCGAGCGCTCGACGCAAATCGCCACCCGCGAATCCGGCCCTACGCCCTGCTCAATCAAGTGCTGCGCCAGGCGATTGGCCTGCTGATTCAACTCGGCGTATGTCACATGACGCTCGCCCGAAACCAGCGCCACAGCGTCTGGCGTGCGCAATACCTGCGACTCGAACAACCCGTGAACAGTCTGCTCAAGGTCAAGCTCGACAGCGCTGGCATTGAAGTCGAACAGCAAGCGCTGGCGTTCGTCCTCCGCCAATAGATCCACCTGTTCCAGCAACGCTTGATCGTTATCGACCATCGCCTGCACCAGGCGCTGGAAGTAACCGACGAACCGCACAACCGTCGCTTCATCGAACAGCGCCGTGGCGTACTCCAGCACACCGCGAATCTCGCCCTGCACCTCACCCAGCGTCAGCGACAGATCGAACTTGGCAAAGTGACTCGGCTCGGCCACGCCTTCCAGGGTCAAATCCCCCAGGGTCAGGCCGGAACCGTTGCCGCTGTCCCAACTGAACATGGTCTGGAACAACGGACTGTGCGCCAGACTGCGCGGCGGTCTGGTGATTTCCACCACTTGTTCGAACGGTAGATCCTGATGCGCCTGCGCCTCCAGCGTGAGCGCCTTGACCCGCGCCAACAGCGCTTCAACGCTGAGCTCGCCCGAAGTGTCGATGCGCAGCGCGAGGGTGTTGACGAACATGCCGATCAGGCCTTCGATTTCCGCGCGGCTGCGGTTGGCTACCGGCGAACCGATCACCACGTCGGACTGGCCGGACAGGCGACTGAGCAACACTGCCCAAGCGCTGATCAGCGCCATGTACAGGGTCACGCCGTGCCGCTGGCACAGCGCTTTAAGTCCAGCGGTGAGGCGCTCATCGAGCAGCACCTCAACGGTGCTGCCAGCGAATTCCTGCTGCGCCGGACGCGGGCGATCGGTCGGCAGCAGCAACAATGCCGGCGCACCGGCCAGCGTTTGCTGCCAGTACTCGCTCTGCCGTTGCAGCACCTCGCCGCTCAGCCAGCGCCGCTGCCACACCGCGTAATCGGTGTATTGCAGCGCCAGCGGCGGCAGCGGATCCGCCTCGCCGTGGCTGAATGCCTGATACAACGTCATCAATTCGCGCGTGAGCACGCTCATCGACCAGCCGTCGGCGATGATGTGGTGCACCGTCAGCAGCAGCACATGATGATCATCGGCGAGCCGCACCAGGCGCCCGCGAATCAGCGGATCGTCCTGCAAATCGAACGGGCCGGACGCTTCGCCTTCGATCAGCGCCTGCAACACCTCGTCAGCCTGCGGGTGCTCACGCAAATCCTCGACTCGCAGCAGCAAACCGCTGTCGACTGGCGCGATCAGCACCTGCGCTGCATCGTTGAACTGGACGAAACGGCTGCGCAGGGTTTCATGCCGGGCGACGATCCGCGCCAGCGCGCGTTGCAGCGCATCGTCATCGAGGCGACCGCGCAAACGCAGGGCGATGGGGATGTTGTAAGCGGTGTTGGCACCTTCCATCTGCGCCAGAAACCACAACCGCTGCTGGGCGAATGAGAGCGGCAGCGCGCCGTCACGCGGCACCGGCAGGATTTCCGGCTGGGTGCTGCGCGCCGCCTGAGTCAGCACCTCGGCCACCGCAGCCAGTTCGGCATTGGCGAACAAGTCGCTCAAGGCCAACTCGACGCCCAGGCGTTGGCGCACTTGCGACACCATGCGCATTGCCAGCAGCGAGTGCCCGCCGAGTTCGAAAAAGTGATCCTGGCGTCCGACCCGCTCGACTTGCAGCACGTCAGCCCAGATCTGCGCCAAAGCGATTTCCAGCTCCCCGTGCGGCGCCGCATATTCGCGGGTGAACAGCGCGCTGTGTTCGGGTTTCGGCAACGCCTTGCGGTCGACTTTGCCGTTGGCGGTCAGCGGCAGAGCGTCAAGCCTGACGAACGCCACCGGCACCATGTACTCAGGTAATTGGGTCAGTAAATGCGCGCGCAACTCGCCCACTGCCAGCGGTTCAACCTGTGCCTGTTCGGTGAAATACGCCACCAGCCGCACCTGGCCCGGCTGATCTTCACGAGCCAGCAACACCGCTTCCTGAATCCCCGGGAGCTGGTTGAGGCGGGTTTCGATTTCGCCCAGCTCGATGCGAACGCCCCGGATTTTCACCTGATCGTCGTTACGACCGATGTACTCAAGCGTGCCGTCGGCGCACCAGCGTGCGAGGTCGCCGGTGCGGTACATGCGGCCGCTGTTGAACGGGTCATCGAGGAAGCGTTCGGCAGTCAGTTCGGGACGATTCAGATAACCACGGGCCACGCCGGCGCCACCGACATACAACTCGCCGGGAACCCCAATTGGCACCGGTCGCTGCTGGTCATCGAGCAGGTACACCGTGGCGTTGCTCACCGGCTGGCCGATGTGCAAGGTCTGTCCGGCTTCGATCTTGCCGGAGGTTGCGACCACCGTGGCCTCGGTCGGGCCGTAGTTGTTGATCACGTCGAAATGCTGGTTGCGGGTGAATTGGCGCAGGCGATCACCGCCGATCAGCAGCGTGCGCAGAGTCGGGTGTTCGAGGTTCTGGTTGAAGGCGTATTCGGCGACCGGCGTTGGCAGGAAACTCACGTCCAGCGGCTGCGCGCGCCACCATTGCAGCAGCGCGTCGATGTCTTCGCCGCCGTCCTGCGTTGGCGCCAGGTGCAAGGTCGCGCCCGCACACAATGCCGGCCAGACTTCCCAGGCCATGGCGTCGAAACCGAATCCGGCAAGGCTTGAAGTGTGGCGACCGGCGCGCAGATCGAACGCGTTGCAATGCCAGTCTACGAGGTTGGACAAGGTCTGATGTTCGACCATCACCCCCTTGGGCAGCCCGGTCGAACCCGAGGTGTAGATCACGTAGGCAAGGTGTTCGGCGGTCAGTCCCGGCACTTGCGGATCGAGCGCCGAATTCAGCGGCCAGGTGCAGCGGTCGAGATCGATCAGCGGCACGTCGAGCGCGGGCAAGCGCTCGCGCAGGTCATTCTGGATCAATACCGCGACCGGTGCGCTGTCGCTCAGCAGATAGTGCAAACGCTCGGCCGGGTGCGCCGGATCGACCGGCACATAACCGGCGCCGGCCTTGAGAATCGCCACCAGCCCGACCAGCGTATCCAGCCCCCGGCGGGCGACGATGGCCACACGGTCGTCGGGCCGCACACCCAGATCGATCAGGTGATGGGCCAATGCGTTGGCGTGCAGATTGAGTTCGGCGTAGGTCAGTTGTTCACCGAGGAATACCGCCGCCACAGCTTCTGGCCGCTCCGAAACCTGAGCCTCGAAGCGCTGCGCAATGGTCATGTCACGCGGGTAGTCGGCCGCTGTGGCATTGAAGCCGACCAGCACTTGCTCACGCTCGGTCGCCGGCAGAATCGATAGCTGATTGATCGGCGTATCCGGCGCCTGCTCCAGCGCGAGCACCAGACTTTCCAGCGCGCAGTGCATGTAAGCGCACACCCGTTGCGGATCGATTTGCGTAGTGGCCAGCAGCGTCAGGCTGAAGGCCTCGCCCAAATCATCGACGCTCAGGGTCAACGGATAATTAGTGCGTTCTTCCGAATGCAGGGTGCTGATGCCTTCCCACGCCGACAGGGTTTCAGCGCTGGCCGTCGCGGCAGTGTGGCTGTGGCGGTAGTTGAGCAAGGAACTGAACAGCGGCGTCGGCGACACCACGTTGCTGCACCGCTGGGCCAGCGCCAACGGCGCGTGTTCGTGGCGCATCACCGTGGTCAGCCGCGCGTGGGTCGCGTGGACGGCGGCGCGCACATTTTGCGCATCGATATCGACGCGCAACGGCAGGGTATTGATGAAAATCCCCAAGGCCCGATCCGTCGCCTCGGCGCCTTGCATGCGACCCATCAGCACCGTGCCGAATACCACCGATTGTTTGCCAGTGATGGTCGCCAGCACCTGCGCCCAGCCGAGGTGAAACAGGCTTGCCGCGCTGACCCCGAGTTGCCGCGCCTGACTGCGCAGGCGCTGGCCCAATTGCGCATCGATCGGCACGCTGAGTTCGGCGATGCCCTGACCGTCGCCCTGCACATCCTGCAAACCGAACGGCAGCGTCGGCTCATGAATGTCGCCGAGCATCTCGCGAAAAAACACCTCGTGCTCGGCTTCGCTGACGCCCAGTCGCGCCTGCGCCACATAATTGCGAAACGGCACCGGACGGCCCAGCGCGGCGCTCTGTCCGAGCAGGCAGGCGCGCATTTCATGGCGCACCACGTCGAGCGCCGAGTGATCCAGCGCCATATGGTGAAACAACAACGTCGCGACCACCCTCTGTCCTGCTTGATCCACGGCATAAGCCAGGCGCATCAGTGGCGCACGGCTGACATCCATGCGGAAATGCCGCGCGTCGAAACGCTCATGCAACTGCGCCAGAACATCTCCTTCGGCCTGCGACACAACCTCTTCCAACGGCAAATCGGCCTGACGCCAGACCACTTGCAATGGCTGATCAAGGCCTTCCCAGACCACGCCCGTGCGCAAAATGTCGTGGCGGTCGATCACGCTTTGCAGCGCCTGCGCAAATGCCTGCAAGCGCTCAATGCTGGCAAAGGCGAATTGCGACTGCATGATGTACGGATCGCCTTCCCCGCCACTGACATGGTGATAGAGAATGCCTTCCTGCAACGGCGCCAGCGGGTAAATGTCCTGCACATTGGCGGCGCCGCCGGGCACATTGCTGACGAGACGGTCGACGGTCGGCTGGTCGAGTTCGACCAGCGTCAGCATCGCCGGAGTGATTCGGCTGGTACCGGGAACAATGCCGTTGTCCGGCACCGTGACCTGCCCGCTCTTGCTCGCCGAATATTCGCCAGCCTTGATCAGCTCGATCAGCGCGGGTTTGTGCTCGCGCAGCAGCGCCACTAGCGTCGGATCGCTCAAGGCCTGCTTGTTGCCCTGCACGCGCAACTGATCGTCGGTGACTGCCAACTGAATGTCTTTGGCTTTGAGGGTTGCCAACAGTTCGAACACGCTCACAGGACGATCTCCATTCTTTCGGTAATTGCGGCGTAGCCGGCCAGGGTCGGTTGTTCGAACAACGCCCTGACGTCGGCTTCCATGCCTTCCTGACGCAAGCGGCCGATCAGACTGACCGCCAGCAATGAGTGCCCGCCCAATTCAAAGAAATGGTCGTGGCGCCCTACCCGCTCGACGTTGAGCAACTCGGCCCACAGCCGTGCGAGGGTGATCTCCACTTCGCCAATCGGCGCTTCGTATTCGCGGGTGATGAGCGAGGTTTGATCCGGTGCCGGCAAGGCTTTGCGATCGAGTTTGCCGTTGGGGCTGAGCGGCCAGGCTTCGAGATGCACGAACAGCGCCGGCACCATGTAATCCGGCAAATGCGCAAGCAGATCCGTGCGCAAGTGATCGCTGGAAAGCTGTGTCCCGGTGTAATAGCCGACCAGACGCTTGTCCCCCGGCACGTCTTCGCGGGCCAACACCGCAGCCTCCTGCACACCGGCAATCGCGGTCAGGCATGCCTGAATTTCCCCGAGTTCGATGCGCAGACCACGGATCTTCACCTGATCGTCATTGCGTCCCAGGTACTCGATGTTGCCGTCCGCCCGATAGCGCGCGACGTCGCCGGTGCGGTACATGCGTGCGTTGGGTTGATCGCTGAACGGATCGTCGAGGAAGCGTTCGGCGCTGAGTTGCGGCCGGTTGAGATAGCCACGCGCGACCTGCACGCCGCCGATGTACAGCTCGCCGACCACACCCAGCGGCGCCGGTTGCTGCTGAGCGTCGAGGATGTACATGCGCGTGTTGGCGATCGGTTTGCCGATCGGCGTGTTATCCGGAGTCTGCTCCACAAGCCCGGCGCAATTCCACGCAGTCACATCCACCGCTGCTTCGGTCGGACCGTACAGATTGTGCAAGGCGCTGGATGGCAATTGCTGTTTGAAGCGCCGTACCAGACTGCCCGGCAACGCCTCGCCGCTGCACATAACCTGACGCAGACTGGCGCAACGAGCGCTATCGCCATGGGCGAGGAACACGTCGAGCATCGACGGCACAAAGTGCAGCGTGCTGATGTGTTCGCGCTCGATCACTTCGCTGAGGTACAGCGGATCCTTGTGCCCACCGGGGCGCGCCATCACTAGCCGCGCGCCGGTCATCAATGGCCAGAAGAACTCCCAGACCGACACGTCGAAACTGAACGGAGTCTTCTGCAGCACTGAGTCTTCAGCCGTCAGGCGATAGGCGTCCTGCATCCACAGCAAGCGGTTGACCACTGCCGCGTGTTCGTTGATCACGCCCTTCGGTTGACCGGTGGAGCCGGAGGTGTAGATCACGTACGCCGTGTGCTGCTCGGTCAGCGTCGGGATTTGAGGATTGGCGCAGGGTAGCGATTGCCAGGTGTTGTGATCGAGATCGACCACTGCCGCTGCCACTTCGCCCAACAAATTCCGCGTCGAACCCTGCACCAGCACCACCAGCGGCGCGCTGTCTGCGAGCATGTAGGCCAGACGTTCTGCCGGATACGCCGGATCGAGCGGCACATAACCACCGCCAGCCTTGAGAATCGCCAGCAGGCCGACGACCATTTCCAGACTACGCTCGACACAGATCGCCACCCGCGAATCCGGCTGCACACCCAATTCGCGCAAGTGCTGCGCCAATTGGTTGGCCTGCTGATTCAGCTCGGTATAGGTCAGTCGCGAGTCGCCGCTCTGCACCGCGACAGCCTGCGGCGTGCGCAACACCTGTGCCTCGAACAGCCCGTGGATGCTCTGGTTGAGGTCGTAATCAACCTCGGTGGCATTGAAGTCGACCAGCAAGCGCTGGCGTTCGGCGTCCGGCAACACCGGCAAGCGCTTCAACGCTTGTTGCGGCGCGTGCTCCAGCGCTTCGACCAACGCAGTCAACGTGCGCTGCATGAACCCGCAGATGCGCGCCGCGCCAATCTGCGCCGGGATCATCGCCGTCAGGATGAAATCGCTGCCCAAGTCATCAACGTTAAGGCTCAGCGGATAGTTGGTGCGCTCTTCGCCGCCCAGCGTTTCAATGCCTTGCCAGGCCAGACGCGCGGCTTGTTGCACTTCTTCGCTGGCGCCATGCCGGTAATTGAGCATCGCGCTGAACAGCGGCGACGGCGCGGCAATCGCGCTGCAACGTTGCGCCAATGCCAGCGAAGCGTGTTCATGCCCAAGCAATTCGGTGAGCCGCTGATGGGTCGCCTTGACCCCGGCGCCCACACTGATATCAGCCAGATCAACCCGCAGCGGCAAGGTATTGATGAACATGCCCAAGCCGCGATCCGCGCCGCTGCCGCCCTGCATCCGGCCCAGCAGCACGGTGCCGAACACCACCGAATCCCGACCGGACGTCGCCCCCAGCACTTGCGCGAACGCCAGATGAAACAGGCTGGCTACGCCGACGCCCAGTTGCCGCGCCTGACTGCGCAGACGCTGGGCCAACGCTGCGGGCAGCGGCTGACGCACTTCCTCAATATCGTGACCGTCACCGCGCACGTCTTGCAGACCGAACGGCAAGGTCGGTTCGTCGATGTCGCCGAGCATCGCGCGGAAAAACCCTTCGTGCTCCTGCTCGCTGATGCCCAGCCGCGTCTGCGCCACGTAGTTGCGGTACGGCACCGCCGCACTCGCTGGCGCGGCGTGCCCGAGCAGAATCGCCTGCATTTCCTGGCGCACAACCTCCAGCGCCGTGTGGTCCATGGCGATGTGATGGAACAGCAACATCGCCACCACGCGGTCGTTGGCCGGATCGCGGGCGTACACCAGACGCAGCAGCGGCGCCTGGCTGATGTTCAGTCTGAAGCTCCGTGCGTCGAAACGTTCATGCAATTGCTCGGCAACTGCACCCTGCGCCGGGTCGAGTACAACTTCCTCTATCGGCAGCTCCGCGTGGCGCCACACCACTTGCACGGGAGCCGCCAAACCTTCCCAGACCACGCCCGTGCGCAAAATGTCGTGACGCGCCATGACCTGGCTCAGCGCGGCGGCGAACGCTTGCACCCGTTCGAGGCTGTCGAACGCCAGACGCGATTGCAGCAGATACGGATCCCCCTGCGCGGCGCTCAAGTGGTGATACAGAATCCCTTCCTGCAACGGCGCCAGCGGATAAATATCCTGCACATTGGCCGCGCCACCCGGCACCGTCGCGACGATGCGCTGGATGCTCGCCTGATCCAGTTGCACCAGCGGCAACAGCTCCGGCGTGATGCGCGTGCAATCGGCCGGAATCAGATTGGCCGGCACCTCGACTTCGCGTCCGCTGCCGACCGCTGTGGCCAGCGCCGCCAGGGTCGGCTGACTGAACAGCGCCCGCACATCAGCGCTGAGGCCGATCTGACGCATACGTTCGATCAGGCTCACCGCCAGCAGTGAATGCCCGCCCAACTCGAAGAAGTTGTCGTGGCGGCCAACCTGTTCGACCTTGAGTACATCGGCCCAGATCTGCGCCAGGGCGATTTCAATTGCACCTTCTGGTGCTGCATATTCGCGGCTGAGCCACGCGGATTGGTCCGGTTCCGGCAAGGCCTTGCGGTCGAGTTTGCCGTTGGCGGTCAGCGGTAAGGCGTGCAGTCGGACATAGGCTGCGGGGATCAACGCTTGCGGCAGATGCAGTTGCAGATGACTGCGCAGCGCCTCGATATCGACCGGCGAGCGCTCGGTGAACCACGCCAGCAATTGGCCGTCGCGCACCAGCGCCACGGCGTCCTGCACGGCGGGATGGCTGCTCAGCGCGGCCTCGATTTCGCCGAGTTCGACGCGCACGCCGCGTAATTTGACCTGGTCGTCGTTGCGCCCCAGGTATTCGATATTGCCGTCGGCCAGCCAGCGTGCGAGGTCGCCGGTGCGGTACATGCGCTTCTGCGGTTCATCGCTGAATGGGTCGTCGAGGAAACGCTCGGCAGTCAGCTCAGGCCGGTTCAGATAACCACGAGCAACCCCGGCGCCCGCCACGTACAACTCGCCGGCCACGCCGACAGGCACTGGCCGTTGTTGTTCGTCGAGCAAGTAAATCAGCGCGTTGCCAATCGGCCGGCCAATGTGCAGCGGACGCCCGACTTCGACCGGGCCCGAGGTGGCAACCACCGTGGCCTCGGTCGGGCCGTAGTTGTTGATCACCGCAAACGTCTGCGCCTGTGCGAACTGGCGCAGTTTGTCGCCACCGATCAGCAGCGTGCGCAGCGTCGGATGGCCGACATGACGGCTAAACGCATATTCGGCGACCGGGGTCGGCAGGAAACTCACCTGCAACGGCTGCGCGCGCCACCAGTCGAGCAGTTCATCGAGGTGTTCGTTGCCCACCGATTGCGGCGGCAGATGCAGGGTCGCGCCAACGCACAGCGCCGGCCAGACCTCCCACGCCATCGCATCGAAACCAAATCCGGCGACGCTGGCGGTGTGGCTGCCAGCGTGCAGGTCGAAGGTTTCGGCGTGCCATTGCACGAGGTTTTCCAGGGTCGCGTGCTCGACTATTACACCTTTGGGCTGGCCGGTGGAGCCGGAGGTGTAGATCACGTAGGCGAGATTCGCCGGGGTCAAGTTCGGCAACTGCGGATTACTGTCCGGCAGTGAATTCCAGTCGTCGCTGTCCAGATCGATCACCGGCACCGAACCCGATAGATGACGCGTCGAAGCCTGCACCAGTACCGCCACCGGATCGCTGTCCTGCAACAGATAGGCGATTCGTTCCTGCGGATACGCCGGGTCGACCGGCACATAACCAGCACCAGCCTTGAGAATCGCCAGCAACGCCACCAGCATTTGCGGGCTGCGCTCTACACACAGCGCGATGCGGTCATCCGCTTGAACGCCCAGTCCGATCAGATGATGGGCCAGCCGATTGGCCTGCTGATTGAGTTGGCGATAAGTCAGCTGCTGCGCACCCTGCATCACCGCAACGGCGTCGGGATTGTGCTCAGCCTGAGCCTCAACCAATGCATGAATCAGCGCCCCCCGCGGATACGCCACAGCGTGCTGATTAAAACCGCTGAGCAGGCGTTCCTGCTCGGCGGCGGGCAGGATCGGCAAGCGATTCAGCGGCAGTTGCGGCGACTGCTCCAGCGCCAGCACCAAATGCTCCAAAGCCTTGTGCATGTAGCTGCAAATGCGTTGCGCGCCGATCTCGGCCACGGCCAGCACGTTCAGCGCGAAGGCTTCGCCCAGATCATCCACGCTCAGGGTCAGCGGATAGTTGCTGCGTTCTTCACCACCGAGCAGGCGCACCCCGGCCCAGATGCCCTGACCGTCGCGCGGCTGATGCTCGGCCACGGTGTGGCGGTAGTTGAGCAACGCGCTGAACAGCGGCGCGCCATTGGCCACGCCGCTGCAACGTTGTGCCAGCGCCAAGGACGCATGCTCATGCCCGAGCAAAGCAGTCAGCCGCGAGTGGGTGGTTTTCACTGCCGCGCGCACGCCTTCACCGACATCGACCCTCAGCGGCAAGGTGTTGATGAACACCCCCAGCGCACGGTCGGCGCCATCGCCGCCCTGCATGCGGCCCATCAGCACGGTGCCGAACACCACATCGCGGCGGCTGGAAACCACGCCCAACACCTGCGCCCAGGCCAAGTGCATCAGGCTCGCGGCACTCACGCCGAGCTGTCGGGCCTGATCGCGCAGACGCCGGTTGAGTTGCGCGTCCACCGGTTGCAGCGCTTCCTCGATGGCGCGGCCATCGCCCTGCACGTCGTGCAGACCAAACGGCAGGGTCGGCTCGTCGATATCGCCAAGCATCTCGCGGAAGAATGCTTCGTGCTCCTGCTCGCCGGCACCGAGTCGCGCTTGAGCCACATAGTTACGGTACGGAATCGGCGCGGGCAGCGTGTGCGCCTGATCAAACATGAACGCGCGCATTTCTTCGCCCACCACGTCCATCGCGGTGTGGTCGAGGATCAGGTGATGGAACAGCACGATGGCTACCACCCGTTGTTGTGCCGGGTCTTCGGCATAAACCATGCGCAGCAACGGCGCGCGACTCAGGTCGAAGCGGTAATGCCGGGCGTCGAAACGCGCGTGCAACTGGCCGAGAATGTCGCCGTCGGCCGGGTCCAGCGCAACCTGCTGCACCACAAGTTCGGCGTGGCGCCAGACCACTTGTTGCGGGCTCGGCAGCCCTTCCCAGACCACGCTGGTGCGCAGAATGTCGTGACGCGCGACGACGTGCTGCAAGTTGGCGGTGAACGTGCGCAGACGCTCAACGCTATCGAAGGCCAGCCGCGATTGCAGCAGGTACGGATCGCCCTGCTCGGCGCTCAAATGGTGATAGAGAATGCCTTCCTGCAACGGCGCCAGCGGATAAATGTCCTGCACATTGGCCGCGCCGCCGGGCACGCTGGCGACGATGCGCTCGATGCTCGCCTGATCGAGTTCGGTCAGGCTGAGCATGTCCGGGGTGATGTGCGTGCAATTGGCCAGAATTCGGTTAGCCGGGACTTCGACCTCGCGGCCGCTGCCCACTGCTGCGGCCAGTGCGGCCAGAGTTGGTTGGTTGAACAGAGCGCGCACATCAGTGCTGAGACCGGCCTGACGCATGCGCTCGATCAGGCTGACCGCCAGTAAAGAATGCCCCCCGAGCTCGAAGAAATGATCGTGGCGCCCGACCTGTTCGACTTTGAGCACACTGGCCCATATCTGCGCCAGGGCAATCTCGACCGGGCCTTGCGGCGCTTCGAATTCACGCTTGAGCCAGGCGTTGTGATCCGGTTGCGGCAGCGCCTTGCGGTCGAGTTTGCCGTTTGCGGTCAGGGGCAACGCATCCAGTCGCATATAAGCTGCTGGCACCAGCGCTTGCGGCAACCGCGCTTGCAGGTGACTGCGCAGCGCCTCGATATCGACCGGCGAACGCTCGGTAAACCACGCCAGCAATTGCCCGTCACGCACCAGCGTCACGGCATCTTGAACCGCTGGGTAACTGGCCAGCGCAGCTTCAATTTCGCCGAGTTCGATGCGCACGCCGCGCAGTTTGACCTGATCGTCGTTGCGTCCCAGATACTCGATGGTGCCGTCGGCGAGCCAGCGTGCAAGGTCGCCGGTGCGATACATGCGCGCGTTTGGCTGGTTGCTGAACGGATCGCGCAGGAAGCGTTCGGCAGTCAGCTCCGGGCGATTGAAGTAGCCACGGGCGACACCTGCGCCGCCAACGTACAACTCGCCTTCAACACCAACCGGCACCGGGCGCTGCTGCTTGTCGAGCAGGTAGGCCTTGGCATTGGCGATAGGCCGGCCGATGTGCAAAACCTCGCCGGATTGGATGCGCCCGGATGTTGCGACCACGGTGGTCTCGGTCGGGCCGTAGTTGTTGATCACCTCGAAAGTCTGGTCGCGCGGGAACTGCCGGAGTTTGTCGCCACCGATCAGCAGCGTGCGCAGGGTCGGATGGCTTACGTTTCGACTGAAGGCGTATTCAGCAATCGGGGTTGGCAGGAAGCTGACTTGCAATGGCTGGGCGCGCCACCAGTCGAGCAGTTCGTCGAGGTGTTCGTTGCTGATCGACTCGGGCGGCAGGTGCAGGGTCGCGCCAACGCACAGTGCCGGCCAGACTTCCCACGCCATCGCATCAAAACCGAAGCCGGCAAGGCTCGCAGTTTGGCTACCGGCGTGCAGGTCGAATGCTTCCGTGTGCCAGTGCACGAGGTTTTCCAGGGTCGCGTGCTCGACCATCACGCCTTTCGGCTCGCCGGTCGAACCGGAGGTGTAGATCACGTAGGCCAGATGCGTTGGGGTCAGGCCTGACAGTTGTGGATTGGCGTCTGACAAGTGCAGCCATTCGCTGCTGTCGAGATCAATCACCGGCACTGCGCCCGGCAGATCCATCGTTGAAGCTTGTGCCAACACGGCGACTGGTTTGCTGTCACGTAACAAATACGCGATTCGCTCGCGTGGATGCGCGGGATCAACCGGCACATAACCGGCGCCAGCCTTGAGAATCGCCAGCATCCCGACCAGCATCTGCGGGCCACGCTTTACGCAAAGGGCGATGCGGTCATCCGGTTTGACGCCAAGGTCGAGCAGATGCCGGGCCAGACGATTGGCCTGCTGATTCAGTTGAAGATAAGTCAGCTGCTGCGCGCCCTGCACCGCCGCCGCCGCGTCCGGACGCGCCGCGACCTGCGCTTCAAATAAGCGCTGCACAGTCTGCGCGGGGGGATATTCACGGCCAGTAACATTGAAACCGACCAGCACCTTCTGGCGCTCGTTCGGCGACACAATCGAAACGTCATGCAGCGGCGTGGCGGGACTTTGCTCCAGCGCCAAGACCAGATTGTGCAACGCCGTTTGCAGGTAATCACACACCCGCGCGCCATCCACTTCGGGCACTGCCTGCACCGAGAGCCGGAAGCCCTCCCCCAAGTCATCAACGCTGACCACCAACGGATAATTGCTGCGCTCGCGCGAGCTGAGAATGTGAATGCCGTCCCACGCCAGCGTCGCCGGTTCAGCTGCGCTGTGGCGATAGTTGAGCAAAGTGCTGAACAGTGGCAACGAACCGGCCACGCCGCTGCAACGCTGGGCCAACGCGAGTGAAGCCTGTTCGTGCGCGAGCAATTGCGCCAGCCGTTCATGGGTGGCGCGCACGCCCTGCTCCACGCCCAGCGCCCCGCCGCTGACGCGCAGCGGCAAGGTGTTGATGAACATCCCCAGCGAGCGCTCGGCCCCGGCGCCGCCCTGCATGCGTCCGAGCAGCACGGTGCCGAACACTACGTCGTCGCGCCCTGCAACCTGCGCCAGCACCTGACCCCAGGCCTGATGCACCAAGCTAGCGACGCTGATCCCCAGTCGGCGCGCCTGTTGGCGCAGGCGCTGGCCCAGCTCTGCATCCAGCGCAAGTTCACTGTCAATGATCGTGCTGCCGTCGCCATGCACATCCTGCAAACCGAAGGCCACGGTCGGCTCGTCGATGTCGCCGAGCATGTCGCGGAAGAATGCTTCGTGGGCCTCAGCGTTATCGCCGAGCCGCGCCTGCGCCACGTAATTGCGGTATTGCACTGGCGCCGGCAGCTCGCTGGTGTTTTCGCGCAGCGCATCGCTGATCTCTGCCACCAGCACTTCCAGCGCGGTATGGTCGAGGACGATGTGGTGCAGCAGCAGAATGCCGACCCAGCGCTGTTGCAGCGGGTCTTCGGTGTAGGCGAAGCGCATCAGCGGCGCGCGGTTGAGATTGAGGCGATAGTGGCGCGGGTCGAAACGATGTTGCATTTGCTGCAATACGTCATCGTCCTGCGGATCGGCGTCGACCCGCTCCAGCGCCAGCCGCGCCTCGCGCCAGACCACCTGCACCGGTTCCTCCAGAACTTCCCAGTGCACGCTGGTGCGCAGGATGTCGTGACGCGTGATCACGCTGTTCAGCGCGCGAACCAACGCCTTGATCTGTGACAATCCATCGAAAGCGAACTGCGCCTGCAACACGTACGGATCGCCGTCGGCGGTCGCCAAGTGGTGATAGAGAATACCGGCCTGCAACGGTGCCAGCGCATAGATGTCCTGCACATTGGCGATGCCGTCGGGGATGCTCGCGACGATGCGGTCAATGCCGTCCTGATCCAGAGTGGCCAACGGCAACATGTCCGGGGTGATGCGCGTGCAGCCCGGTTCGATGCGATTGGCCGGCACTTTGACCGTTTGCTCGCCACCCAGTGTCGCCGCCAGCGCCGCAACGCTCGGCTGGCCGAACAACACGCGCACGTCGCAGTGCATTTCCTGCTGACGCATGCGTTCGATCAGCTTGACCGCCAGCAGCGAATGGCCGCCGAGTTCGAAGAAGTTGTCATGACGGCCGACCTGTTCCAGTTGCAGCAAGGTCTGCCAGATCGCGGCGATGCGCTGTTCGACATCGCCCAGCGGCGCCTCGAAACCACGGCGGGCATAGGCGTCACCATCCGGTTGCGGCAAGGCCTTGCGATCGAGTTTGCCGTTGGCGGTCAGCGGAAAGGCTTCGAGGCGCACGAAGGCGCTTGGCAGCATGTAGTCGGCCAGCGACACCAGCAGTTGTTCACGCAGTTGCGCGACGCTTGGATCGGCGCCGTCCTCCGCCAGCCAATACGCGACCAGTCGCTGATCGCCGGGGCTGTCTTCGCGGGCGATCACCACCGCTTCGCGCACGCCTGTGCAGGCCGACAGGCGCGCTTCGATCTCGCCCAGCTCGATGCGGAAACCGCGGATTTTCACCTGATCGTCGTTACGCCCCAGATAGTCGAGGCTGCCGTCCGCCGCCCAGCGTGCGAGGTCGCCGGTCTTGTACAAACGTGCCTCGGCGCGAGCGGTGAATGGGTCTTTGATGAAGCGTTCGGCAGTAAGGGCTTCACGATTGAGATAACCGCGCGCCACCCCGGCACCACCAACATACAACTCCCCGACTACGCCGACCGGCAACGGCTCGCGCTGCTCATCCAGCACGTACAGTTGCAGGTCAGGAATGCGCACGCCAATCGGGCTGACGCCAACCAGTTGTGCATCCGCCGCCGCCAACGGGCGATAGGTCACGTGCACCGTGGTTTCAGTGATGCCGTACATGTTGACCAGCCGCGTACCGGCATTGCCAACCCGCGCGTACCAGGGTTTAAGCAGGCCCGGTTCCAGCGCTTCGCCGCCGAAGATCACTTCGCGCAGGGAATGCTGCAATGGGCTGCGGCCCTGGGCCGCGACCAACTGGCGGAAGGCACTCGGCGTCTGGTTGAGCACCGTGACGCCGGCCTGACAGAGCAACGCATAGCACTCGTCCGGCGAGCGGCTGACTTTCTGCGGCACGATCAGCAACTGCCCGCCGAAGCTCAGCGCGCCCCAGATTTCCCATACAGAGAAGTCGAAAGCAAAGGAATGGAACAGCGCCCACACGTCCTGCCGGTTGAAGTTGAACCAGTCATCGGTCGCCGAGAACAGTCGCGCGACGTTGCGGTGTTCGACCATCACGCCTTTGGGCAGACCGGTCGAGCCGGAGGTGTAGATCACGTAAGCGAGATGCGCCGTAGTCAACTCTGGAACCTGCGGATTGCAGTCCAGTTCGGCTTGCAGCGTCGGGTCATCGAGATCGATTTTCGGCACAGTGAGATCGGCCACGCGATCCTGCGTGTCGGCCTGCATCAACAGCGCAACCGGCGCACTGTCCTGCAGCGTGAAAGCGATGCGCTCCAGCGGATACGCCGGGTCAATCGGTACGTAACCGGCGCCAGCCTTGAGCACGCCGAGCAGGCCGATGAGCATTTGCGGGCCGCGTTCGACGCAGATCGCCACGCGATCATCAGGCCTGATGCCCAGCGCCAATAAGCGCTGGGCGACCTGATTGGCGCGGCGATTGAGTTCGCCGTAGCTCAGGGTGTGCTCTTGAAAAATCAGCGCTGTGGCATCGGGCTGCAATTGCGCGTGGGCTTCGAATTGCTGGTGGATCAGCGGCGCTTCGGCGAACTGCGCCTGTGGGGAATTGAGGCCGTGCAGCAAAAATTCGCGCTCGGCGCTCGGCAGAATATTCAGGCTGTGCAGCGGGGCTTGCGGCGAGTTTTCAAGCGCCTGCGCCAGGCTTTCCAGCGCGGTGTGCAGATAGTACGCAATGCGCTCGGCGCCGAGGGTTGCGTCCACCAGCGCGGTGATGCGCAAGTCTTGGCCGAGGTCGTCGATATTTACGGTCAGTGGATAATTGGTGCGCTCGCGGGCACCCAGCACTTGAATCCCCGGTACCAGGTCAACCACCTCGGCGACTTCTTCGAGCGTGCTGTGGCGGTAATTGAGCATCGCGCTGAACAACGGCGTCGGCACCGCCACCGCGCTGCAACGCTGGGCCAGCGCCAGTGATGCCTGTTCATGAGCGAGCAATGCCGTCAGGCGGCGGTGGGTCGCCAGCACGCCGTCGCGCACACCTTCGACGCCGACATCCACGCGCAGCGGCAAGGTGTTGATGAACATGCCCAACGCGCGTTCACCGCCCTCGCCCGCGTCCATCCGCCCAAGCAACACGGTGCCAAACACCACCGCCGTGCGCCCGGACAATTGACCGAGCACCCGCGCCAATGCGAGATGCATCAGGCTCGCCACGCTGACACCGAGTTGCCGCGCTTGCCCGCGCAGTTGCCGGCTCAAATCGCTGTCGAGCATCAGCACGGCTTCTTCGATGTGCTGACCGTCGCCCTGCACATCCTGCAAACCGCCGGGCAACGTTGGCTCGTCGATGTCGGCAAGCATCTCGCGGAAGAACGCTTCGTGCGCCTGTTCTTCGCCACGCATACGCGCCGCCGCCAAGTGATTGCGATACGGCACGGCAGCCGGAACAGCGGCGGTCTGCTCAAGTAAACACGCTTGGATTTCACTGCGCACTACGTCGAGGGCGATGTGATCCATGATCATGTGGTGAAACAGCATCAACGCCACGACGCGACCATTGGCCGGGTCCTCGGCGAACACTACGCGCAGCAGAGGCGCTTGCTGCAAGTCGAGGCGGAAGTGGCGCGGGTCATGCCGTTTCAGCAACTGCGTTAACAGGTCAGCGCTGGCGTCGAGGCGCACTTCCTCGCAAACCAGCGGCGCCTGGCGCCAGACCACTTGCAACGGTTGATCGAGGCGCTCCCAAATGAACGAGGTACGCAGAATATCGTGACGCTCGATCACCCAGCGCAGTGCATCGGCGAACGCCTCCAGATGTTGGCGACTGGCGAAACTGAACCGCGCCTGCGACACGTAGGGATCGCCATCAGCCGCCGACAGATGGTGATAGAGCATGCCCTCCTGCAACGGCGCCAGCGGGTAGATGTCCTGCACATTGGCCGCGCCACCCGGCACGGTGTCGACGATACGGTCAAGGGTGTCCTGATCGAGATCCACCAGCGGCAGCATGTCCGGGGTGATGCGCAGTGCCGGGCTCGACCAGCCTCCGCCATGGCGTGCGACCAGTTCCAGCAACTGCGCCTTGTGCTCGGCGAGGCTGTCCCACAACGCATCATCCAGTGCGTCGTCGGCACCCAGAATGACCAGGTCTTCATCTTCCTGTTGAAGGCGGATCGCATGGGTGGAAATAACAGCCATCAGTTCGCTGAAATGCATGAGATAACCTGCTGTAAATTCGAGAAAAAGGAGCGCGCAGCGGCGAGTCCCTGCCGACTGGGCGCAGCTCGGAAAAGCTAAAACATCAAGGCTTGCGGGGCTGACATGGGAAGCGGGGACAAGAATCCCCGCAGACGGAGCAACCCCTCGCCACAGGGTTCAGTGTCTGACCGGCATCGAATCTAAAGTCGGCGTTTGCGGTTGAGGGTCGGGATGGTGGTTTGCGGGATCTCCACCTGCTTCGCCTGCGCCGTGGTCTGCGCGCCCAGTGCCGCGAGCGTCGGCTGGCTGAACAGCGTGCGTGCATCGACATGCAACCCGGCCTGACGCATGCGCGCCACCAGACTCACCGCCAGCAATGAATGCCCGCCCAGTTCGAAGAAGTTGTCGTGACGACCGACCTGCTCGATGCCCAACACCAGCGCCCAGATCTGCGCCAGCGCGGTTTCGACCGCACCTTCAGGCGCCGCATAAGCACGGCTGAGCAGCGCTTCCGGCCCCGGAGCCGGCAAGGCCTTGCGATCAACCTTGTCGTTGGGCGTCAGCGGCAACGCGTCGAGTCTGACGAATGCGCCCGGCACCATGTACTCCGGCAAACGTTCAAGTACATGTGCGCGCAACGCTGCGATGTCCGGCGCCGGGAGTCCGTCGCGCACGGTGAAATACGCCACCAGGCGCTCGTCGCGCACCAGCACCACCGCCTCGCGCACGGCCGGATGAGCGATCAACCGCGCTTCGATTTCGCCCGGCTCCAGACGCAAGCCGCGCAGCTTGACCTGGAAGTCGTTGCGCCCGAGGAACTCCAGATTGCCGTCAGGGCGATAGCGCACCAGATCGCCAGTGCGATACAGCCGATCACCGGCCACGAACGGACTGTCGATAAAACGCTCGGCCTGCATCTGTGGCAATCCGTGATAACCGCGCGCCACGCCGACGCCGCCGATGTACAACTGGCCGCTGACGCCCAGCGGTACTGGCTGATCATGCGCATCCAGCACGTACAGGCGGGTGTTGCTCAACGCCTTGCCAATCGGTATCAGCGTATCCGGCAGCGGACCGTGCGGTTCCAGCGTCCAGCCAGTGCTGTCGACGGTGGTTTCAGTCGGGCCGTAAACGTTGTGCAAGCGTACCCAAGGCAACCGCTGCCTTACTTGGCGCGCCAGCGCGGCAGTCAGTTCGCCGCCGCCGTTCAGCACGTCGGTCAGGCTGGTGCACTGGCTGACGTCCTCCTGTTCGATGAACTGCTGCAACAGCGCCGGGACGAACTTGACCACCGTGATTTGCTGCTCGCGAATCACCTGCGTGACATAGGCCGAATCACGGTTGCCGTCAGGGCGCGCCAGCACCAGGCGCAGGCCGGAACACAGCGGCCAGAAAATCTCCCACACCGAACTGTCAAAACTGAACGGCGCTTTCTGTAGCAGCGCACCATGTTCAGTCGGCGGGCTGAGCTGGGAGCCCCAGTGCAGCATGTTGCAGGCGCTGCGGTGCTCGATCATCACGCCCTTCGGGGTGCCGGTGGAGCCGGAGGTGTAGATGATGTAGGCCAGATTCGCCGCGCTCAGGCCCGGCACATGCAGATTGCCCGGCGATTTTTGCTGCCATGCGCATTGATCGAAATCGATCAGCGGCAGGCCAGGCTCACCCAGCAGTTCGCGGGTGGCGGCCTGCACCAGCACCGCCACCGGCGCGCTGTCCTTGAGCATGTAATGCAGGCGCTCCAGCGGGTACTCCGGATCTAGCGGCACATACGCGCCGCCAGCCTTGAGAATCGCCAGCAAACCGACCACCAGATCGAGACTGCGCTCGACACAGATCGCCACCCGCGAATCCGGTTGCACGCCGTGCTCGCGCAGGTGATGGGCGAGTCGGTTGGCCTGCTCGTTGAGTTCGCCGTAAGTCAGCGTCTTCGCGCCGGCCTGCACCGCGATGGCATGCGGTTTGCGCTGCACTTGTTGCTCGAACAGGGTTTGCAGCGGCTGATCAAGCGGGCAATCGACGTCGGTGCTGTTGAACTCGATCAACAGCTGTTCAAGCTCGGCCGCCGGCAGGATCGACAAGCGGTTCAAGGGTTGTTGCGGGGCGTGTTCCAACGCGTCGACCAGCGACTGCAGCGCGGTTTGCACGTAAGCGCAAATCCGTTGTGCACCGATGCTGTTGAGCGTGCGGGTGGTCAATTGCATGCCGCTGCCCAGATCATCCACGCTCAGGGTCACCGGGTAATTGGTGCGCTCTTCGTTGGCCAGGGTTTCGATGCCTTCCCAAGCCTGACGCGCGGATTGCTCGGCGTCGGTGTGCCGGTAGTTGAGCAACGCACTGAACAGCGGCGACGGCGAGGCCACGCCACTGCAACGCTGGGCCAGTGCCAGCGACGCATGTTCATGCCCGAGCAGCGCGGTCAGCCGCGCATGGGTCGCCTGCACTGCTGCGCGCACGCCTTGATCGACATCGACGCGTAACGGCAAGGTATTGATGAACACGCCGAGCGCACGATTCGCGCCCTCGCCGCCCTGCATTCGGCCCATCAACACCGTGCCGAACACCACGTGTTGCTGCCCGGAGGTCGCTGCCAATACTTGCGCCCACGCCAGATGAATCAGGCTCGCCACACTGACGCCCGACTGCCGCGCTTGCAGGCGCAGACGTCGATCAATATCGGCGGGTAATGCTTGAACTGCTTCGTCGATGCCGCGACCGTCACCCTGCACATCCTGCAACCCAAAAGGCAGCGTCGGCTCATCGATATCGCCGAGCATTTCGCGGAAAAACGCCTCGTGTTCGGCCTCGCTCACACCCAGCCGAGTCTGCGCCACATAGTTGCGATACGGCACCGCCGCCGGCAGCGGATCGGTATGGCCCATCAGGCTCAGGCGCATTTCTTCGCGCATCGCTTCGAGTGCGATGTGATCCATCGCCAAGTGATGAAACAGCAAGATCGCGACAATGCGCCCACGGGCCGGATCGCGCGCATAAAACAGTCGAATCAGCGGCGCCTGGCTGATATCGAGGCGATAGCTGCGCGCATCGAAGCGCTGATGCAGTTGCTCCAGCACATCGCCCTCGGCCGGATCGAGCACGATCTCTTGCACCGGCAGTTGCGCCTCGCGCCAAACCACTTGCAGCGGTGTACTCAACCCCTCCCAGACCACCGCAGTGCGCAAGATATCGTGGCGCTCCATGACTTCACGCAGTGCAGCCGCATAGGCTTCCACCCGCGCGAGATTGTCGAAGGCCAGATGCGATTGCAGCAGATACGGATCGCCCTGTTCGGCGGTGATGTGGTGGTAAAGAATGCCTTCCTGCAACGGCGCCAGCGGATAGATGTCCTGCACATTGGTCGCGCCACCCGGCACCGTGGCCAGAACCATATCGATGGTTGGCTGGTCCAGTTGCACCAGCGCCAGCATGTCCGGGGTGATACGCGTGCAACCGAGCGGGATGCGATTGGCCGGCACTTCGACTTCGCGACCGCTACCCACCGCAGCGGCCAATGCCGCGAGTGTTGGCTGACCGAACAGCACGCGCACGTCGCTGCTCATGCCATTCTGGCGCATGCGTTCGATCAGATTGACCGCCAGCAACGAATGCCCGCCCAGTTCGAAGAAATGGTCGTGGCGCCCTACTCGCTCGACTTGCAGCACTTCGCCCCAGAGTTGCGCCAGGAGGATTTCCACGTCGCCCTGCGGTGCTTCGTACACCCTGCGGATCAGCGCGTCCGGCCCCGGAGCAGGCAAAGCCTGGCGATCGAGTTTGCCGTTGGCGGTCAGCGGCAGCGCCGGGATGCGCACGTAGGCTGACGGCAGCAATGCGCTGGGCAACCGGTTTTTCAGATGTTCGTGCAACAGGGTGATGTCCAGCGGTTGATGCTCGGTGAACCACGCCTGCAACTGCCCGTCGCGCACCAGCACCACGGCTTCGCGCACTGATTCATGACTGGCCAGCGCGGTTTCGATTTCACCGAGTTCGACGCGCACGCCACGGATTTTCACTTGGTCGTCATTGCGTCCCAGATATTCAAGATTGCCGTCGGCACGCCAGCGCACCAGATCGCCGCTGCGATACATCCGCGCGTTCGGCGCGCTGCTGAATGGATCGTCGAGGAAGCGTTCGGCCGTCAACTCCGGTCGATTGAGGTAACCACGGGCAACCCCGGCACCACCGACATACAGCTCACCGGCAACGCCAATCGGCAGCGCTTGCTGCTGCTCATCCAGCACGTAAAGCGTGGCATTGCTCACCGGCTTGCCGATGTGCAACGGCGTGCCGGGTTCGATCCGGCCAGAGCTGGCAACCACCGTGGCCTCGGTCGGGCCGTAGTTGTTGATCACCTCAAAGGTCTGCGCGCGGTTGAACTGGCGCAAACGATCGCCGCCGATCAGCAGTGCGCGCAAGGTCGGGTGTTCGATATGCCGACTGAAGGCGTACTCGGCAATCGGCGTCGGCAGGAAACTCACGTCCAGCGGTTGCGCGCGCCACCATTCCAGCAGCGCATCAATGTCTTCGCTGCCGTCATTGGCCGGTGCCAGATGCAGGGTCGCCCCGGCACACAGCGCCGGCCAGACTTCCCAGGCCATGGCGTCGAAACCGAATCCGGCGAGGCTTGAGGTGTGGCTGTCAGCATCAAGGTCGAAGGCTTCGCGGTGCCAATCCACCAGGTTCGACAGCGTGTGATGTTCAACCATCACGCCTTTCGGTTGGCCAGTGGAGCCGGAGGTATAGATCACGTAAGCGAGATGTTCGCTGGTCAGATCCGCTACCTGCGGATTGACCGAGTTGACCGGCCACAGACGCCGGTCAAGCTCGATGATCGGCACTTGGTACTCCGGCAAGCGCTCGCGCAGATCGCTTTGGGTCAGCAGCGCAACCGGCGCGCTGTCGCCGAGCAGATAGCTCAAGCGCTCGGCCGGATGCGCGGGATCAATCGGCACATACGCCGCGCCAGCCTTGAGAATCGCCAACAGCCCGACCAGCGTGTCCAGCCCTCGGCGGGCGACAATCGCGACTCGATCATCCGGCTGCACGCCCAGCCCGATCAACAGGTGCGCCAGTGAGTTGGCCTCGTGATTCAGTTCGGCGTAAGTCAGCTGCTGTCCCTGGCAAACCGCCGCCACGGCATCCGGCTGTTCGGCTGCGCGTGCGGCAAAGCGTTGATGAATGGTCAGGCCCTGCGGGTAGTCGGCGCGGGTGTCGTTCCACTGCTGCAACTGGGCAGATTCTGCCGGGGTAGTCAGGCTGAACTCGTCAACCGTCAGATCAAGGTTTTCCAGGCCCTGCTGCAGTATCAGCAGCAGACATTCCGCCAGCGCCGCAACCTCGGCGGCGTCGAAATACGCCGACCCATACAGCAGATGCAGCCAGGCCTTGTCGTTGAATCGGTTGCTGCGCAGGTGAATGGCCAGCGGCGTGGCTTCATGCCGATTGGAAACCTTGACCACGTGTCCCTGTGCTTCTGCATAGCGAAACTCGTGGTCATCCTGTTCGTAAGACACAGACACTTCGAACAACTGCGAACGCCCCTCAGCCAGCAGGCCCAACGCACGGTTCATCTCGCTCAGGGGGAAGCGCTGATGACGGAAATCCTGCTTCAGTTCGGCGCCGATGGCCTTGATCAGGTCGGCAAACGACAGCGCGCGACCGAAGTGCATCGACACCGCGCTGACCTGGGTGAACAACCCAAGTGTGGCTTTGAAGCGCGCGCCGGAGCGATTGAGGATCGGCACGCCGACCACCCACTCATCCCGCTGCGCGGTGCGGCTGAAATACACATGCAGTGCGGCCAGCAATACATGAAATGCCGAGCCACCGAGCGTGCGCGCGACGTCTTTCATACGCTCATGCAGCGCTGCCGGGAAGGCCACGACGTGGGCCGGCGTTGGCGGTGCGATCTGTTCCCGGTAACGCGCGGTCAGCAGCGGTTCGGGGACGTTGCGGTACTTTTCCAGCCAGTACGTCTTTGCGTTCAAGTAACGCGGGGAGTCGTGATATTGGCCATCCTCGTCGATAAATCCGGCAAACGACGGAGCCGACAGCTGCGGCTGCTGTCTTGCGCTGAGCGCGCTGTAAATCTCGCCAGCGTATTTGAACAGCAGCCCAAAACCCCAGCCATCGATGATCAGATGGTGCGCCTGCGCAGTGAACCAGTAACGCCGCTGGTCGAGGCGGATCAGACCAAAGCGGAACAACGGCTGGCCATCCAGCGCAAAGGACTCTTGCATCTGTCCTTCTACCAGCGCCTGAGCGGCTGACTGCGGATCCGGGTGCGCAGAAAAATCAACCAAAGCCAGCGGCGCCGGCAGCGATGCGACGAAGGTTTGCAGCGGCAATCCATCCGCGCCGGCGCCCGGTAGCAAAACTGTGCGCAACGCATCGTTGGCCGCGACCAGGCACTCCACGGTCGCTTGCATCAACACCGGATCGATTACGCCATTTAGCTCTACATAGCCGCCGATGTTGTACAGCGGCGAATCGCCCTGACTCAGTTGATCCAGCCAGATGTCGCGTTGCGCAGTGGTCAGCGGGAAGGTCTCGCAAGTGGCGGACAGAGCGTCCACTGCGTCGGCAGCAAAATGGTTCATAAGATCCGTCTCATGGCGTTATGCCTGATATTCAAGCATCGGCCCCGAAACCGGCATGACACCTGAAACCCGGACAACTCTGAGCGGCAGTACGCCGTTTAGAGCATTGGCGTTTGGCGATCCGTCTAAAAGTTCGGAAAGGAAAGGCTGAAAAAGCTGTAGGAAAATCGCCACACCCCGGACCCGCCGGTTACCGCACCACTGTGCTCGTGTCGCAGATTATCGGGCGCAGCCGTGACCATTCGGTCATGACGAACGCGCCGTGGGGACTTTTTGCGTCGAAAGCGTCGCAGCAGCTTTTCGGAAATGGTGGCATTTTGTGTCCCTGTTTTCCCCTACAGACGTAGGACAAATGTATAGGCTTAAATCCCGCTGCAGATCGCTTTCAAGGAGAAACGGTTTTTGGCAGGGCGTGCACGGCAGACGATTCAGCGATGGCTCTCATTCAAGGATGACAAGGATATGAATCTGACCGGCAGTATTCGCAACACGGAAAACCCGCATTTTTACTGGCAACTGGGTGAGTTGATTGCCAGCACCGGTGGCGATCATTTCGCCAACAACATGTTCCAGTTGGTCGACACGCTGGTGCCGGTCAATCGCGTCGATCTCAGTGAGTGGACGCTGGATGAACGCCAGGCCAGCGTGGTCGAGGTCAAGCCCCTTGGCAGTGCCGGATTGCCTGATACCTTTCCTGCGCCGGATCCCTTGCAGCGACCTGACGATCATCCGTTGCTGCAGAAGATGATCGAGATGAATGACTCGCTGTTGATCCAATTGAAAGCCTCGTTGCGACAGCAATCCCCGCACCACAGCGTGCATCAGTGCAATCTGGTGTCGCGCACCTCGAATCGCCGCTGCGTCATCGCGTTTTACCGTCCGCACACCCATCGGGTCTTCTCGCTGCCGGAACTGTCGTTTCTCAAGAGCCTGTCCGACACCCTGTTGCCACTGATCGAGCGCCACGCGCAACTCAGCCGTCAGACCAGTGCCAGGCAGCCACGCCTGCCAACTGCAGATCAGGAACAGACACCGTTGCAACACGTCTTCGATGAGCGCCTGGCCATGGCCGAAATCAGCTTGTCGGTGCGTGAGAAAGAGGTGTGTCTGGGCCTGCTGACCGGCGGCACCGTGCCGCAAATGGCGGAAAAGCTGCGGGTCAAAAACAGCTCGATCGAGACCTATCTGAAACGTGCGGCGGCCAAGCTCGGCGTCAGTGGTCGACACGGTCTGGCGAAATGGATGGCCGGGGCCTGATGCGGTTTTGGTGGTGGTTTTCTTGTGTGCATGAGGCTGTTTGATGTTCAGGTTGCGATTTTCCCTGCTGTCCGTGGCGTTGCTGCTGGGCGGCTGTTCGTTGATTCCCGATTACCAGCGCCCGGCGTCGCCGAGTGCTACGCAATATCCGCAAGGCCCGGCTTACCCGGCTGCATCGCAGGTTTCCAGCGCTGATCAGGATTGGCGCAGATTATTCAACGACCCGGCGTTGCAGCAGTTGATTGAAAGTGCGCTGGTGAACAATCGCGATCTGCGGGTGGCGGCACTCAACGTCGAGGCGTTTCAGGCGCAGTACCGGATTCAACGGGCCGATCTGTTTCCAGCGGTTTCGGCCACTGCCTCTGAATTGCGCCGACGCATGCCTGTGGCTAACAGCAAAGCCGTAATCACTTCCACCTACGGCGTCAATCTCGGGGTCAGCGCCTATGAACTGGACTTCTTCGGTCGGGTGCGCAGCCTCAGCCAGCAGGCGCTGCTGAGCTGGTTGGCGACCGAAGAAGCACGGCGCAGTGCGCAATTGAGTCTGGTAGCCAACGTAGCCAACGCCTACCTGACCTGGCGCGCCGATCAGGAACTGCTCGCTCTGGCCCACGAGACGCTAACCGCCGATGAGCAAAGCCTGCGCCTGACCACGCGCAATCGCGAGGCCGGCAAGTCCTCGGCGCTGGAACAGATTCAGGCGCAGACCAGCGTCGATAGCACCCGCGCCAGCCTTGCGCGCTATCAGCGGCAAGTGGCGCAAGACCTGAACAGCCTGACGCTGCTGGTCGGTGCGCCAGTGCCCGACACGCTGCCGGCGCGTCCGCTGTCGAGCGATCTGCTGGCGCAACTGCCGGCCGGGCTACCGTCGGATCTGCTGCAACGCCGGCCGGATATTGTTCAGGCCGAATACCAACTGCGCGCGGCCAACGCCAACATCGGCGCGGCGCGTGCGGCGTTTTTCCCCAGTGTCAGCCTGACCGCGAATGCCGGCACCTCCAGCAGTGATCTGTCCGGACTGTTCAAGGGTGGCTCGGGCGCGTGGTTGTTTCAACCGCAGATCAACCTGCCGGTTTTCAACGCCGGCAGCCTGCGCGCGAGTCTGGATTACTCGAAACTGCAGAAAGACATCAACGTGGCGCAATACGAGAAATCGATCCAGACCTCGTTTCAGGAAGTGGCCGACGGGTTGGCGGCGCGCCAGACTTATCAGCAGCAACTGCAAGCCCAGCGCGATCTGGTGCAGGCCACGCAGGATTACTACAACATGGCGCAACACCGCTATCAGAGCGGAGTCGACAGCAGCCTGGTGTTCCTCGATGCCCAGCGTTCGCTGTTCAGTTCGCAGCAAGGCTTGATCACTGATCGACTGGCGCAACTGGTCGCCGAGGTAAACCTGTACACCGCGCTCGGCGGGGGCTGGAGCACGTTTGAGCCCATCACTCAGTAACCGCAGGTCACTTTTTCTTACACCTTTTGTCGCCGGATCCGACATTGACGGACGATCGAAAACCGACCCGCCGGTTCAGTTTGCTATCATGCGCCGCTTTTACGGTTAACCGCCCGCCTGTCTCAGCGACTGGCGGGCTACAAAAGGCGGTATGAAATGACGGCTTTGTTGACTCGCCGCAAGGTGCTTGCGGGAATGGGCGTGCTCGGTCTGGGCCTGCTCGCCGGCTGCGACACCCGTGGCCAACTGTCGTACAAATACGGCAAGGATCTGAGCGACAAGATCATGGGGCGCACCTTCAAGCTCAAAGACACCGAAGGCAACACCGTGTCGCTGTCGAGCTTTCGCGGCCTGATGCCGATGATCTTCTTCGGCTTCACCCAGTGCCCGGCAGTCTGCCCGACCACGCTGGCCCGCGCGGCAAAAATCAAGAAGCTGATGGGCAAGGACGGCGACATCCTGCAAGTGGTGTTCATCTCCCTCGACCCGGAACGCGACACGCCAGAAATTCTCGACGCCTACGTCAAAGCCTTCGACCCAAGCTTCGTCGCGCTGTACGGCACCCTTGAAGAAACCAAAGCCACGGCCAAGGAGTTCGATGTGTTCTTCGAAAAAGTCCCGGCCGGCGATACCTACACCATCTCCCACACCGCCACCAGTTACGTCTACGACACCCGTGGCGGACTGCGTGTGGGCCTGTCCCAATCGCTGACTGCACAAGAGTGCACCGAAGATTTGCTTACCGTCATGGAGGTCTGCTGATGAACCCTGTTTTCACCAATATCAAACGTGCCGTACTGGGCTTGTCCCTGTTGGGCCTGGCATTCAGCGCTGCGGCGCAGACCCGCGTCGACAACGCCTGGGTGCGTGCGACCGTGCCGAACCAGTCGGCCAGCGGCGCGTTCATGACCGTCACCGCCGACAGCGACAGCAAACTGCTCAGCGTCGCCTCGCCTGCGGCCAAAGATGTGCAGATTCACGAAATGAGCATGAAAAACGACGTGATGAGCATGGGCCCGGTGAAGTCGGTGGAGCTGCCGGCCGGCAAAACCGTCAACTTCGATCCGAACGGCTACCACGTGATGCTGATGGGCCTGACCGCTCAGTTGAAAGAAGGCGAGACAGTGCCGCTGACCCTGACCGTCGAGAACGCCAAAGGCGAGAAGGAAACGGTCAAGGTTGAAGCGCAGGTCAAGGCGCTGACCATGGACGCTCACGATCACAGCAAGATGCATTGATCGCGCGTTCCAAGCAGTAAAAACGGGGCGATATGATCTTGATCATGTCGCCCCGTTTTGCTTTTGGCGCACGAGATTATCGACCATCGCGATACGTAAAAAGGATTCGATGGAAAGCGCGCTTTACATCGCTGAAATATTCAGCGAGCATGTAAAGGGTCTTTTACACAGGGAGTGAGCAATGAACCGAATCAGCCTCGAAATGACTGCCGCCATGGTGCTTTACGTGGTGGTACTGCTGACGTCGCAGTCCGCACTGGTTTACCTGGGCGATGCCAACCTCTATCTGCGTGCCGTCATCGTCCTGATCCCCATGATCCCGATCGGGCTGTTCTGCTGGACCGTGGTGCGTGACATACGCCGTCTCGACGAAATGTACCTGCGTATCCAGTTCGAAGCTCTCGGCTTCGCCTTCGCCGCTTCGGCGCTGCTCACCTTCACCTACGGTTTTCTGGAAACCGTCGGCGCTCCGCACATCCCGTGGTTGTGGGTATGGCCAGTGATGGGCGCGATGTGGATGATCGGCCTGCGCATCGCCCGGCGCCGCTACCAATGAAAAACCGTCTCAAGGAACTGCGCGCCGAACGCAAATGGTCGCAGGTCGATCTGGCCGAACGCCTCAACGTCTCGCGCCAGACCGTCAATGCGATCGAAAACCAGCGGTACGACCCGAGCTTGCCGCTGGCCTTTCAGATTGCCCGCGCGTTCGAGATGCCGATCGAGGCTATTTTTGAAGATGGCGAGGGTTCAGGTGATTGATAAACAGATTGAAGGCGTACAGCACCGATATAGCCTGAAACAATAATTCCCCCTCCTCTGAATCAACAGCCACCAAGGCTGACGTGAGCGCCGGTCAAGGTCTCACGCGATGCGCAGTGGCCGCGCGGTGCTCCGCGGCCAGATCAATTTGGCGTTTAAAAACACGATCAGCGCTCCTACCCTTGTTATCATCGCGCCCACTTTTTATGACGGCTTGATGACTGGAAGGTCTTTTTTGTGAGCGCTCTTTTTCACCGGTTGCGGCAGCTGGATGCACGCCTTGTCTCCCTGATCACTTTGGTGCTGATCGTGCCCGTGTGCCTGCGCGCGGCACTCGGCTGGTCGACGCCGTTCGGCTATCTGTCGGACCTTGCGATTGGTAGCCTGCTGGTCGTGCTGCTACATCGCCGTCCGTGGTGGCTGGCACTGCCGGTATTGGTGTTCTGGGGGCTGCTGGCAGTGGCAACTGCGGAACTGGTCAGCGCGGTGGGACGCCTGCCCAACCCGACGGATCTGCATTATCTGATCGACCCGCAGTTCGTGGAGAACTCCACCGGTGGTGGTTTTGCCCATCCTGCGCTGGCCGTGGCGTTGCTGTTGGCGCTGATCGCATGGCTGGTGACTCAGTGGACCAGTCGCGCCACACCGGCCCGAGCCCTGCCGCGCTCGCTGTGGGCAGCCCCGTTGCTGCTGTTCACCGCGCACTGGGGCGCACAAAACATCTCCCCGAGCGATGCCGACCCGTGGCGTTTGTACAACCTCCCGCACCAACTACTCGCCACTCAAGTGGCCGATGTGCAGATGCAGGCCGAGGAATGGCTGGACGGCGACGCCGTCGTAGTTACACCGCCGATGGCCGGGCTGACCGATGTCGACCTCAACGGCCAGAGCCTGCTGGCGGGGCGAGGTCAGGCGCGCAACGTGTTGATCATCGCCCTGGAAGGCATTCCCGGTGCCTACATTGGTGCCAACCGCGAAGCCATCGGCAGTCATTATCAGGAAGACCTGATGCCCAATCTCAGCCGCTGGGCCGAGCGTGGCATGAACACCCCGGATTACGTGCTGCACACCCATCAGACGATTCGCGGTCTGTACGCCATGCTTTGCGGCGATTACGACAAACTCGACAATGGCACGCCCAAAGGCGTGGAAATGCTCACCCAGCAGGAACGCAATCAGGCCTGCCTGCCCGCGCAATTGCGCCAGCACGGTTTCGCCACTCACTACCTGCAAGGCGCGGGTCTGCGTTTCATGGCCAAGGACAAGATCATGCCGCACATCGGTTTCGATGCGACCCATGGTCTGGAATGGTTCACCAACGCCAATTATCTGGAGTTCCCGTGGGGCAAGGATGACAAGGCGTTTTTCGAAGGCGCGTTGAAGTACGTCGGCCAGTTGAAGAAAACCAGGCAGCCGTGGATGCTCACCCTGCTGACCGTCGGCACCCATCAGCCCTACTCCGCGCCGGATGAGTATCTGCAACGCTACGACACGCCCAAGCAAGCCGCCGTCGGTTATCTGGACGATGCGCTGGAGCAGTTTCTGCAAGGGCTGGAGCGTAAGGGCGTGCTGAAAGACACGCTGGTGGTGATTACCTCGGATGAATCCCACGGCATCGACGGCGTGCGTCTCGCTTCCTCGTGGGGTTTCAACCTGACCCTCGCGCCTGAGCAGGCGCAGTTGCCGCGCTTGAATTCCGGCGTGTATGGCCACGTCGACCTTAGTGCGTCGATCCTCGATTACTTTGATTTCCCGGTGCCGTCCGCTCTCAGCGGTCGCTCGCTGTTTCGGGATTACGACACCGGCCGCGAAATCATGTCGTTCACCAACGGCAAACTGCGCTACCACGATGGCAACGGTATCCTCACCGAGTGCGACATGCCGCGCCGCTGCCGTTCTTACGCCAGCAGCGGATTTATCGCCGAGAGTGCCAAATTCAAAGGCAACGCCAGCAGTCACAGCGCCCGGCAAATCGCCGCCCGTGCCAACGTCCTGGATCTGTCGCTGCTGCGCACCTCGCTCAACCATCGTTATCAGTTCGGCAGCGACAACGTCATCCCGCTGCAAGCGCAGATCAAGGATGACTGGGCCGATAACCTGATCGGCGCGCAATATCTGGAAATGCCCAAAGGCTCGCACACCCGCGTGCGCCTGACCGTGCGCTCGATGGATCCGCAGCAGGCAGCCTATATCCAGCTCAAGGCCAAGGAATTCGAGCAGGACGTGCAACTCGGATTGCCAACAGAAATGGTCGCCACGGCCGATCAACCGCTGCAAATGGACTTCAGCTTCGACAATCCCCTGCCGCGCAAGGCGTTCTCGTTCCACTTGCTGGGTTATGGGTTGGGCGCGGTCGAGGTGACCGATTTCAGCGTGATCACCGAGTTGCCGGGGCAGGAAGATATGCTCGATGACGTACCGGCGGATGATGCCGCGCAATCGAGTTGACTCTGATTGGATAAAAGACTTTGCCTATCAGCCACCAATAGTCGGCCTATTAGCTGACTGGCCAAGTCGGGTCTAGCCTTACAAGTCCGAAGTCGGCACGAGCCGGCCGCAAAGACCTGATAAGGACCCGAACATGGCAAACGAATCGAAGTGCCCGTTCAATCACGCTGCCGGCGGTGGCACGACCAATCGTGATTGGTGGCCGAATCAACTGAATCTGAAAATCCTCAGTCAGCACGCGCCGCAGTCCGACCCGCTGGGCAAGGACTTCGACTACGCCAAGGCGTTTCAGAGTCTGGATTTCCAAGCGTTGAAACGCGATCTGACGGCGCTGATGACTGACTCACAGGACTGGTGGCCCGCCGACTTCGGCCACTACGGCCCACTGTTCGTTCGCATGGCCTGGCACAGCGCCGGGACCTACCGCACCGCTGACGGTCGCGGCGGTGCCGGTTCCGGCCAGCAACGTTTCGCCCCGCTCAACAGCTGGCCGGACAACGTCAGCCTCGACAAGGCCCGGCGCCTGCTGTGGCCAATCAAGCAAAAGTACGGGCGCAACATTTCCTGGGCTGACCTGATCGTGCTCACCGGCAACGTCGCGCTGGAATCCATGGGCTTCAAGACCTTTGGATTCTCCGGGGGGCGTGCTGACGTCTGGGAGCCGGATGAAGATGTGTATTGGGGTTCGGAAAACAAATGGCTTGGCGGCGATACCCGCTACGGCAAAGAACAACAGCTGATGCAGGAACCCGGTGACGGCACGTTGGTTGCCGAACCGGATCTGCACGGCAATGAACAAAGCCGCACCAATCAGGGCGAACGCAATCTGGAAAACCCGCTCGCGGCTGTGCAAATGGGCCTGATCTACGTGAACCCTGAAGGTCCGGAGGGCAATCCCGATCCAGTCGCCTCGGCCAAGGACATTCGCGAAACCTTCGGCCGCATGGCGATGAACGACGAGGAAACCGTGGCGCTGATCGCTGGCGGTCACGCCTTCGGCAAAACCCACGGCGCCGGCCCTGCGGATAACGTCGGCCCGGAACCGGAAGCGGCAGACCTCGAACAACAAGGTTTGGGCTGGAAAAACAGTTTCGGCACCGGCAAGGGTGCTGACACCATCACCAGTGGCCTGGAAGTCACCTGGACCACCACCCCCACCCAGTGGAGCAACAACTACCTGGAAAACCTGTTCGGCTTCGAGTGGGAACTGACCAAAAGCCCAGCCGGTGCCCATCAGTGGACACCCAAGAACGGCGCCGGCGCCGGCACCATTCCGCATGCTCACGACCCGAACAAACGCCTCAATCCGACGATGCTCACGTCTGATCTGGCGCTGCGTTTCGACCCGGCTTACGAGCAGATTTCACGACGTTTTCTGGCCAATCCCGATCAATTGGCGGACGCCTTCGCCCGCGCCTGGTACAAACTGATCCACCGTGACATGGGGCCGCTTGCACGCTATCTCGGCCCGGAACTGCCGAACGAAGAACTGCTGTGGCAGGACCCGATTCCTGAAGTTACTCATGCGCTGGTGAGCGACGCTGAAGTCGCCGATCTGAAAAGCAAAGTGCTGGCATCGGGGTTGTCCGTTTCAGAGCTCGTTTCCACTGCCTGGGCCGCAGCCTCGACTTTCCGCGGTTCGGACAAACGCGGCGGCGCCAATGGCGGACGCCTGCGTCTGGCGCCACAGAAGTTCTGGCAAGCCAATCAGCCGGAGCAACTGGCCAAAGTGCTGGGCACGCTTGAAGGCATTCAGAGCGAATTCAATGGTGGGCAGTCCGGCAAGCAAATCTCGCTGGCGGATCTGATCGTACTGGCGGGTAACGCCGGGGTTGAGCAGGCCGCGAAGAATGCCGGGCATACGCTGACGGTGCCCTTCTCGCCAGGACGCGCAGATGCGACTCAGGAGCAAACCGACGTTGAGTCATTCGGCTTCCTCGAGCCGCACACAGACGGTTTCCGCAACTTCGCCCGCAGCAAATTCCGCGTGCCGGCCGAAGCGTTATTGATCGACAAAGCGCAACTGCTGACGCTGTCGGCACCGGAGTTGACAGTGTTGATTGGCGGTCTACGGGTCTTGGACACCAACGTCGGCCAAACGAAACACGGTGTATTCACTGATCGTCCCGGCACGTTGACCAATGACTTTTTCAAAAATCTGTTGGACATGAGTGTGGAGTGGAAACCGACTTCACAGAGCGCGGACGAGTTTGAGGGACGTGACCGCAAGAACGGCAATGTGAAATGGACCGCAACCCGAGTGGACCTGGTGTTTGGATCGAACGCGATATTGCGTGCGGTGGCTGAGGTGTATGCGAGTGCAGATGCCAAAGAGCAGTTCGTGCAGGACTTTGTGAAGGCCTGGGCGAAGGTGATGAACCTGGATCGGTTCGATCTGAAGAAGTAGAGGGTTTTTTATTCGGCTCCTGTTTTGTGGCATGGCGAACATCTAACCCCCTCACCCCAGCCCTCTCCCCCAGGGGGGCGAGGGGGAAAGGGAGCCGATCTTCGTGCTTTTGAAACTTGAGTGCAGTGGTCAACTAATTCCGGGCACCTCGATAGGTGGTTTTGACGCCATCGCCCGCTCATAAACGGTCGGTGGCAGATATCCCAGTTTCGAGTGCAGCCGTTCGTTGTTGTAAAACCCAACGATGTACTCAGTGATGTCGCGGATGGCTTCAGCATGGTTCGCGTAGTCACGTCGCCATACCCGCTCCATTTTCAAACTCAGGAAGAAGCGCTCCATCACCGCATTGTCCCAGCAATTACCTTTACGGCTCATGCTCTGCTGCATGTCGTTTCTGGCCAGTAACTCTCTGTAAGTTGCACTCGCGTATTGGCTACCCCGATCCGAGTGGGCAATCAAGCCTGGTGGCGGTTGACGCTGCGCGATGGCCAGTTGCATCGCAGTGCACACCAGCTCTGCCGGCATGTTCGGAGCCATCGACCAGCCCACGATCTTGCGTGAAAACAAGTCCAACACCACGGCCAGATACAGCCAGCCACTGCGGGTGCGGATGTAGGTGATGTCGGCTACCCAAGCCTTGTTTGGCGCCGCTGGATCAAATTCTCGGCTCAGCACATTCTCTGCAATCGGCAGGTCATGATTGCTATCGGTCGTGTGTACAAACTTGCGCTTCCAGGCCGAACGTAGCCCATTGGCACGCATCAAACGGCGGATTTTATACAACCCGACAGACAGGCCTTTGCCGCGCAAAGCGTCGCGCAAGGGGCGGCTGCCGTAGCAACCACCACTCTCGGCAAAAGACGCCTTGAGTTGCACAACGACAGGACAACTCTGCCGGACGGGCGCATCAGCACGCTTTTTCGACTCATAGAAGCCCGAGCGACTGATGTTCAGTAACCGACAGACATGTGCCACTGAGTAAGCCTTCTGTTGCAGCTGCCGAACCAGTCGATACCTTACTTCAGCTCGCGGGCAAAGAAGGCCGTAGCCTTTTTTAAGATGTCG